>NZ_JBQFPE010000013.1:0-139236 GCF_056534225.1 Ruegeria sp. E1 | reverse complement strand
CCAAGAACAACGCGGTAAGCACCGAAGACGTGCGCGCCTTTGCCGAGGCGATGGCAGTGAAAGCTCCGGCGGCGCTGGCGCTTTACGGCCCCGTGTCAGGCGCGCCGACACTGGCGCAACTGCAGGAGAGGCGCGCGGCGTGATGCTGTTGGGCCGACGCAAGCTGAAACTCGAAACCGAGCGTCTGAGCTTGCGCCCGCCGGTGCATTCCGATTTCAATACCTGGGCCGCGCTGCGCCGTGCGTCGCGCGACTATCTGACCCCGTGGGAACCGATCTGGGCCAAGGATCACCTGAGCCGCAAGTCCTTCACCAACCGGGTTTATTGGGCGCAACGCTCGGTGGCCAGCGGCACCGCGATCCCGCTGTTTCTGTTTCGTCGCTCTGATGACGAATTGCTGGGCGCGATCACGCTGGACAATGTGCGTCGCGGCCCCGCACAGGCAGGCACGTTGGGCTACTGGACCGGGCAGGCCTATGCCCGTCAGGGATATATGCGCGAGGCCATCGGCGCGGTGGTGCATCATGCCTTTACCCGGCTGGACCTGAGCCGGATCGAGGCGGCGTGTCTGCCCGAGAACAAGCCCTCACGCGGGTTGCTGGAAAATTCCGGGTTCAAATACGAAGGCGTGGCGCAGTCGTATCTGCAGATCAACGGACGGTGGCGGACGCATGTTCTGTATGCGTCATTACGATCTGACCGGCGGGGCAAGACCGATGCGGGCTAGGGGGCTCTGCCCCCGCCGCGGCAAGCCGCGACCCCCCCGAGGTATTTTTGAACAGAAGAACAAGGGACATGACTTGGCGGGCGTATGCGCTACACTCAGGTCATGCGGTGGATTGTTTTTGGGCTGATGATGATTGCAGGCGGGGCTGTCGCGCAGGAGCGGCGGCCGAGCCATTGCATCGCAATTGCGGATGCAGCACCCGGCATCGAGTTTGTTCATAAGGCGGCGTGGCAGGACCCTGTACCCGAATTTTCTGTGCGGATCAGTTATGTCGCTCATGCGTCGTTTCTGATCCAGACACGGGGCGGGCTGAACGCGGTGACGGATTTCACCGGCTTCATCGGAAGTGCCGATTTCATTCCGGATGTGGTGACGATGAATCACGCTCACAGCACCCACTGGACCGCGCATCCTGATCCCGCGATACCACATGTTCTGCCGGGATGGGGTGAGTTCGGGCAGGGGATCGAGCATTACCTCGATCTTGGCGAAATGCTGGTGCGGAATGTCTCGACCGATATTCGCTCGGCTTTTGCGGGCGTGGAAGAGCGCGGCAATTCGATTTTCGTCTTCGAGATAGAAGGCTTGTGCATCGGACATCTTGGGCATCTGCACCATGTGCCATCAGATGAGCAATTCGCGGCGCTTGGCCGTCTAGACGTCGTCATGGCGGCCGTGGATGGCGGGACGACCATGCCGTTGCCCGAGATGATCTCGGTGCTGAAACGACTCAAAAGCTCGGTGATTATCCCGATGCACTGGTTTTCCGGTTTTTCGCTGGAGCGGTTTCTGGTCGATATCCGGAATGACTTTCCGGTCGAACGGGACGGCGTGTCCGAGATTGTCGTCTCGTTGCGCACATTGCCTGGCCGGCCCACGGTTGTGGTGCTGGAACCGCAATATCTGATTGATCTGGAATAGGTCTTGTTGTTGCGGCTTGCCTTGGGCAATGAGTAACCATGGTTCTGAACCCCGCTGATGAGAATTTTGCTGATGTAATCCGCGCGCAACTTGGCGCGGATATTCTGCGCCCGGTTGATGCACGCTATCTGGAAGAGCCGCGTCGAAGGTTCGCGGGACAGGCTGGTCTGTTGGCTTTGCCAAGGTCGGTTGAAGAGGTCGCGATGTTGGTGCGGCTGGCCTCAGATTCGCGGGTGCCTGTGGTTCCTTATGCTGGCGGAACGGGTCTGGTTGGCGGGCAGGTCATGCAGGATGGCCCCGCGCCGCTTTTGATCTCGACAGAGAGAATGGCGGCTATTCGCGGTGTATATCCGACCGAGAATGTTCTGGTCGCCGAAGCGGGGGCGGTCCTGGCCGATATACATGCCGCAGCCGAGGCAGCCGGGCGTCTGTTTCCGCTTTCGCTTGCAGCGCAAGGATCCTGCCGTATCGGCGGAAATCTGGCGACCAATGCCGGTGGGGTCAATGTCCTGCGATATGGCAATGCGCGCGATCTATGCTTGGGGCTTGAAGCGGTCTTGCCAAGTGGCGAGATCTGGCATGGCCTCAGCCGGTTGCGCAAGGACAATACCGGGTATGACCTGCGAAACCTGCTGATCGGTTCAGAAGGAACGCTTGGGATTATCACCGCAGCCACGTTGAAGCTGTTTCCGCAGCCTGCGGGTGTCGGAACCGCGATTTTGCAGGTTGAATCACCTGACGCGGCAATCCATCTGCTGGCGCTTGCGCGCGATCTGGTCGGCGATGGTGTGAGTGCTTTTGAGCTGATCCACCGGCAAGGGCTGGAATTCCTGTCAGAAGTGTTGCCCGACATTCGCCAACCTTTCGACGAGCCGCCGGAATGGAGCGTCCTGATCGAGCTGGGCTTGTCCGTTGGGCAAGACCCGGCCGAGATGCTTGAAACGATCTTTTCAACTGCTGAAGGTCTGGACCTGGTTTTCGATGGGGTGATCGCCCAGACCGGGGCACAGCGCGATGCTTTATGGGCCGTGCGCGAGCAGATACCCGAGGCCAACCGGTTGATAGGCGCAATATCGAGCCACGACATCTCGGTCCCGATCTCAGTGATCCCCGACTTCATCGCACGCGGGCAAGAGGTAGTGGCCGAACAAGGTCCGTTTCGGATCAACTGTTTTGGTCATGTGGGGGATGGAAATCTACACTACAACGTATTTCCGCCAAAGGGGCATGACCGGGCAGAATATGACGGTATTCGGGGCGCGGTGAAAACGGCCATCCATGATCTTGTGCACGAATTTCACGGATCGATCAGTGCTGAGCATGGGGTGGGCCGACTGAAAGCAGGCGATCTTGAACGTTACGCCGATCCGACCAAGTTGCAAGCGATGCGGGCGATCAAGGCGGCGCTTGACCCCAAGGGGATCATGAACCCTGGCGCGGTTTTGGCGTCAACCGGGTAGGGGGCGCTGCCCCCATCCCGCCCCTTAAGGGGGCTGGATTCCCCCGAGGTATTTTTGAACAGAAGAAGGGCGGGGCTTATGCGCCCTCGAAGGCGCAAAGCGCGTGGACGTCCATGCCCATCTCTTCCAGCTGTTTGCGGCCGCCCAGTTCGGGCAGGTCGATGATAAAGGCGCAGGATACGATTTCGCCGCCGAGGCGTTCGATCAGCTTGATCCCCGCGACTGCTGTGCCTCCGGTGGCCAGCAGGTCATCGACCACGAGGATTTTTTCGCCCGGCTGGATGGCGTCGTCGTGGATTTCAACGATGGCCTCGCCGTATTCCAGCTTGTAATCCTGACTGATGGTGGTGCCGGGCAGCTTGCCCTTTTTTCGGATCGGAACAAATCCGACGCTGAGCTGATGCGCGATGGCACCACCCAGGATAAAGCCGCGGGCCTCAAGCCCGACGACTTTGTCGATGCGCTCGCCCGCATAGGGGTGCAGCATCTGATCGATGGCGATGCGAAAGCCGCGCGGATCGGCAAACAGAGTGGTAACATCGCGAAACATGATCCCTTCATGCGGGAAATCGACGATTGTCCGGATGTAATCCTTGACGGTTTTGTTTCTGGACATGAGCCACCCTTTCGACGTCAAAACACGCTGGGGGTTTTGGCGTATGACGGGCAGCCTTGCAAGGTTCGTTCGCCGCCCGTGACAATTTACGCCGGACGCCTCAGAACCGCCGTGGCGATGCCCATCCCGATCAGGGTCAGCCCTCCGAAACGGGTTATTCCGGTGATGATGCCGGGGCGCCCGATCATCTGACGCAGACGGTCTGCCAGCAACGCGTAGGCCAGAGCGTTCAAACCGGCCAATCCCACGAAGGTTGCAATCAGGATTGCAAATTGCGGGCCAAGCGGGTCAGCCGGGCGCAGGAATTGCGGGACGAAGGCGATAAAGAAAGCGATGGATTTCGGGTTCAATGCAGTGACGGCGGCCGCATGGCCAAACACACCGCGTGCGGTGACATCCCGACCCGTTGCCACGGTTTGAAGCCCGTCAGACGGGGCGCTACGCAGCAGTTTGAGACCCAGCCAGACCAAATATGCGGCGCCAACCCATTTCAGAACAGAAAACAGCGTTGCTGAGGCCAGAACAAGCGCGCCAAGACCCATAAGAGACGCGGTCATTGCGATCAGGTCGCCAACTGCGACTCCGGTCGCCGAGGCGACCGCCACGCTGCGACCTTTGGACAGCGCGTAGCTCAGCACCAGTAAGACCGTTGGGCCGGGGATCAGCAGCAAGGCGGTTGATGCAGCCACAAAAGCCAGCCAGATATCCAGAGACATGAGAAACCTTCGACACAGTTTGCGCCAGCAAGCCCTGTTACGAGTTTCGCGTCAACCTTTTCGATGGTTCGGTCACGTAGCGCATCACCGCCTCAAGCGGGCCGTGTCTGAATTTGCGGCTCCAAAGTATCGCAAACACTGAAGACATGGCACAGAACAGCGCCGCATATCCAACGATCTGTGCCGCGCTTAATTGGCCGTCCAGCAGCCCCGCCTCGTCCAGAATGCCCATGCCGATCAGAATATGCGCCATGTAAAGCGTCAGGCTTTGCCGACCCGGCAAAGTCAGCGCCGGGGCAATCCGCGTCTTTTCGATCCGGGGCCATAGTTTCAACAGCAAGCCGATAACCAAACAGGCCGTACCGGTGCCCGCAATGATGTAGAACGGACCCGGAGGGATGGATTCGGTGCCCAAAAGCGCTGCCAGATCGGGGTCAGAGGTCAGCATTTGTGGGAACAGGGCCAATACGGCAGCTCCAAAGCCCCACATGATCAGCCGGTGTTGAACGCATAATGTGTGCAGTTCAGATCGCCCGATAGCCATACCGATCAACAGAAAGACGGTCCAGGGAAAGACCGGGTGCCAGCCGTTGAAGAACAGGTTGCGCAGGAAACCGGGCAGGGTCCACAGGTCGACATATGTCAGCGCTGTCCAATCCCAGCCGCGATCATAGTCAAAGATGAAATGCGCCGTGAGACTCAGCGCGATCAGGGCACCCGCGCCCAGCCACATCATGCGCGGTTGGGCGGTTAGAAACAGCGCGCCGATCACAAAATACACGGCATAGAAATGCAGAATATCGGCGTCGAAGATCGTCATGTTCAGCAGGCCCAGCCCGAACAGGAAAGCGGCGCGGCGCAGCAGAACAGGCCCCGAGATCCGCGAAAGACCGACGCTGACGCCCGCCAGCACGACAAACAGCGCCGCCGCGCGCCCCTCAAGCGCGTCGATCAGGGATGAGGCCCAGTCGTTCCCGGGCGCAACCTGTGCTGCGATGCGAAAGTTCACCAGAACCATGCCGCAAAAGGCCAGAAAACGCGCAGCGTCCAGCGCATCAAGACGTTTCACATCTGTCCTTCGCAATGTTCTAATAGCCTGTTTTGCATCCGATAATCGCATTTAAGTTGGATTTGACGCGGGAGTTTTCAACCATGGTCTGGAAAATTGAACTTGCGGTCGACATTCCGGCAACAGGATTAAGTTAAGATTAAGCTCGGAGAGCATAGGTTGAAACCATGGCCCGAGCCCCCCAGACTCTTTCGTAACTCCAACCCGGTCGGAGGGGCCGATGGTACAGACAGAACAGTTGAACACGAACTCGACCGCCTCGCGGTCAGCTTTCCGTGGGATCAGGGGCGTTGTGGCCGCCTTGGTCCTTATTTCGGCTGCGATCTATGCGGGCATTCTGGGGTATATGTACGCCAATCAACGCGCCATTTTGTTCAAACCGGGCGGTGAGTTGCCGGAACCCCGCGCCGTTGGGCTGGCCGATGTCGATGCGATCTCGCTGCCGATGGCGGATGGTGCCGTGCTGACAGCATGGTCGGCGCCGCCCGCAATCGATGGCGCGCCGACGGTTTTGTTCTTTCACGGCCAGTCCGGCAATCTGGGCGACCGCGCCGACCGTATGCGAGAAATTCTCAACAGCGGCTATGGCCTGCTCGCCCCCAGCTATCGCGGCTTTCCAGGCAGCGAGGGCGAGCCCTCGGAAATTGCCTTGATCGAAGACGGCGTCCAGATGTTCGACCGGCTGGATGGCGCAGGTGCTGAGGTCGTGCTGCACGGGCAGAGCCTTGGCACAGGCGTGGCCGCCGCCGTGGCCGAACAACGCCCCGGTGCCCGGCTTCTGGTGCTTGAGGCTCCGTTCACGGCGACCGTCGATGTTGCCGCCGAACGCTATCCGTGGTTGCCCGTATCAGCACTAATGAAGGATCAGTTCGCCACCCGCGATCTGATTGAACATATCACTGTGCCGACCTTGATCTTTCACGGCACCAATGACGAAACGGTTCCGTTTCACCATGGCGCGGCTCTGGCGGAAATATCCGGCGACAACACGCAATTCCATGCGATCCCCGACGGAACCCATAACGACCTGTGGTCACACGGGTTGTGGGATGAGGTGCAGAAAAGCCTGTCTCAGAACTAGAGGCCAACAGGATCAGAGGATGCGACCCGCCACCGCGTCCAGCTTTGCCATCAACGCGGGATCGCGCTTTTCCGGCGCTGTCAGGATCGCGTATTCCAGCGCCCGGTCGCAGCCATGCGGGCAGGGAGCGCGTTCGGACCCGAGCAAGGCGGGCAGACCCTTGACCAAAGCGCGGCCCTTGTCTGCATTGCCGGTCAGGGTGGCGATGATGGCGGTCACATCGACCTCACCATGATCGGGGTGCCAGCTGTCGTAATCTGTCACCATGGCGATCGAGGCATAACAAAGCTCCGCCTCACGGGCGAGTTTCGCTTCGGGCATGTTGGTCATGCCGATCACATCGCAGCCCCATTGCTCGCGGTACATCCTCGATTCCGCCAGCGTTGAAAATTGCGGACCTTCCATCGCCAGATAGGTGCCGCCACGATGGATGGTGATCCCCGCGGCGTTTCCGGCTGTTTCGCAGGCGTCCGACAGGCGCGGGCAGGTTGGATGCGCAACGCTGACATGAGCGACGCAGCCCGACCCGAAAAAGCTTTTGTCGCGCGCAAATGTCCGGTCGATGAACTGATCCACGATCACAAAATCGCCCGGCGCCATATGTTCGCGAAACGACCCACAGGCCGAGATCGATATCACATCCGTCACGCCCAACCGCTTCAGCGCGTCGATATTGGCGCGATAGGGTACATCCGTGGGCGAATGCACATGCCCCCGCCCGTGGCGTGGTAGAAAGGCCATGGCAACGCCATTCAAGGACCCGGTCAGGATCTGATCCGACGGTGCGCCCCAGGGAGTTTCGACCGTGACCCATTCCGCATTTTCCAGACCATCTATGTCATAGATGCCCGATCCTCCGATAACGGCAATTCTGGTTTGGGTCACTTTGGCTCTCCGGATGAAATTTCTGCTTCTTTTGTTCTGCGGGGCCGCACGGGATTTGGCAAGTGGCTTCAACGCTTTGTGCGTGGCCGTGGCCTGCTATGCGTTAGGCGCATGGCAGAGTCCCACTCTGCGCCGTATCTCTTGTCGGGAATGACCGCTAGAACGCCCCATTCGCGCGAACATGACGACCCACAGGACTGATCCATGCCCCGAGCCTTGCTGGCAAGCTTTGCCAATCGCCTAGCCATTCCCGATCTGCGTTGGATGCCCGACGAAGGCTTTACACTGTCCCGTATCCGGATCGAGCTGTTGTCGGGTCTGACAGTGGCCCTCGCGCTGGTCCCCGAGGCGGTCGCCTTTGCCTTTGTCGCGGGGGTTCACCCGCTGGTGGGCCTTTACGCGGCATTTCTGGTGGGCCTGATCACCGCGCTGATCGGTGGCCGTCCGGGCATGATCTCGGGCGCAACAGGCGCGTTGGCTGTGGTCATGGTTGCCTTGGTCGCGCAGCACGGGGTTGAATATCTGTTCGCCACGGTTGTTTTGATGGGCATCCTACAAGTGATCGCAGGCGCGATGCATTGGGGCCGGTTCATCCGCCTTGTCCCGCATCCCGTGATGCTGGGCTTTGTAAACGGTCTGGCCATCGTGATTTTCCTGGCGCAGATGGGACAGTTCAAGGTCCCCGGCACGATGGAGAATACCGGCCACGGCATGGGCGGCGGCGAATGGCTGTCCGGGCTGCAGCTTTATACGATGCTGGGCCTTGTTGCGCTGACCATGGCGGTGATCTGGGTCATGCCCCGCGTGACGCGGATTATCCCCGCGCCGCTGGCCGGGATCGTTGTCGTCGCCGCGCTGGTCATCGGTCTGGGGCTCGACGTCCCCCGCGTTGGCGATCTGGCGTCAATCGAGGGCGGCCTGCCCGCCTTCCACATCCCGATGGTGCCGCTGGAACTTGAGACCTTCCGGATCATCCTGCCCTACGCCGTCATCCTCGCCGCCATCGGCCTGATTGAATCCCTGCTGACCCTGAACCTTGTCGGCGAAATCACCGGCAAACGCGGCGGAGCCTCGCAGGAATGTATCGCACAAGGTGCGGCCAACGTCGTCACCGGCTTCTTTGGCGGCATGGGCGGCTGTGCGATGATCGGTCAGTCAATGATCAACGTGAAATCCGGCGGTCGCACCCGCGTCGCCGGGATCGCCGCAGCCCTGTTCCTGCTGGTCTTCATCCTGTTCGCCGCGCCTTTGATCGAGCAGATTCCGCTGGCCGCGCTGGTAGGAGTGATGTTCATGGTGGTGATCGGCACCTTTGCCTGGAACTCATTCAACATCATGCGCAAAGTGCCAGCGATGGATGCCTTCGTCATCGTGCTGGTGACGGTTGTCACCGTAATGGAAGACCTCGCGGTCGCCGTAGTCGTGGGCGTGATCGTCTCGGCACTGGCTTATGCCTGGAACAACGCCAAACGCATCCACGCAGAAACCCGCGAGTCGGTCACCGAAAAGGGTGCCAAGGTCTATGAAATCAAGGGCCCGTTATTCTTTGGCTCGTCCGAAGGCTTCGTCGAACTGTTCGAGGTGAGCTCTGACCCCGAACTGGTTATCGTCGACTTCGCCGACAGCCGCGTCGTGGATCAGTCGGCCTTGCAGGCTATCGAAAACGTCGCAGCCAAATACGAGGCCGCCGGCAAGCGCGTCATGCTGCGTCACCTGAGCCGGGATTGCCACAAGCTGCTGACCAAGGCCGGTCACCTGATGGTGGACAGCGACGACGACCCGGATTACGGGCTGGTTGTTGATTACTCGGTCCGCACCGGCATCCTTGGGGGCCATTGATTTTTGCGAGGCTCTGCCTCGCGCTCCGGGATATTTGGGGACAGATGAATAAAGGATCCCCTGCTTCATCTGTCTGAAAATATCCCGGGGGAGACGCCGAAGGCGGCGGGGGCAGAGCCCCCTAATCGTCCGGTCGGCTAAGCGAAAACAGATCTGTTACAACTGAATAATCCCGATACCCCAGTCGCGCCAGCGGCTGGAATGTGGTCACGTCGAACTTGCCATCCCTGATGTGATCGTCATGCAGATGGATGCCGGTAACTTCGCCAAACACCACGCGGTTTGCAGCACCCGGCAGGGTCACGATCTGAGTCAGCCCGCATTCCAGCGCCGCCGGAGCGCCGTCAATGCGCGCACAGGGGATGGTTTCGCACTCCACGGGGGTCAACTCGGCGTGATCGAACTCGTCGATATGTTTCGGCAACCCGGCAGAACTTGCATTCATCGCATCACGGTGCGCGTGGCTGACGATGTTGACGCAAAACACGCCGGTTGCTTCGATGTTAGCCATGCTGTCCTTGGTGCCATTCTGGTCGTCCTTCATCCCGGTCGAGGCGAACATCACCTGCGGCGGTTCATAGGCGACCCCGTTGAAAAAGGAATAGGGGGCCAGATTATTGACCCCATCCGCATCGCGTGACGAAATCCAGCCGATGGGGCGCGGCGTGATGATCGCGTTGAACGGGTTATGCGGCAGGCCGTGGCCGTTTTCGGGACGGTAGAACATAGGTACTCCAAGCGTTTGCCCAAGTCGTACCGAAGTGCTAGGGCGATTGCCAGCAAGGAAAAGAGGACCGGGGTGCAGCAGTTCGGAATCAGGCCGGAAGAGCCGGACGATTGGTGGGAGGTCGAGGCGCTCTATGACCTGTGCTTTGCGCCGGGGCGCGAGGCGCTGTCGTCATACCGTCTGCGCGATGATGTGCCCCCTGTGACCGGGTTGTCGATGGTGGCGCGCGATGGTCAGGGCATTCTGGCCGGGGCCATCCGGTTCTGGCCGGTGCATGTGGGCGATCACGACGCGCTGCTGCTTGGGCCTGTTGCCGTCCATCCGACCCATCAGGGCGAAGGGCTGGGCGGTTTTCTGATCCGCGAAGGCGTGGGGGCAGGTCTCGATCAGGGCTGGCAGCGGGTCATGCTGGTGGGCGACGCGCCATATTATGCGCGGTTTGGTTTCAGCCCCTTGCAGGGGGTCGAGATGCCGCCGCCGACCAACCCCGAACGTATTCTGGGGCTGGATCTGACCCCCGATGCGTGGCGTGATGTGGCGGGGTCAGTGACGCGCTGGGCGCGCTGAGCCATTGAAAGCTGTCGGCAAAATGCCAATCTTGTATACACAGGAGGGCATGAATGCAGGACGTGGTTCTGATTGAAAAAATCGATCCCGAGGCCGAGCTTGATCGTCTGGCCCGGCACTACAAAGCCGCTGGCGGTGCTGGTGTGAAATTGCTGAACCGTCTGGGCGGGTCTGCTGAATCGTTGCTCGACCAATTGCCCCAGCCTGTGCGGGACGGCCTGACCGGGGCAACCGAGCGGGCGTTGTGGATGGCCATGCACGCAGCACAGGGCTCGCGCAGGGCGGTGCCGGACCAAAGCCCTTGGGTCAATACAGCTGTCACCACCGCGATGGGGGCGGCTGGCGGCATGGGCGGCGTCACCTCGGCCCTGATCGAACTGCCGGCAACAACGGCGATGCTTTTGCGTGCGATCCAGGGCGCGGCTGCGCGGGAAGGGTTTGATCCTGCGGCAGAGAACGTCAAATTCGACTCGATTCGCGTGCTCTCCGCCGCTGGCCCGCTGGTCGAAGATGACGGGGCCGATCTGGGGTTCTTCTCGGTCCGTCTGACGCTGACAGGGCCAACGATGCAAAAGCTGATCGCCACCGTAGCGCCGCGCCTGTCTGTGGTGCTGGGCCAGAAACTGGCGGCCCAGTCGGTGCCAGTGCTGGGGGCCCTGGCGGGGGGCGGAACGAATTACGTCTATACACGCTATTATCAGCAGATCGCGCAGGTTCACTTTGGCCTGCGCCGATTGGCGATTGATGCCGATATTCCCCATGATGAACTGGTTCAGCGCCTGTCGCGTCGTATGATAAGCTAGGGGCGACGTGCCGGGGTGGACGCTCGGGCAAAAACGGGTGATGCCTGTCTGATTTTGCGTGACGTAGCGTAACTTTTTCGCTCGTGCCGGTATTGTCAGGGCTCTGCGGCCAATCTTAATGCAGCATGGGCTGGAAACACTTGAAATTACCGATCCGCCCGGTATCAATTCGCCTAGCAGGAAATTGGACGGACCATGATTCAATACGCCCTGAAATGCAGCGATGGCCACAGCTTTGACAGCTGGTTCCAGTCGGCCGAAGCTTACGACAAACTTGCAGCGGCCGGGATGGTGGTTTGCGCCGTCTGTGGTTGCAAAGATGTGGAAAAGGCGATCATGACACCCCGGGTGCGCCCCGCACGGGGCGCCGCGCTTGCGAATAGCGAGTCCGAGGGCGAGCGGATTCAGGTGGCCTCGGCAGGTCCGGATATTGAAAAAGTGCTGGGCGAATTGCGCCGCAAGGTCGAGGAGAACTCGGACTATGTCGGCAAAGCCTTTGCCAGCGAGGCCCGTAAGATGCATTTGGGCGACGCGCCCGAGCGCGCAATTTATGGCGAGGCCAAGCCCGAAGAAGCCCGCGAGTTGATCGAAGAAGGCGTGCCAGTGGCTCCGCTGCCGTTTCTGCCCAGCAGAAAGACCAACTGAGGCATGAACATCGTTATCACCGGGGTCAATCGCGGCATCGGCAAGGCGCTGTCACAGCTTTATCTGCAAAACGGTCATCAGGTGATCGGAACCGCGCGCGATGACAGTGCCCGGATCAAGCTGGATGTGACCGATCCGGTGCAACAGGCCGAACTGGCGCAAGCGCTAGTGGGGCAACCGATTGATCTGCTGATCTGCAATGCGGGCGTCTATCTGGACAAGGGGCACAGCATCGATGACTATCCCGCTGAGATGTGGGCGCAAAGCTTTGCCACCAACGTCACCGGCGTGTTTCTGACCGTTCAGTCCCTTTTACCCAACCTGCGGCTGGCAAAGGGAAAAATCGCGATCCTGTCATCGCAGATGGCCTCGCATACTCACGCGCCGGGCGGTAGTTATATCTATCGCGCCTCCAAGGCGGCGGTGCTGAATCTGGGGCGGAACCTGGCGACGGATTTGCGCGCTGACGGTATCTCGGTCGGCATCTATCATCCGGGTTGGGTGCAAACCGATATGGGCGGCGGGGCTGCTGATATTACCGTGGATCAGGCCGCAAACGGCCTGCTGACCCGGTTTGACGCGCTATCCCCAGCGACCACGGGATGTTTTGAAACCTGGGATGGCCGCTCGCATCCTTACTGAGAGGTCAGAGCCGCCTTGGGGATCTCGAACACCTCGCCGGGTTCGATATAGATCACCATGATGTCGCCGGGGGTCTCATAAGTCAGTTTCGAGGCCGAACTGCTGGAATCCGGCACCCCATCGGTGAAATAGATGCTGCGCACATCACCGCCCGGCAACTGCACCGCCAATGTCGCGGTTCCATCCTCGCGGCGGCGCAGCTCGGCGTGGCAGCTTTGCAGCGGATCACCGGCATTTGCCGCACAGGGCACAGTGCCTAAAGCGTTCTTGCCATCGGTGCCAGCCTGGGTGGCGACCTGAGCAAGGGCGGGGGATGATATCAACGTCAGGGCCAATGCGAAACGCAGCATGGAAATCCTCTTGAATGAACCGGTTGGCGATAGGCTGACACTGCGGGCCCGGCTTGTAAAGCCGTGTATACGTTTGGCTTTGCCCACTTGCCCTTGAAGCCCCCCTCGCATATGAGGCTCGGGGACCAGACTTCAAAGGCGCGGAGACACCAGCCCCCATGCCCGTACTTGTAATGAAATTCGGCGGCACGTCGGTCGCCAACCTTGACCGTATCCGTCGTGCGGCGAAACGCGTGGGCGTCGAGGTGGCCAAGGGATATGACGTGATCGTCATCGTCTCGGCCATGTCGGGCAAGACCAATGAACTGGTGGGCTGGGTCAACGAAACCTCTCCGCTGTTCGATGCGCGTGAATATGATGCCGTCGTTTCCTCGGGTGAGAATGTGACCGCCGGATTGATGGCCCTGACCCTGCAGGAAATGGATGTTCCCGCGCGCAGTTGGCAGGGCTGGCAGGTGCCGCTGCTGACCACCAGCGCCCACAGTCAGGCCAGAATCGAAGAGATCCCCACCGACAATATCAATGCCAAATTTGCCGAAGGGATGCGGGTTGCGGTTGTGGCCGGGTTTCAGGGCGTCAGCCCCGAAGGCCGCATTACCACGCTGGGCCGTGGCGGGTCCGACACGACCGCCGTTGCGTTTGCCGCAGCCTTTGATGCGGAACGCTGCGATATCTATACGGATGTCGACGGTGTCTACACCACCGACCCGCGCATCTGCGAAAAGGCGCGCAAGCTGGACCGGATCGCGTTTGAAGAGATGCTGGAACTCGCCTCGCTGGGGGCGAAGGTCCTGCAAACCCGCTCGGTCGAACTGGCGATGCGCTACAAGGTGAAACTGCGCGTTTTGTCCAGTTTCGAAGAACAATCCGACGAGGCCGGCACGCTGGTCTGCGACGAGGAGGATATCATGGAATCCAATGTTGTGGCCGGTGTGGCCTATTCCCGCGACGAAGCCAAGATGACCGTGGTATCCGTGGCCGACCGTCCCGGTATCGCCTCGATCATCTTTACCGCACTCAGTGATGAAGGCGTGAACGTGGATATGATCGTCCAGAACATCTCGGACGAGGGGCGCACGGATATGACCTTTTCCTGCCCCACCGATCAGGTGGCCCGCGCCGAAAAGGCGCTGCTGGCGATCAAGGAAAAGGGCGAGTTGAACTATGCCGAACTCGTCGCTGACGAAGATGTCTGCAAGGTCTCGGTTGTTGGTATCGGAATGCGCTCGCAGTCGGGTGTTGCGGCCAAAATGTTCAAGGTGCTCTCGGATGAGGGGATCAACATCAAGGTCATTACTACCTCCGAGATCAAAATTTCCGTTCTTGTGGATCGGAAATACATGGAACTTGCGGTTCAGGCACTGCATGATGCCTTTGAACTGGACAAGGCGGCCTGAGCATTCAGACCTAAGGCCCGTCTGAAACCGTAAGTTGGGTGGGCCATGGCGGACGGCACCGAAACAGAATCCCGCAAGCTGCTGGGGCGGCTGCGCGAAGAAATGGCGAGCGAGGCCGCCGGTCAGGAACGTCTTGACCGGATCACCCACCTGATTGCGGACAGTATGCGCAGCGAGGTGTGCTCGATCTATCTGTTTCGCGACGAGGAGACGCTGGAGCTTTGCGCGACCGAAGGATTGTCGCCCGAGGCGGTCCACAAAACCCGGATGCGCATGGGCGAAGGTCTGGTGGGCCGCGTTGCCCAAAGCGGCAAGGTGATGAACACGGCGAATGCGCCCTCGGCCAGGGGCTTTCGCTACATGCCGGAAACGGGGGAAGAGCGGTTTTCGTCCTTTCTGGGTGTTCCGGTGCAGCGTCTGGGGCAAAAGCTGGGTGTTCTGGTCGTGCAATCCCGCGAGGCGCGGGAATTTTCCGCTGACGAGATCTATGCGCTGGAAGTGGTCGCCATGGTTCTGGCCGAAATGGCCGAACTGGGGGCCTTTATCGGTGAAGGCGCGGCCCTGTCGCCGCTGCATCAGCAATCCCTGCTGCTGCGCGGTGGTCCCGCCCAGGAAGGCTCGGCCGAGGGCCATGTGTGGCTGCACGAACCCCGCGTCGTTGTCACCAACCCGATTGCCGACGACCCGCATCGCGAACGCGAACGCCTGATCGAGGCGGTTGATGAACTGCGCGTTGGTGTCGACAAGATGCTTGAAATTTCGCAGGGCGGTGACAAGGAACAGCTTCAGGTGCTGGAAGCCTATCGGATGTTTGCCAATTCCAAAGGCTGGATGCGGCGGATGGAAGAAGACATCGCACTCGGCCTCAGCGCTGAGGCCGCGGTGGAAAAGGAACAATCTCAGGCCCGCGCGCGGATGAGCCAGGTCTCGGACCCTTATCTGCGCGAACGGCTGGCCGATCTTGATGACCTCAGCAACCGTCTGCTGCGCATCCTGACCGGGCAGGGCACCAATGGCGGCGCTGATCTGCCGCCTGACCCGATCCTGATCGCCCGTAATATCGGCCCCGGCGATCTGCTGGAATATGGGCGCGCGCTCAAAGGAATCGTTCTCGAAGAAGGGTCCGTGGGCAGCCACGCCACCATCGTCGCCCGCGCGCTGGCGATCCCGCTTGTGGTGCATGTAGGCCGGATCACGACCGAGGCGCTGAACGGGGATCACATTCTGGTGGATGGCGATCAGGGCGTGGTGCATCTGCGGCCCGAGGATACGGTGGTCAGCGCTTTCCGCGACAAGATCGCCATGCAGGCCAAGGCGCAGGAACGCTATGCCTCGATCCGCGAAACCCCGACCGTGACTCAGGACGGGGCGCGGATGAATCTGGTGATGAATGCAGGTCTGATGGCTGACCTTCCGTCGCTGGCCAATTCCGGGGCCGAAGGGGTCGGCCTGTTCCGCACCGAATTGCAGTTCCTGATCCGCAACAAAATGCCCAAACGGCAAGAGCTTGTGGCGCAATATCAACGGGTTCTGGATGCAGCAGGCGACAAGCGGGTGGTGTTCCGAACGCTGGACATCGGCTCGGACAAGGTTCTGCCCTACATGAAACACGTGGCCGAACCCAACCCGGCGCTGGGCTGGCGCGCCATCCGCGTCGGGCTCGACAAACGCGGCGTCATGCGGATGCAGTTGCAGGCCCTGATCCGCGCCGCCAATGGCCGCCCGCTGACCATCATGTTCCCTTTCGTGGCTCAGGCGGATGAGTTCCGCGAAGCACGGTGGGAGGTCAACAAGACCATCGAACGCGAAAAACGTCTGGGCCATGTCCTGCCCGAAACGCTTGAGGTCGGGGCGATGCTGGAAACTCCGTCGCTGGGTTTTGCCCCGCAGAAATTCTTTGACGAGGTCGATTTCATCTCGGTCGGCGGCAACGATCTGAAACAGTTCTTCTTTGCCGCTGACCGGGAGAACGAACTGGTCCGCCGCCGCTATGATACGCTGAATGTCAGTTTCCTCAGCTTTATCGAACGCATCGTCGAACGCTGTCAGGTCTCGGACACGCCGCTCAGCTTTTGTGGCGAGGATGCAGGCCGCCCGGTCGAGGCACTGTGCCTTGCCGCCATGGGAATCCGAACCCTGTCGATGCGCCCGGCTTCGATCGGTCCGGTCAAAAGCCTGCTGTTGCGGTCGAACCTGCAGGACGTGCGCAAGATCATCGCGGATGCCCGCCATCGCGGTGAACAATCCGTACGCCCGGCGGTAATGGATTGGCTGCGCACCCAAAACTGACGCGCGCCTGAAACTTCAAAAGTTTCAGGCCCGGTTTCTTTCCAAGAAACCGTCAGCACCAGGTTTCAGCGCCGCGCAAAATTCCGGGCTTGATTTTTTCCTGGGGGTTTCTTATCCACGCGATGAATGTTAGCGATAACATGATAGCGCAACGCTTCAACCTTACACATCCAGGCGCCGCGCTGCTAAACAGGCGCTATCCCAAGAAGGAGCCTCGCCATGGTTTCACGCGTCATTCCGGTAGATCCGTTCGACCTCGTGCTGTTTGGCGCGACCGGCGATCTGGCACAACGGAAGATCCTGCCGGGGCTCTATCACCGCTTCGAAGTCGGCCAGATGCCCGAGGATGCGCGCATCATCGGCACCGCGCGCTCGGACATGGACAGCGATGGATTCCGTGACCTTTTACGCAAATCGATGCAGGAATTCGCGCCTCAGTTCAAGAAAGAGACGCTGGATCGCTTTCTGACCCGCGTTGAATACGTGCCCGTCGATGCGCTGGGCGATGCGGGATGGCCTGAACTGGCCAAGGCCCTGCGCCCGGACGCTGTTCGCGCCTTTTATCTCTCGGTCGATCCCAGCCTGTTTTCAGGCATTGCACAGCGGCTGAACGATCACGGGCTGGCGACACCCGACAGCCGGATCGTGGTCGAGAAGCCTTTTGGTCACGATCTGGCTTCGGCCAAAGCGCTGAACGAAGGGCTGCGTGCCTGTTTTGATGAACATCAGATCTACCGGATCGACCATTATCTGGGCAAGGAGACGGTGCAGAACCTGATGGCGCTGCGCTTTGCCAATTCCCTGTTCGAACCGCTATGGAACGCCACCCATGTGGATCACGTTCAGATCACCGTCGCCGAAACCGTAGGTGTCGAGGGGCGCGGGGCCTATTACGATCAATCCGGCGCGATGCGGGACATGATCCAGAACCATCTGGTGCAACTGCTGTGCCTGACCGCGATGGAACCGCCTTCGAAATTCGCGCCCAACGCGGTGCGCGATGAAAAGGTCAAGGTGATCGAGGCGCTGGAGCCGGTCGAGCCCAAGGACATCGCCCGCGGCCAGTATCGCACCAGCCAAGGCGGCGATGGCTATCTGGATCACGTCGGAGACCCGGCCAGCCGGACCGAAAGCTACATCGCGCTCAAGGCCCATATTGGCAACTGGCGCTGGGCGGGCGTGCCGTTTTATCTGCGCACCGGCAAACGTCTGCGCGCCCGCGAATCCGAGATTGCGGTGTTCTTCCGCGATCCGCCACATACGATTTTCCCGAATGTTGGCCCTCTGCACGGCAACGTGCTGGTGATCCGTCTGCAACCGGACGAAGGCATCACCCTGCGCACCACCATCAAGGAACCGGGGCAGGGCGGTTTCCGCCTGTCCGACGTGGCGCTGGACATGAGCTTTGCCGACGCTTTGGGCGACGACGGGCAATCCCCCGACGCCTATGAACGCCTGATCATGGACGTCATCCGGGGCGACCAGACCCTGTTCATGCGTGGCGATGAGGCCGAGGCCGCCTGGGCCTGGGTTGATCCCATCATTCACGGCTGGGAGCAGCGTGGCGATAAGCCCGCGAAATACGATCAGGGCAGTTCCGGCCCCGAAGAAGCCCTGATGCTGATGCATCGCGATGGCCGCCGCTGGCGGCAGATCGGAGGATAGTCATGGTCAACACAGTTATTTCCGACGTCACCAAACGCATCATCGACCGCAGCGCCGATCTGCGCGGCCCGCATCTGGACCGGATGGAGCAGGCCAAGTCCAAAGGCCCCGCCCGCGCGCATCTGTCCTGCAGCGGTCAGGCCCATGCCTATGCCGGTGCGGGCGAAGATCAGCAGTCGATGGCCACCGGCACCGCAGGCAATCTGGGCATTGTCACCGCCTATAACGACATGCTCTCGGCCCATCAGCCGTTCGAACGCTACCCCGCCCTGATCCGCGATGCGATCCGGGCCGCGGGCGGTACTGCGCAGGTCGCAGGCGGAGTTCCTGCCATGTGCGACGGCGTCACCCAGGGCGAAGCGGGGATGGAACTGTCCCTGTTTTCCCGCGACGTAATCGCGCTGGCCACTGGCGTGGCGCTTAGCCACAACACCTATGACGCGGCGGTCTTCCTGGGCGTCTGCGACAAGATCGTGCCCGGTCTCATCATCGGCGCGCAAGCGTTTGGCCATTTGCCCGCCGTTTTCCTGCCCGCAGGTCCGATGACCAGCGGCTTGCCAAACGACGAAAAGGCCAAGGTCCGACAGCAATTCGCCGCCGGAGAAGTGGGCCGCGACGCCCTGATGAAGGCAGAAATGGCGGCCTATCACGGCCCCGGCACCTGCACCTTCTATGGCACCGCCAACACTAATCAGATGCTGATGGAATTCATGGGCCTGCACCTGCCGGGCTCCAGCTTTGTCAATCCCAACACGCCCCTGCGCGATGCCCTGACCGAGGAAGGCGCCCGCCGCGCCCTTTCCCTCAGCGCGTTGGGCAATCACTACACCCCGGTCTGTCAGATCCTTGATGAGCGTGCTTTCGTCAACGGCATCGTCGGCCTGATGGCCACGGGTGGCTCGACCAACCTGCTGATCCACCTGATCGCCATGGCGCGCGCGGGCGGTATCGTACTGGATTGGCAGGACTTTTCCGACATTTCCGCTGTGGTCCCTCTGGTCGCGCGGGTCTATCCAAACGGTCTGGCCGACGTGAACCACTTCCACGCCGCTGGCGGCTTGGGCTTTGCCATCGGCACGCTGCTGAACGAAGGCCTGCTGCACCCCGACACCCTGACCGTCGCCGGGCAGGGCCTGCACAACTACACCAAGGAACCCAAGCTGAAAGACGGCGAACTGGTCTGGGAAGACGGCGCAGGCCACAGCCTGAACGAAAAGATTGTCCGCCCCGCCAATGATCCGTTCCAGCCCACCGGCGGCCTTTCGCGCCTGACCGGCAATCTGGGCACCGGCGTCATGAAAGTCTCAGCCGTCGCACCCGAACATCAGGTGGTCGAAGCCCCCGTGCGCGTGTTCCAAGACCAAAACGCGGTCAAAGACGCCTTCAAAGCCGGAGAGTTCACGGGTGACACCATCGTCGTCGTCCGTTTTCAGGGCCCCAAGGCCAACGGAATGCCTGAATTGCACTCGCTCACCCCGATCCTGTCGATCCTGCAGGGCAGGGGCCAAAAGGTTGCTCTCGTCACCGATGGCCGCATGTCCGGCGCGTCGGGCAAAGTCCCCGCCGCCATCCATGTCTGCCCCGAGGCGCTGGATCAGGGGCCAATCGCCTACCTGCAGGACGGCGACATCCTGCGCGTCGACGCGGTGAAAGGGGAACTGGAAATCCTCACCGACGGCGTACTGGACCGCAAACCTGCCACCGCCGACCTCTCGGCCAATCAGCATGGGGTCGGGCGCGACCTCTTCGGTGCATTCCGCCAGAATGTCGGTTCCGCCGACAGCGGTGCCAGCATTTTCGGAGTTTAACCTCATGTCCAAAACCCAACGCACCCGCGAGATCTGCGCCCTTGCCCCCATCATCCCGGTGCTCGTCGTCGATGACGCCACCCACGCCCGCCCGCTGGCCCAAGCTCTGGTTGCCGGAGACCTCCCCGCGCTCGAAGTCACCCTGCGCACCCCCGCAGCCCTCGACGCCATCCGCGCCATGGCCAACGTTCCCGGCGGCGTCGTCGGCGCAGGCACGCTGATCACGCCCGAAGACGTCCGCGCCGCCAAGGCCGCAGGCGCGCATTTTGGCGTCTCGCCCGGCGCGACCGACGCCCTGATCGCGGCTTGTGAGGCCGAAGACCTGCCCCTTCTACCCGGAGCAGCCACCGCGACCGAGGCGATGGCCCTGCTGGAAAAGGGCTATGACATGCTGAAATTCTTCCCGGCTGAGGCTTCGGGCGGCGCCCCCGCCCTGAAAGCCATCGGCGCACCCTTGCCGCAAATCACCTTCTGCCCCACAGGCGGCGTGTCACCTGACAATGCTCACAGCTACCTGTCTCTGTCCAACGTCATCTGCGCAGGTGGCAGCTGGGTTGCGCCCAAGCAGATGGTCCAAAACGGCGACTGGGCCGGGATCGAAACACTTGCGCGCGAGGCCGCCAGCCTGATGGATTGACGCCACAGGGCGACGCGCTAGGGTAGGCCTCAATTCAAACAGGTTGCCCTCATGACAAACAATATCTCCCTCGCGCACGGGCGCGAGTATCTGGCCATTCCCGGCCCCTCGGTCATGCCCGACGCAGTCTTGCAGGCCATGCACCACCCGTCACCCAATATCTACGACGGCGAACTGATCGAGATGATGCCCGCGCTGACCCGCGACCTGAAACGCGTGGCCCGCACCGACCACAACGTCGCCATCTACATCGCCAATGGCCATGGCACGTGGGAGGCGGCACTCTCCAACGTCATCGCCCCCGGCGAAACCGTGCTGGCACCCGCCTCGGGGCGCTTCACCTATGGTTGGGCCGAAATGGCCGAAGGCGTAGGGGCGCAAGCTCAACTGATCGATTTTGGCCTCTCGGCCCCTTGGGATATCAACCGCATCGCCGACGCCCTGCGCGCCGACACCAGCCACAAGATCAAGGCGGTGCTGGCCGTCCACGTGGACACCTCGACCTCGATCCGCAACAACATCCCCGCTCTGCGCGCCCTGCTGGACGATCTGCAACACCCCGCCTTGCTGATGGCTGACTGCATCGCCTCTCTGGGCTGCGACCGGTTCGAGATGGACGCATGGGGCGTCGATGTTACCGTCACCGCTTGTCAGAAAGGGCTGATGACACCTCCAGGCACCGGCTTTGTCTTTTTCAACGACAAGGCACAAGCCAAACGCGCCACTATGCCCCGGGTCTCGCAATACTGGGATTGGCAGCCGCGCGCCAACCCTGATCTGTTCTACCAGTATTTCAACGGCACCGCGCCGACGCATCACCTCTATGGCCTGCGCGCCGCGCTCGACCTGATCCATGCCGAGGGCATCGAAAACGTCTGGGCCCGCCACGCACAACTGGCGCAGGCGATCTGGGCGGCCTGCGAAATTTGGGCCGAAGGCGGGGCGCTGCACCTCAACGTCGCCAACCCCGAACACCGCAGCCACGCCGTCACCGCCCTGCGCCTGACCGAAGGGCGTGGCACGCCCCTGCGCAGCTATACCGAACACCAGCTCGGCCTGACCCTCGGCATCGGTCTGGGGATGGAGGACTGGGACGGCTGTTTCCGCCTCGGCCACATGGGCCATATCAACGCGCAGATGGTCATGGCGATGCTGGGCAGCATCGAAACCGCCTTCGCGGCACTCGATATCCCGCGCGGCACAGGCGCACTCGAAGCCGCCGCCGCCACGCTGGCCAGCTGACCCCGATCCGCCTCTTCATCTGTCCAGAAATATCCTCGGGGGGAATCGCGCCGCAGGCGCGATGGGGGGCAGACAGCCCCCCTTACACCGCCCGGGCCTTTGCCAACGCCTTGGGCAATGCGGCCTCAAACGCCAGCAGATCTGCCTCAGCGCCACAACTCACCCGAATGCACCGGTTCTGCGGGGCGGCAAAGGGCATCCGCACAAACACGCCCTGATCCACCAGCGCATCCAGCACGGCCTTGGCAAACACACCGTCGCGCCCACAATCAATCGCCACAAAATTCGTGGCCGAGGGCAGCGGCTCCAGCCCGTTCTCCCGCGCAATTTGCCCAATCCGGCCTCGCGCCACTGAGATCTTTGCCTGAACCTCTGCCAACCAACCCTGATCCTGCAACGCTGCCAGTGCCCCCGCTTGTGCCGCCCGGTTCATGCCAAAATGATTGCGCACCTTGTTGAACGCCGCAATCAGCTCTGGCGCGCCCATCGCATACCCGACCCGGGCCCCCGCCATGCCATAGACCTTGGAAAAGGTCCGCATCCGGATCACCCTTGGATCATCTACCGGCACCGGGGCTGCGGTCCCCTCGGGCGCGCATTCCACATAAGCCTCATCCAGCACCAGCAGGCACCCCTCGGGCAAAGCCTCCATCGCCGCCACGAGTGCAGCACCCGAATGCCAGCTTCCCATCGGATTGTCCGGGTTGGCCAGATAGACCAGCTTGGCATCCACCTCAGCCGCCTTGGCAAACAACGCCGCCGGATCCTCATGATCCCCGGCATACGGCACCTTGTGCACCACACCTCCGAACCCGGCGACATGATAGTTGAACGTCGGATAAGCCCCGTCCGATGTCACCACCGCATCGCCCGGGCCTACGATCAGCCGCACAAGATACCCAAGCAGCCCATCAATGCCTTCGCCCACAACGATATTCTCGGGCGCTACCCCGTGATGCTCGGCCAGCGCATGGCGCAGATCATGGTTTTCTGGATCGCCATACATCCAGATCTCGCCCGCCGCCGCCCGCATCGCCTCGACCGCGCGCGGCGAAGGGTCAAAGACGTTCTCATTCGCCCCCAACCGCGCCACAAACGGCGCGCCGCGCTGACGCTCCTGCGTTTCAGGGCCGACAAAGGGCACGGTTGCGGGCAGGGACAAGGCAAGCGGAGTGTATCTGGGACCGGTCATAAGCGCAGATAATCGCAAGCCAACCGCAGGGGCAAGGCTTGCGCCACACCCCGTTCGCTTGCAGGCTGCGGCACAACACGCCTGCGGAGGTCTCATGCGCGCTTTCCTGATTCTGCTTATTGTCGGCCTTGCCTATCTGCTGCTCTGGCCTGTTCCGGTCGACCCGGTTGCCTATGAACCACCAGAGCCGCCCGGTTTCACCGGGGATTTTGCGGAAAACCACGCGCTTGATAAACTCGACCTGATCAACCTGCCCAAAGATGAAATCGGCCCCGAGGATGTGGCCGTTCTGCCCGACGGTACAATCTACACGACCAGCCTGTCCGGTGTGCTCTACCGCATTGACGGCGACACCCCGGTCGAGGTTGACCGGCTGGGCGGGCGGCCTCTGGGCCTCAGGGCAGGCCCCGACGGTGCGCTCTACATAGCTGACAGTTTTCGCGGTGTGATGCGCTGGGACGGGCCCGGATCGCTGCAAAGCGTTGTCTCGGATATCGACGGCGCGCCGGTGATCTATGCCAATCAATTGGACATCGCGCAGGACGGAACGATCTACTTCTCAAACTCATCCGACCGGTTTGACCCCGAGACCATGGGCGGGACCAAGCCAACCTCAGTTCTGACGATCTGGGAACAATCTGAAACCGGCTATGTCGCCAGACATTCTCCGGATGGAACCACCGAGAAAATCGCCCAAGGCTTTGTCTATACCAACGGCGTCGCCCTGTCCCCGGACGAAGATTACCTGCTGATTGCCGAAACCGGTCGGGCGCGGGTGCACAAGCACTGGCTCGCAGGCCCAAAGGCAGGCACGACCGAGGTGCTTTTGGATAATCTGCCCGGCTATCCCGACAACCTTGAGGCCCAAGGCGACGGTACCTATTGGATGGCCTTCGCCAGCCCCCGTGTCCCGTCCGAGGTGCTGATGCCATATCCGTTCCTGCGCAAGGTGATCTGGCGTCTGGGGCCCATGGTCCGCCCGGCACCGATCCATCGCGGGATGATGGTTCAGTTTGACGGCGACGGAAACATCCTGCGCACCCTGCAAGACCCGGATGGGCGGCTGGGCATCACCACGGGCGGCAAGATCATCGGCAATCAGTTCTACGTCATGACGCTGGATTCGCCCTGGTTTGGCCGGATGCCGGTATCGCAAATGCCCTGACGTCGCAGTGGAACTGCGCCCGTTTTTCAGGGCATTGTCAGGCAAACATGGATTGGGAGGTCCGCATGGCACGCGTTTCCGTCGAATACAAAGATCACATTGCCCATGTCACCCTGACGCGGGGCGACAAGATGAATGCGCTGGATGACGCGATGATCAAGGCGATCCTGTCGGCGGGGCACGAGGTCGCCGCCTCGGACGCCCGCGCCGTGGTCCTCTCGGGTGAGGGCAAAAGCTTTTGCGCCGGTCTCGACATGGCCAGCTTTGCCTCGATGGCCCAGATTGACCCGACCGAATGGCTGATGACCCGCAGCCACGACGACGCCAATGAAATGCAGGAGATTGCACTGATCTGGCGGCGCGTTCCCGTCCCGGTGATCTGCGCCATTCAGGGTGTGGCCTATGGCGGTGGTCTGCAAATCGCGCTGGGCGCGGATATCCGCATCGCGCATCCCGAAGCCAAACTGGCGGTGATGGAGATGAAATGGGGTATCGTTCCCGACATGGGCGGCATGGTCCTGTTGCCGCGACTTGTCCGCTCGGACGTGCTGCGCCTGTTAACCTATACCGCGCGTCCCATCGGCGCGGCGCAGGCCGCCGATTGGGGGCTTGTGACCAAACTGTCCGATGATCCACTCACCGAAGCGCTTGCGCTAGCCGAGGATATCGCGGGCAAAAGCCCCTCAGCCATCCGTGCCGCCAAACGCCTGATCGAAGTGGCCGAAAGCAAACCCCGCGCCGAGGTCCTGATCGAGGAATCCGCTGAACAGGTGGAGCTGATCGGCAAGCCGGACCAGATGGAGGTTGTCATGGCGCAGATGCAGGGCCGTAAGCCCGAGTTCAAGTGATCACCGCATAAAACTGCGCCGCGCGTCGCGGGCCATGTTGTACCGCATCTCAAGATCTGCGATCCGTGCCATGGCTGCCCTGCGCTCTTCAGGATCGGTCAGTGCGGCATAGTCCTTGCGCGCCGCATCCAGCTCTTTCTTGATGCTGAACTCTTCGGGCAAAACCCCGGCCTGTGCCATGATCCGATGGCCTGCGGCAATGGCCGGATCACTCTGCGCCTCAGAGGAACGATCGGGCAGGGGTGCGCCTTCGCCTTCAAGCCCCTGTAGCTGGCCCTCGGCCTGCGCCTTCTTGATCTGGCGTTCCACCAGTTTTCCCAACGATCCGAACATGGTGACAGTGTACCGCCTGTAAAAGTCCGGGGAAAGCCGTTAGCGCAGGCGGTTTGTCGCAACATACGCAATGCCGCCCGCCGCCAGCCCCCAGACTGCGGCCCCCAGCCCGATAACGGTGATACCGGATGCGGTGATGGCAAGTGTCAGGATGGCCGCCTCACGCTCGGCCGGGACATCCAGTGCTGCGTGGACGGCGTTTGCCAGTACGCCGATCAGGGCCACCCCGGCCAATGTGCCCATCAGCAAAGGGTCGGCATGGGCCGCAAAGCTGGTGATGGCTGCGGCGAAGACGCCAAACAGGCAATAGAACACACCGCCCATGATGGCGGACCAATAGCGCAGCGCCTTGTCAGGGTGGCTGTCCTCGTTCGAACACATCGCGGCTGTTATGGCGGCCAGACAGGTTGCGGGCGCGCCAAACGGGGCGGACAGCAGACTTGCCCCACCAACGGCAGAGAACAGCTTGCCCGGGGCAGGAGAGAATCCGAAGCTGCGCATGACGGCAACGCCGGGAATGTTCTGCGTTGCCATCGTGACGATGAATAGCGGTACGCCGATCCCGATCGCCGCCGCGACCGAGAACGTCGGTGTCGTCCAGACCGGGGCCGCGATCAGCCGGTCAGGCATCAGCTGCACATCCGGGGCGTTCAGTGCCACAACGATGGCCGCAGCGACCACCGCCGCCGGAACCGCAAACAACCGATTGAACCGCCCCGCGATGAACCACGTCAGGATCACCGGCAGCGCCTGCCACGGGATCTCGACCGCCGCCTTGAACGGCACAAGGCACAGCGGCAACAGCACGCCCGCCAGCATCGCTTGGGCAAGAGTGGTGGGGATCGCGGCCGCCAACCGTCCAAGTGGCTTCCATAAGCCCGCGACAACCGTCAGCGCCCCGGCGCACAGGAACGCTCCGATGGCGGTGGAATACCCGCCAACCGGGGCAGCAGACACCGCCAGCAACGCAGCCCCCGGCGTGGACCACGCGACGCTGATCGGCATCTTGTACCGCAGGCTGAGGATGATCGCCGCCAGCCCCATGGCAATCGCCGCGCTCATCAGCCCTGACGCGGCTTGTGCCGATGAGGCACCCATCGCGCCCAGCCCTTGCAGGACTATAGGGAAGGAGCTGAAAAATCCGACAATGGCCACCACCAACCCGGTCGAGACGGTCTGTATCGGGGGAAGCGGGGTATCATGCTGGGTCATGTGCCTGTGCTAGCAATCAGGTGTTCGGGTGAACAGGGCAAAACTCTGTTGAGGCACGAAAAACCCCGCCGACAGCTTGTGCGGCGGGGTTGGGGATTTGAGTATTTATGAAAAGATGAAGATCAGGCGATTTCGGCCAGACGGGCGAGGGCCTCGTTCAGTTTCGCCTCTTCCTCTTCGCGGGCGGCGAGGTTGGCTTTGGCTTCCTCAACCACCTCCTCCGGGGCCGAGGCCACGAATTTGGGGTTGTTCAGACGCCCGCGCAGGCCGCCCAGTTCCTTGGCCAGCTTGCCCTTGGCTTTCTCCAACCGCTCCTTTTCCGCGCCGATGTCGATGATGTCCGCCAGCGGCAGGCCAAAGGACGCGCCCGGGGCGGCGATCGAGATGGTGCCTTTGGGCAGTTCATCGGTCTTGGTCAGGCTGTCGATGCGGGCGAGGCGTTTGATCAGCGCCTCGTTGCGATCCCAAGCGGCCTGGCCGTTGGCGTCGATTTTCGTCACCAGCATCGGCACATAGAGCCCCGCCGGAACCCGCATCTGCGCGCGGGCCGAACGTGTGTTTTCGATGACCGAGATCACCCAGTTCATTTCCCGATCCGCATCGGCATCGACCAGTTCGGTGCCATAGGTCGGCCAGTCGGCGTGGACGACCATTTTCGCGCGATTGCCGGTCAGCCCCCAGAGTTCTTCGGTGATGAAGGGCATGATCGGGTGCAGCAGCACCATGCACTGATCCAGAACCCAGCGCATGGTGGCGCGGGTCTCGGCCTGCGCTTCGGCGTCGTCGCCTTGCAGCAGGGGTTTCGACAGTTCGACATACCAATCGCAGACCTTGCCCCAGACAAAGGCATAGAGCCCGTTGGCCGCATCGTTGAAGCGGTAGCTTTCCAGCGCCGCGTCGACCTCGGCCCGCACGCGGGCGGTTTCGCCGATGATCCAGCGGTTCACGGCGGCTTTGGGTTTCAGGTCGGCCACATCCAGTTGCGGGACGGCGTCGGTAAAGACCTCGTTCATCTCGGCAAAGCGGACGGCGTTCCACAGCTTGGTGCCGAAGTTGCGATAGCCGGTGATGCGGTCACGCGACAGTTTCAGCACGCCGCCAATCGCCGCCATCGAGGCATTGGTGAACCGCAGCGCGTCAGCGCCGAATTCGTCCACGATCTCCAGCGGGTCGATGACGTTGCCGGTGGTTTTGGACATCTTCTTGCCCTTCTCGTCGCGGACGAGTTGGTGCAGGTAGACGGTGTGGAACGGGATCTGATCGACCACGGCCAGTTGCATCATCATCATCCGGGCGACCCAGAAGAACAGAATATCCGCGCCGGTGATCAGAACGTCGGTGGGGAAGTAGCGCTCCAGCTCCTCGGTTTGCTCGGGCCAGCCCAGCGTGCCGATGGGCCAGAGGCCGGACGAGAACCAGGTGTCGAGCACGTCGGGGTCGCGTTTGAGCAAAACGAAATCACGCCCGCCTTCAACGGCTGTTGCAAAAGCTTCATCTTGCCATGCGTTGCTGTTGACGTTTGGGTGCACCTCAGATGGATCAAGTGAGGTTATCTGATCTTCGAAGAATTCCCTTGCGCTTGAAACACCATAGTATTCTCGAGCCGCGCTTGCGGCTTCATCGAATGTCGCGCCACAAAAGGGGACCAGTTCACCCGAGGAGTAGTCAACTCCGAGTGAATTCGAAGCATCCTTTTTGGGCCCATACCAAACGGGAATCTGATGCCCCCACCACAGCTGGCGCGAGATGCACCAGGGCTCGATGTTTTCCAGCCAATGATAATAGGTCTTCTCGCCCGACTCGGGGATGATCTTGACCGTACCGTCCTTGACCGCGTCCAGTGCGGGGCCAACGATTTTTTCGGCGTCCACGAACCACTGATCGGTGAACATCGGCTCGATAACCACTTTTGAACGATCACCAAAGGGCTGCATGATCGGTTTGCTCTCGACCAGCGGCACCAGCGCTGCAGGGTCGTCATCCTCGCCCAGCTTGGTGCCCAGACGCGGATCATCCGCGCGGGTCATGACGGCCAGACCGTCGGCGGTGATTTCCTCGACAACCTTCGCGCGCGCCTCGAACCGGTCGAGACCACGCAGGTGGTCGGGGATCAGGTTGATCGCGTCGATTTCGGTCTCAGTGAACGCTTTGCCGCGCGCGTATTCCTGCGCTTTGCCGGCCTCTTCGGCATAAGGCGCGCCATCAGCCCGCATCGCGCCTTTGGTGTCCATCAGGCGGTACATCGGAATGCCACCGCGCTTGGCGACCATGTTGTCGTTGAAGTCATGCGCGCCGGTGATCTTCACCGCGCCCGAGCCGAAATCGGGATCGGGATACTCATCGGTGATGATCGGAATCTGACGGCGATGCTCTTTCGGGCCGACCGGAATTTCGCAGAGTTTCCCGACGATTGGCGCATAACGCTCATCCGATGGATGAACCGCAACCGCACCGTCACCCAGCATGGTTTCGGGGCGGGTCGTGGCGATCGAAATGTAATCCCGCTCCTCGCGGAAGATCACATTCCCATCTTCATCTTTTTCCAAATACTCATATGTCTCACCGCCCGCCAATGGGTACTTGAAATGCCACATATGACCGGCGGTTTCGATATTCTCGACCTCAAGATCGGAAATTGCGGTCTCGAAATGCGGATCCCAGTTGACCAGACGTTTGCCGCGATAGATCAGTCCCTTTTCGTACATGTCGACGAAGACCTTGATCACCGCGTCGTGAAAATTCGCAGAATTTTCGTGTCCGGTGCGCGGGTCGCGCGGTGCGCCTGCCATGGTAAAGGCATTGCGTGACCAGTCGCAGCTTGAACCCAGCCGCTTCAACTGCTCGATGATCGTGCCGCCATACTCGCCCTTCCACTCCCAGACCTTGTCCAGAAACGCCTCGCGCCCAAGCTCGGTTCGGCTGGGCTGCTGGGTGGTGGCGAGCATCTTTTCCACCTGCATCTGGGTGGCGATGCCAGCGTGATCCTGACCGGGCTGCCAGAGCGTGTCGAAACCCCGCATCCGGTGCCAGCGGGTCAGAATGTCCTGCAGCGTGTTGTTGAAGGCATGGCCCACATGCAAGGCCCCCGTCACGTTGGGCGGCGGGATCATGATGGTAAAGCTCTCGTCGCGCGAACGGTTCGCGCCTGCCTTGAAGGCTCCGGCCTCTTCCCAGGCCTTGTAGATGCGGGCCTCGGCCTCGGCCGCGTTGAATGTCTTTTCCATCGCCATGGGGTGCGTCCTGCGTCATCAAATTCGGGTCAGCGCCTGCAATAACGAATGCGCGCAGGAAGGGGAAGGCCCCGTTCGACGCAAGGGGGCGGGTCCATAGCGTCATTCGTGACGGGAGGTCGAGATTGAACCAGCCAATCGCGGTCTTACCGCCGGGTTGTTTCCGTCCAGGGGCCAATCAGGACCAGCGCTTGGGTGCCGAAAAAGCGACTTTGTTACAAAAGCCGGGCGGGCCCGATGAGACGCGCCTGGCACATTGAACCAAGCCGCTGCTCTCGAAAATACATGCAGTCTTGTCAGCTATTTACCGGCGAACGGACATCGCGATCCCGCAAATCCGCCCGTATCCTACCCGGTCGGAAAAACTTGCATCAGGGATGATGCGCAGGGGCAACGGCTCACGGCTTCGTTTCTGTGATTTGCCTTGCCCCGCACGGCCCGCAACCCCATGATATTATAGACGCGGTGACGCTTTGGCCGACCACCACCCGAAGGGGAGAGTTGGCGCAGGAAAAAGCGGGCTCCGCATACGCGCCGAGATCAGGAGTGCGGCCCGGCTCACTCCGCAACAAATGGGATGTACTGAACAATGGTTCTGTCGCGGCTAAGCAGAAAGGTACTGGGATGGCTGGGTCGGCCCCTGCGGTCCCAGCATTCTGCCGAAACGCGTCATCGCGAACCGATCAGCCATGTCATCATTCTTGACGGTACCATGTCGACCCTTGATCCGGGGTTTGAAACCCATGCGGGGCAGACCCTGCGTCTGGCGTGTGAAATGGGCAGCAAGGTTTCAGTCTTTTATGAGGCGGGCGTGCAGTGGGAAGGCTGGAAATCCTCGCTGGACGTGATGATGGGGCGGGGCATCAACCGTCAGATCCGCCGCGCCTATGGCTATCTGGCGTCGCGCTACAAACCCGGTGACAAGATTTTCTTCATCGGCTATTCGCGCGGGGCCTATGGCGTGCGCAGCCTTGCGGGCGTGATCGACCTAATCGGCCTGCTGCGGGCCGAACATGCGACCGAGCGCAATATCAAACAGGCCTACCGGCACTATGAATGCAACGCCAACGGCAAAACCGCGGCCGAGTTCCGCAAGGCGTTCTGCCATCAGGACGTCGCCATCGAAATGGTCGGGGTCTGGGATACTGTCAAGGCGCTGGGTCTGCGCCTGCCGCTGCTCTGGCGCTGGGCCGAGGAACGCCACGCCTTCCATAACCATCAACTGGGCAACGCGATCCTGCACGGCTATCACGCCATGGCACTGGACGAAACGCGCGAGGTTTACGAGCCCGTCCTGTGGAAATGCACGCCCGAGTTCAAAGGCCACGTCGAACAGGTCTGGTTCCGCGGCACCCACGGCGATGTCGGCGGGCAACTGAACGGTTATGAAGAGGCCCGCCCCCTCAGCAACATTTCCCTGATCTGGATGCTGGACAAGGCCGAACTGCACGGATTGCCTTTGCCCGAAGGCTGGCGCGATCGCTTCCCCATCGACCCACACGCGCGATCCGTGGGCACATGGCGCGGCTGGGGCAAGATATTCCTGCTGCGCAAGCATCGGAAAGTAGGACGGGACAGATCCGAGCGCCTGCACGTCTCAGTCTCGCCCGAGGAACTGCCGCGCTGGGTGCCGATGCCGGATTTGCCGTCACATCCGGCGCAGTAGGGCGGTCAGCTTGGAACGCAGACCTCGCGGACAGGTATGATCAATGCATCCGGGCGTTCAACCAGATCGAACCTCCATAGTCGTGGAGACCAGTTATAGATGCGCTGCTCATCGGGGTAATCGACGATCATCAGGCCGTGAAAATACCATTCCGACGTGGATTTGTAGCCTGTTGCCGTGGTGTAGAAAGAAAACCCACGTAGTTCGTGCAGAGCCTCGATTGGAGAATTCTCCGAGTGTTCCGCGATGCAATAGGGATAGCCGTCCGTTATGACCCGCGCCTGCACAAGTATCATTGGAACCGTCAACAACGACCAGAGCGCAACAATGGTCGCTGATGCAATTCCCAGCTTCGCTTTCTGCGACGGACACGGTTCACCATCTTGACCCGACCAAATGGCAAAGCTGGACGCCACGGAAATCGTCAACATGACGCCATGCAAAAGCTGGGTCGTGGAGGCCAGCGAAAAAACGCCAGATGCCAAGGTCAGGATCACACCAGCGGCAACCGAGATCACGACAAACACTCGGGCGAGCATTGCCGGTATCACGCGCATCCCCAGCAATGCGCACCCGGCCAAAATCAATGGCACGGCAGGTGCGAGCCACGCAGATAGATACATTATCTGCGTAAAGAGGGGCCGTGACCTACCGAACCGATCAGGTTCGAATACCGATCCATCCAAGGGCTGCATATAGGCTAAGAAAACCAAGACAGCGTAGATGCAGAACAAAACTGTATATTTCAATCTGGGTTGAATGGGAAAATCTCAGATCAAATTTGTTTTTGCGAGTCTGGCCATTTGCCTAAAGCTCGTGGCCAGTCATGTCATAGTTCCGTTCGAAGGCAAAAAACGCAGCACTAAAAATAACGGTCTGCGTCAGATGCTTGCTTACCGCCGACGATCCCGGCGCGAGCTCATCGGCTGGAACGCCACGCCCACATGCGCCTCGCAGTACGGTTTGCCCGCCTCAACCGGCAGGCCGCAGAACCAGAAATCCTCGGTTGCGGGGTCGCCGACCGGCCATTTGCAGGTTTTTTCGGTCAACTCCATCAACGTCAGCTTTTTGGCCTTTTTCTCGACCTCATTGACCTTGGCCAGCGCCTCGGGGCTGATCTCGTTGGCCGAAGGCTGCGGCGGCAGGGGCTGACCGGCAGGGATGATCTGACGGCGGGCCGGGGTGGCAGGCTTGGCCTCGGCAGCGGGTGCCGCGGCAGGGCGCGCCGGTTCGGTCTTGGGCGCAGGTTTGGGCTTGGCCTCTGCCTTGGGCGCGGGGGCCGGTTTTTCCTTGGACTCGGCCTTGGCCGGGCTTGCACCGGTGGCGCGGTTCGACAGGCCCAGACGGTGCACCTTGCCGATCACCGCATTGCGGGTCACGCCACCCAGTTCCTTGGCGATCTGGCTGGCCGACTGGCCCTCGCCCCACATCTTCTTCAGCAGCTCTACACGCTCGTCAGTCCAGGACATCATTTGCCTTTCAAAAGCGGAAAGCGGCCCCGGATTCGGGCCGCCTTGGGAATTCGTCTCAGCGCCCTATTCTAAACACTGCCGCCCGAGTTACAAGCGGTCATCGAATCAGTTAAGGGCAGTTCATGCAGAATCTCGCGGATCAGGATGCGCGCCGCTTTGGCGCGGTCAACTGGATGGGGCTTTATACGCTGGCACAGCGCGAAACGCAGCGCTTTATGGCCGTGTGGACCCAAACCGTTCTGGCCCCTCTGGTCACGGCCGGTCTGTTCCTGCTGATCTTCAATATCGCCATCGGCCCCAGCCGGTCCGATGTGATGGGTGTGCCCTTCCTGACCTTTCTGGCCCCGGGCATCATGATGATGACGGTGATACAGAACGCCTTTGCCAATACGTCCTCGTCCATGGTGGTGGCCAAGGTGCAGGGCAACATCGTCGATACGTTGATGCCGCCGCTGTCGCCGCTGGAAATCCTGCTGGGCTATCTTGCGGGCGGCATCGTGCGCGGCGTCCTGATCGCGCTGACCGTGGCCGTGGCGCTGGTTCTGGTTCTGGGGCTGATCCCGCACCACCCGCTGATCGCGCTGATCTTTGTGATCCTGGGCGGCGCGTTCATGGGGGCGCTGGGGCTGCTGGCGGGGATATACGCCAACAAGTTCGACCAGATGGCCGCGATCACCAATTTCATCGTCACGCCGCTGGCCTTCCTGTCAGGCACCTTCTACTCGGTCCAGGCCCTGCCACCGGTGCTGAACGCGATCAGCCATGTAAACCCGGTGTTCTATCTGATCGACGGGCTGCGCTATGGCATGATCGGCGTGTCCGACAGCTCTGCGTGGTTGGGTATGGCAATCTGCACCGTCGCGACCTTGTTACTGAGCGCGCTGACATGGCAGATGCTGCGCACCGGTTACCGGCTCAAGGCCTGACGCTGCCGCGCCTCGCGCCAAACCAGGATCAGCCCGCCGGTCAGGATGATGGCTGATCCCACCATACTGACCGCGTCCGGGACCACGCCAAAGATTGCAAAGTCGTAAAACGCCGCAAAGATCAGCGTCGCATAGCTGATCGGTGCCACAAAAGACGCATCCGCCCGCGCCATGCCGTTGACGAAGCAGGCCTGCGCACAGGCCATCAGCCCTCCGATCCCCGCCAGCGCCGCCCATTGCTGCGGCGTGGGCCACTGGAACACAAAGCTGACAGCGACCGAGGCGATGGTCAGCCCCATCGCATTGTTGATCAGCAGAATCTGGATCGGAATTTCCCGGCCCGAGAGCTTTTTGATGAAAATCAACTCCATCCCGATCACCGCCGCCGCTGTCAGCGCCAGCAACGCGGCAGGCTGGAAACTGGCAGGCGTGGGCCGCAACAGAACCAACGCTCCAACCAGCGCCACGACAGCCGCCAGCCAGCGCCACGGACCCACGCCCTCTTTCAGCAACGGGATCGCCAGCACCATGGCAAAGACCGGGTTCAGAAAGGATATCGCTGTGGCATCGGCAATCGGGATAAACGCGACCGAGGCGAACATCAGTGTGATCCCCAACCAGCCAAAGCTGGTTCGCCCAATATGCAGCCCCCAATGCGGCCGTTGCAATTTCGGGCGCAGAATGCCGACCGCACTGACAATCACAACAAATGCAAACAGAAACCGCCCATGGCTGATCTGCATCGGATGCAGGGCAGGGCCCAGAACATCCGTCCCCAATGCCTTGGCCAGCAATGTGGTGCCTGCCAGCAGGGCGCTGGCCGCAAGGATCAACAAAGCCGCAAGGGCAGGGTTCTGGCGCGCAGGTGTCATGCCGCAAGCGGTGCGCCAGCGCGCGCCAAATGGCAAGCTGCAAATCCCGGTCTCAGACTGATTTTTCGCAATTCCGCAAAAACAGGGTTCCCAGATTGCCCGTAGCTCGCTATACGCCCCGGCATGATCAAACTCGTACATACCCTGCGCCTCCGACGCCGACGCCTGACCGCGTAACCGGCCCGTTTGATCCTGTGCGCTGATGAAATCCGCGCAACCTCTACCAAATCTGTTGACGAACCCGGCTCCGGTGTATCACTCACTTGGGCTCAAACCATCGAAAAGGATGATCCGATGATCCCGTCCGTTCTGCCGACCTATAACCGCGCGCCCCTGACTTTCGTAAAGGGCGAAGGCGCCTGGCTGACCGAGGCGGATGGCCGACGTTTCCTTGACCTCGGCGCAGGGATTGCGGTGAACGCGCTGGGCCACGCGCACCCGGCACTGGTCGCGGCGCTGACGGAACAGGCGCACGCGCTCTGGCATGTCTCGAACCTCTACCACATCCCGCAGCAACAGGCGCTGGCTGACAAGCTGGTCGAACACACCTTTGCTGACACGGTGTTCTTCACCAATTCCGGCACCGAATCCTGCGAACTGGCCGTCAAAATGGCCCGCAAATATTTCTATGACAAAGGCCAGCCCGAGCGGGTCGAGATCATCACTTTCGACGGCTCGTTCCATGGCCGATCCTCCGCAGGCATCGCCGCCGCCGGGTCCGAGAAAATGACCAAAGGCTTCGGCCCCCTTCTACCCGGTTTCGTGCACCTGACATTCGGAGACCTCGACGGCGTCACCAACGCCATCACCGACCAGACGGCGGCCATCCTGATTGAACCGGTGCAAGGCGAAGGCGGCATCCGCCCCGTCCCCGACGTGGAACTCAAAGCCCTGCGCCAGATCTGCGATGAAAACGGCCTGCTGCTGATCCTTGACGAGGTGCAATGCGGCGTGGGCCGCACCGGCAAACTCTTCGCCCACGAATGGGCGGGTATCACGCCCGACATCATGATGGTCGCCAAAGGCATCGGCGGCGGCTTCCCCTTAGGCGCGGTTCTGGCCACCGAAGACGCAGCCTCCGGCATGACCGCAGGCACCCACGGCTCGACCTATGGCGGCAACCCATTGGGCTGCGCCGTCGGCTGCGCAGTGATTGATCAGGTCGCCACGCCTGCCTTCCTAGAAGGCGTCAACCGCAAGGCGGGTCTGCTGCGCCAAAAACTCGAAGGTCTGATCGCTGACCACCCAGAGGTCTTCGAAGAGGTACGCGGCGCAGGTCTGATGCTCGGTCTCAAATGCAAACCCACGAACACGGACGTAGTCAGCGCAGGCTACGATAATCAGGTCATAACGGTCCCCGCCGCCGACAACGTGATCCGCCTGCTGCCCCCGCTCACGATCACCGAGGACGACATCGCCCAAGCCCTGATCCGCCTCGACAAAACGGCCAAGCAGATCGAAGCCTCGCTCGAGACCACCTGATCCTTCATCTTTTTAGAAATACTCCGGGGGTCCGGGGGCAGCGCCCCCGGCCATCGACAGCCAAAAGCGACACGATATGAACCATTTCCTCGACATCCACAAAACCGACGCCACCGCCCTGCGCTCCATGATCGACCAGGCCAACGCCATGAAACAGGCCCGCCTTGGCCGCCCCAAAGCCGCCCCCGACGACGAGCAACCGCTGGCAGGCCGCATGGTGGCGCTGATCTTCGAAAAACCCTCTACCCGCACGCGTGTGTCCTTTGACGTCGGTGTCCGGCAAATGGGCGGGCAGACCATGGTGCTATCCGGCAAGGACATGCAGTTGGGCCACGGCGAAACCATCGCCGATACCGCCCGCGTTCTGTCACGCTACGTCGACATGATCATGATCCGCACCTTCGACGAAACCATCCTGACCGAGATGGCCGAATACTCGGACGTGCCCGTCATCAACGGCCTGACGGACCGCACCCATCCCTGCCAGATCATGGCTGATATCCAAACTTTCGAAGAACACCGCGGCCCCATCGCAGGCAAAAAGGTGGTCTGGACAGGCGACGGCAACAATGTCTGCGCCTCATTCCTGCACGCGGCCGGTCAGTTCGGGTTCGACCTCACCTTCACCGGCCCCGCCCAGTTCGACCCCGAGGAAGAGTTCATGGGTTTCGCCCGCCAGAAGGGCTCGAAAATCGTGGTCGAGCGCGACGCCTACAAAGCGGTCGAAGGCGCAGACCTTGTCGTCGCCGACACATGGGTCTCGATGCATGACAGTCAGTCCGCCAAAGAACGCCGCCACAACCTGCTGCGCCCCTATCAGGTGAACGCCGACCTCATGTCCCACGCCAAGCCCGACGCCCTGTTCATGCACTGCCTGCCCGCGCATCGCGAGGAGGAGGCCACATCCGAGGTCATGGACGGCCCCAACTCGGTCATTTTTGACGAGGCCGAAAACCGCCTGCACGCGCAAAAGGCGGTGATGCGTTGGTGTCTGGGTGTCTGAACGGACCACACCATGCCCCATGTGACACTGGAATTTTCGCAAGGCATTGAACAGGCCCATGATGTTCAGGCCATCTGCGACCGGTTGTTCGAGGTCTTGGCGGATCATCCGGAATTCGACGCCGATACGATCAAAATCCGCGCCATCCCGGTCGCGTACTATCGCATCGGTTCCGAACCCCAAAGCTTTGTCCACGCCACGCTTCTGCTGATGCAGGGGCGTGACGAGCCGACACGCACGGCGCTCAACGCCCTTGTTCTGGATGTTCTGGCCAACGCCCTGCCGCAGGTCGGCAGCATCACGGTGCAGGACGTTCAGATGAACCGCGCCTCTTATGCCAAACGGCTGGCCAGAGTATAGCCAGCCCCGGTGGCGCTGCCACAATCACCTGCGCCGCCCGATCTCCCAGATGCGAAGTTTGATCACTGTTGCGACGCTGGCCAACACAACCAATACACACAGGGCCACCTTGGTCATCACCTCCATCGTGCCCTCGATCAGCAGTGCGTGTACGACGCTGCCCGCGATCGTGACGACCGCCAGCCCCACATGCCCCAGCCGCCAGATGCGAAACCGCGCGCCCAGCCGCTGCCGATATATCCCCAGCAACACGGCGGCAAACGCCGCCCACATGGCCGTCACACCCCAGACGGAAAACGGTGTAGGGGATACAAACAGCAACGCATCCACAACATCCGGCGGGCTGGTCAGCCACAGCCCGACCACATGAACCACAATCACCGCGATCAGCATCAGCCCGCAAACCCGGTGCCAGCGACGACTGGCCATCGCAGACAGCGGCAACCAACGCCCGGCCAGCAACGGCTGCATCAGCAGCAAACACATCGCAATGATCCCGGCAAACCCGGCCACGATGTAAACCGGCTGCCGCCACGCCAACAATGGACTGAACGCCGCCGCGATGACCGGCACAAAGACGGCCACGACCAGCACAGCCCAGATCAGACCATTGCGCAGCACCAAGGCTCAGACAGGCTGCAATACGAAATGCGCGGCCAGCGTCTTGTCCCGTGAACTGGCCATCACGGGCCGCAGGAACACCGTCTCGAAATCGCCGCTGTCATAGGCCAGATGCCCATGCGCCTGCCCAAAGGCGGGCACGATCTGCGGCATCTCCAGTCTGAATTCGCCATTGGCATCGGTCAGCGTCGCCCCATGGCTGCGCTGGTCGCGCTCATGCCCTTCGGTCGTATGCGCCCAGATCTGGATGCGCTGACCGGGCAGGGGGGCTCCGTCACCCGCGCGCCGCACGGTACCGGTCATCCAGAACCCGCCGCCACCGATCCGCTCGACAATCGGCGCACCGGGGCGATAGTTGTTGGCCCCGCCCCGCATGGTCGGCGTCGGTGCCAGCCCTGCGGCCTGTGCAGGCACCGTCAAACCGGTTGCGACCAAAGCGCCGCCCGTAGCCAAGACGCCGCGGCGCGTGAACAGAATCCCGGACATTGTGATATCTCCTGCCAATCCGCCTTGGTATTCAAGATAGCACGACACAAAGCGATTCCGAGCGTTTCATGCCAATCGGCAAACCGATGCCCATCCCGGTTCCGCCAGCGCACGTAAACTGTGCGTAAATGCAGTTATGTTGCAAGAAAAACGTGATATACCCCGCATAATCGAACAGTAACAGACACCCGAACCAACGGAGGACCGAAAGTGAGCTGGAACCCAACCCACGGCCCCGATTGCCTATCCGAAAACCCGGCACTCGACACACTGATCATCCCGCGCGCGCGCGATCTGGGCGGGTTCGAGGTCCGCCGCGCGCTGCCATCGGTCAAACGTCAGCTGGTCGGCCCGTTCATCTTCTTCGACCAGATGGGCCCGGCGGAATTCATCACCCAGGGCGGCATCGATGTCCGCCCACACCCCCATATCGGGCTGGGCACCGTCACCTACCTCTATCAAGGAGAGTTCGAGCACCGCGACAGCCTCGGCACTCATCAGATGATCTATCCGGGTGAGGTCAACTGGATGGTTGCCGGGCGCGGCGTCACCCATTCCGAGCGCACCAGCGCCGAAACCCGCAGCCAAAAACATAGCCTCTTCGGCATCCAGACCTGGATCGCACTGCCCGAAGCGCATGAGGATATGGCTCCCGATTTCGAACACCACAAACAGGCCGCGCTGCCCCATATCACCGACCACGGCGTCAGCGCCCGCCTGATCCTCGGCTCGGCCTATGGCGAAACCAGCCCCGTGACGATGCTGTCGGAAACCTTCTATCTGGATGTCCAGCTTGCCCCCGGCGCAGCCTTCCCGCTGCCCGACGATCACGAAGATCGCGGCGTCTATGTCACCCAGGGCGCGGTCGAAATCGCAGGCGACAGCTTTGACGCGGGCCGCATGATGGTATTCCGCCCCGGCGACCGCCTCTCGGTCAAGGCAGGCCCCCAAGGCGCGCGGCTGATGCTGCTGGGCGGGGCAACCCTGCCCGAGGACCGCTATATCTGGTGGAACTTCGTCTCGTCCTCGAAAGAAAAGATCGAAACCGCCACCCGCGAATGGAAATCCGCCGACTGGGCGAACGGAGCCTTCCATCTGCCCCCCGGCGACGATCAGGAATTCATCCCGATCTCAGAGGAACTGGAACGCACAAAGCCCCGCCGCGCCCGCGTCTGACCTCACGTCACGCTGGCCTCACCACCCCATCCCGGTGATCCTTCCCGACAACGGAGGGTTCGCCATGAAGATCACCATAGCGGGCGCAGGCAGCATCGGCTGCTTTTGCGGCGCACATCTGGCCGCAACGGGCCACGGTGTCACCCTGCTGGGCCGCGCCCGCGTGCTGGACCCGATCCGTGCCCACGGTCTGACGACCACCGATTTCGCAGGCCTCAACCGTACGATCCCCGCCGATCACCTGACCCTGACCGAAGATCCCGCCTGCCTGCGGGATGCCGACCTGATCATCGTAACGGTGAAAACCGGGGCAACGGCGGAAATGGCGGCTCTGATAACGCAATTTGCGCCCAAAGCCGCGCCAATCCTGTCCTGGCAAAACGGCATGGACAGCGCCCGCATCCTGCGCGCCGCGCTGCCGGGGCGCGATGTCCGCGCGGGCATGGTCCCTTTCAACGTCGTCCCAAAGGATACCGCCACCTACCACCGCGCCACCTCGGGCGAGATCGTCATCCAGTCCGGCCCCGGTGCACTGGCCACCCATCTGCACACCCCAGACCTGCCGGTCACAGAAAGCACCCGGATCGAGGCCGTCCAATGGGGTAAACTGGTCCTCAACCTCAACAACGCGCTGAACGCGCTTTCGGGACTGACCCTTCAGGCACAGTTGCACGACCGCAACTGGCGCAGCCTGATGGCCGACCAGATGGCCGAGGCGCTGCGCGTTCTCAAAACCGCAAACATCGCCGTGGCCTCTACAACGCCCCTGCCAGCATGGATGACGCCCCATATCCTGCGCCTGCCGACCCCGCTGTTCACCCGCATTGCTGCGAAAATGCTCACCATCGACCCCAGCGCGCGCACCTCGATGGCCTATGACCTGATGGCAGGCCGTGCCACCGAAATCGACAGCCTGCAGGGCGAGGTCATCCGCCTTGGCCGCACCCACACCGTCCCAACCCCGATCAATCAGCGCATCGCGGACCTGATCAACGACCCGCCGGACCAGCCTCTCACGCCCCGCCAAATCAGGCCGTAAGCCCCCATCTTCTTCTGTTCAAAAATACCTCGGAGCGCGAGGCAGAGCCTCGCAAAATCCCAAAATCGACCAAAACGCTCTAACCGCCGCGCCGCTTGGCGCGCAGGGTAGGGTCGGCCTGCGTCGGGTCTTCGGGCCAGGGGTGTTTGGGATATTGCGCGCGCATGTCCTTGCGCACATCCGCATAAGACCCTGCCCAGAACCCCGGCAGATCGCGGGTGATCTGAATGGGTCGTTGCGCAGGCGATAACAGAGTAATCTTCAACGCCTCACCCCCGACCATCGGATGCCGGGTGACGCCAAACACCTCTTGCAGGCGCACCGCAATCTCTGGCACCGCGCCGCTGTAATCGATCGGAACCTTGCGCCCCAAAGGCGTGACGAAGGACCCCGGTGCACGCTGATCCAGCTCTTGCATCTGGCCCCAGTCCAGCCTCGTTTTCAACGCAGGCAGCAGATCGAACCGTTTCCAGTCCTCGGCACTGCGCACACCAGTCAACATCGGCAGCAACCACGCCTCCAGGTCATCCAACAGACCATCGACCGAGAAATTCGGCAACTCCGCCCCCTCGGCCCGAACCAGTTCCACCCGAGCCGCCAGACGTGCCGCAGCACCATCCAGCCGCAGACCAAGATCGCGTACCCCGTCCAGCATGGCGCGGGCCACATCCTCGGGCGGCACGTCTTTCCAGATGCGATCCTCCAGCGTGATCGCCCCGAACCGCTCCTGCTGCCGCGCGATGACCCGGCGCTCGCGTTTGGACCAGACGCAACTGTCGACCCAAGTGACCCGATCCCCAAACAGCTCCCTGATCTCACGTTCGGAAATCTGCGCCGCCATGCGAATACGCGCCTCGCGCAGGTTTCCGTCCGTGTCCAGCGCCACCAGATAAGGGGCCGCCGCCAAGGCATCCCCAGCGTCCAGCACCGCGCCCTTGCCGCCCGACAGGACATAACGCGGCACGTCGCCCTTGCGCCGCTGCCCGATCCGGTCGGGATAAGCCAGCGCTGCCATGGCGGCAGCGGACAGGCCCGTGCCCTGCGCCGCGGCCTGCGCAGTCAACCGCCGGGTTTCGGCCTTGATCCGGTCCAGAACGCCCGGATTCGCAGGCCATGGCCGCGATTGCTGATACCTGCGCCGATCCCGCACCGCCTCAAGCCGCAATGCCAGATCCGATGGCGCGCCCTTCAACGGATCGCGCTCGGCCAGCAACGCCGCCAGAGGCGCAGCCGCCGCACCTGCCGTCAGCAGCATGTGCCCCAATCGCGGATGCAGTGGCAGCCCCGCCAGGGCGCGCCCATGATCTGTGATCCGACCATTGCCATCCAGCGCGCCCAACATCGTTAACAGCGCGCGCGCCTCGGCCATCGTGCCCTCGGGCGGGGCGGTCAGAAACGCCAGATCCTCCGGCGCTGCGCCCCACAGCGCCAGTTCCAGCGCCAGACCGGTCAAATCCGCCGCCTCGATCTCGGCCGGGGGAAAGGCGGGTAAAGCCCCGTCCTCACCTTTGGACCACAGGCGATAGCACACCCCCTCGGCCACGCGCCCCGCACGGCCCGCGCGCTGCGTTGCCTCGGCCCGTGTTACCCGTTCCGTCACCAGCCGCGACATGCCCGAGCCCGGATCGAACCGCGCCCGCCGCGCCTGACCCATATCAACGACCACCCCGATATCGGGAATAGTCAGCGAGGTTTCGGCAATCGACGTGGCCAGCACCACCTTGCGCCCAGCCTCAACCGGTGCAATCGCCGCGCGTTGGGCGGCAAAGGGCAGGGCCCCGAACAGAGGACGCAAATGACAATCCGAAGGCAGCCGCCCGGAAAGCGCCGCCTCGGCCCGCCTGATCTCGCCCTCACCCGGCAGAAACACCAGCATCCCGCCTTTGGTCTCGCGCTCGGCCCGAACCACCAGATCGACCAAGGCATCCAGACGCCGCGCCTGCGCGCCCAAAGGCCGGTCCAGCCAGCGGGTTTCCACAGGAAAGCTCCGCCCTTCGGACGTGACCAAAGGCGCGTCCATCAGCCGCCCGACCGGTTCCGCATCCAGCGTGGCCGACATCGCCAACAGGATCAGATCCTCGCGCAGCGCCCCGGCCACCTCAAGGCACAGCGCCAGCCCCAGATCGGCATTCAGGGATCGTTCATGAAATTCGTCAAAGATCACCGCGCCAATACCGGGCAGGTCGGGGTCGGATTGCAGCATCCGGGTCAGAATGCCCTCGGTCACAACCTCGATCCGGGTCGCCTTGGAGACCTTCGCCTCACCGCGCACGCGATAGCCCACAGTCTCACCCGTGCGCTGGCCCAGCGTTTCCGCCATGCGTTCCGCCGCCGCCCGCGCCGCCAGCCGCCGGGGTTCCAGCATGACGATCCGGCCTGTGCACAACCCTGCCTCAAGCATCGCCAACGGCACACGCGTGGTCTTGCCCGCACCGGGCGGGGCTTGCAGCACGGCCCGGCCATGGGCCTTCAGGGCACGCAGCAACTCGGGCAGAACATCGTCAATCGGCAGGCGGGTCATGCGCGTCTTATCCGCCATGTCCCGACCAAGGTCCAGTTCTGGCCCGCACAGATAGCCGCGCTTCGGTCTGGACAAATCCCCCTGGGCCAAGGCAACTAGTCCTGCCGCAAACTCTCGGGGTTGAAATGGACACAGACAGCCTGGCCGACAGGATACTGAACGCAGACCGGCGCGCGCTGGCGCGGGCGATAACGCTGGTGGAAAGCGGGCGCGCCGATCACCGGGCGCAGGCCACTGCGCTGCTGGCCAAATTGGCCGCATCAGAGCGGCAGGCGCTGCGAATCGGCCTGTCCGGAACGCCGGGTGTTGGCAAATCCACCTTTATCGAAAGCTTCGGCATGATGCTGACGGGGCAGGGGCTGCGCGTTGCTGTGCTGGCCGTCGACCCCAGTTCATCCCGCTCGGGCGGCTCGATCCTTGGCGACAAAACAAGGATGGAGCGTCTGAGCCGCGACAAGAACGCCTTTATCCGTCCTTCGCCCAGCCAAAGCCACCTCGGCGGCGTCGCCCGCCGCACGCGTGAGGCCATCGCGCTCTGCGAGGCGGCAGGGTTCGACGTGGTGCTGATCGAAACCGTGGGTGTCGGTCAGTCGGAAACCGTGGTGGCCGAAATGTCCGACCTGTTCCTGCTGCTGCTGGCCCCGGCGGGCGGGGACGAACTTCAGGGCGTCAAACGCGGCATCATGGAGATGGCCGACCTGATCCTGATCAACAAGGCCGATGGCGACCTCAAGGCCACCGCGACCCGCACCTGCGCCGACTATTCCGGCGCGCTCAGACTGTTGCGCAAGCGTTCGCAGGATCCCGAAGGCTTTCCCAAGGCCATGACCGTCTCGGCGGTCGAGGAACATGGGCTGGATGCGGCATGGACCGAAATGCAAGCCCTGACCGCATGGCGCCGCGACAAGGGCCACTGGGCCACGAACCGCGCCGCACAGGCGCGCTATTGGTTCGAACAAGAGGTCCGGCAGGCCCTGCTGGCGCGCCTATCTACCCCGCAGGCCCGGGCCGAGATGGAGCGTCTTGGACATGCAGTCAGCACCGGGCAGCTCAGCCCCTCGGCCGCTGCAGACGAGATGCTGCACGCGGTGATGCCCGAACAGGCTTAGGGGTTCCGATCCGGGAAGCCATTAACCTTAAGATTGTATGCCGGGCTGACCGGCGGCGAAAATCGTGCTACGATAGGGCATTACGCCCACTGACTTTGTGTTCAGGAGCCGCCTTATATGCCCAATATTAATGGCACGAATGGCGATGACGATATTAATGTCACAAATGACTCCGGCACCCTGAACGGGACGCCGCAAGGGTCGCCGATTGACAATATCAATGGTCGGGCTGGTGATGACACCATCACCGTCAGTGGCAGCACCATAATCGGTAGCATTCGCGGCAATCAGGGCAGCGACGAAATCGTCATCACCGACAGTACCGTAGACGGTCTGATCGCAGGTGGCAGCGGCAGCGACACCGTGACGGTGCGTGGGTCAGAGATTAACAATATTCGCTTGGGCGGTGGCAATGATACGCTGAATTTTCAAAGCAGCACTGCCAGTGGCGACCTGCGCGGCGGGGCGGGCACCGATACCCTGAACCTGCCGGTGGGGACGGTTGTTACCGACGACACCTTTGGAACATTCACCGTCGAAGAAGGCGTCAGCTACTCCCTGTCCACCGGCTCGTTCACGCTTCCATCCGGGTCGTCCGTCAGCTACCGGTCGTTCGATGGCGGCGCTGGCATCCCCTGTTTTACCTGCGGCACTCTGATCCGCACCCAAAGCGGCGACAGACCCATTCAGGATCTTGAGCAAGGAGAGTTGATACCGACGCTTGAAACCGATGCCCATCCCATCCGCTGGATCGGCCGTCGTCGCTTTGACGCGGTTCAGCTGCGGGACAACCCCAAGCTCTATCCTGTCCGTATTCCTGCCGGTGCGCTGGGTGGCGGCTTGCCTGCGCGTGATCTGCTGGTGTCGCGGCAACACCGGATGCTGGTGCACTCCAGAATCGCGCAGCGCATGTTTGGCACGACCGAGGTGCTGATCCCCGCGATCAAGCTGACCGCCTTGCCGGGGATCTACATCGATGATGCTGTCGATAGTGTCGAGTATTTTCATCTTCTGTTCGACCGCCATCAGGTGATCTTTGCCGAAGGCGCCCCGACCGAAAGCCTGTTCACCGGGCCTGAGGCCCTGAAAACCCTCAGCTGCGCGGCGCGGCAGGAAATATTCGGAATTTTCCCCGAACTGGCCGACCTGAACCACGTTGCCGATCCGGCCCGGCTGATCCCTCAGGGCAAGTTGCAGACCCGGCTTGTGACGCGGCACCTGAAGAACCGCAAACCCCTGTTGCAGATGCCCCTGAACGCAGGCATATCGGGATTTGACGACGGCGCAAAGAATTCGCGCCGCCTGTCTTGACCCTTGTCCCGATTCCCACTAAACGCATCCAACCAGTTTTCGGGCGCGACTTCGGGTTGCGCCTCTTGTGATTTGGCCGAGGGCTATGGCCCGGCCTCCAGAAACAAAGGAAGAAACCATGTCGCGCCGTTGCGAACTGACCGGAAAAGGCCCGATGACTGGCAACAATGTCAGCCACGCCAAAAACAGAACTCGTCGTCGTTTTCTGCCCAACCTGAACGACGTTACTCTGCAGTCGGAAATCCTGGGTCGTGGCGTCAAGCTGCGCATCTCGGCCGCTGCTCTGCGTTCGGTTGATCACCGCGGTGGTCTGGACGCGTTCCTGGCCAAAGCCAAGGACGAAGAGCTGTCCGACAACGCACTGAAAGTGAAGAAAGAAATCGCCAAGGCTCAGGCTTCGGCGTAAATCTTCACAACGTACAGTTGATCAGGCCCTGTACCTTGCGGTGCAGGGCTTTTTTCGTGCCCGGTTTATTGTTGCCGGATTGTGTATAAATTGCCCCGTTCTGTGATGTTGTTCACATTAGGAATGGTGAATATCAGCTACATTTTCCCCATCAAAACGGGGGAAACGTTTCGATGTTCATTAAACCAATTCATATTCTCATGAGTGTGCCAAATTTCATTGGCCGTACGTTCAGTGCCTGCACCCGAATGCAGCGCCGCGTCAACCGAAGGCATAACAGCCTGACCGTGGATGTGGTCAAGCGTCAGGGGGGGAATGGCTGACGCAACGCCGCAGCATCGGCGTTGGTGCTTGAAGGCAGGGTTTTTCCTGCCCTATACCCGGCGCCGGAATGACGACGCTGCTGCGCATAACACTGGCTTTTGCCCTGTCGGCCCTGCTGGGGCTGACAGGGCAAAGCATTGCCGCCTCACGCGGCGTCGATCAGGCCGTCGGGCAAATGGTGCTGTGCACCGGAACCGGCCCTGTGGTCGTCTATATGGATGCCGAAGGCCAACCCACAAAACCTCCGCACTATTGTCCTGACTATGCGCTGACCCTGCTGGGCGCGCTGTTGGTCGATCAGCCACCCCTGCCGCCTGCGCCTGAACGCGCGCGTGTTGCACCGGACCGCGCCTTTGCCAGCCTGATCGCCGCTCCGCTGCCGCTGAAACCCGCGCGCGCGCCCCCTGTAACCCTGTGATCCACCCCCTGACACAGACTTTGAATTACAGGAGAGGCGCAATGACCCTCACATCCAAACTTCTGGCCACACTGGCCTTTGCCACCCTTGCCACCTCGGCCCTTGCGGGCGACATTCAGGTTGATGATGCCTATGCCAGATCATCGGGCAAACACGCCAAGGCGGGCGCAGCCTTCATGATGATCGTCAACACCAGCGACAGCGACGACCGCCTGATCGGTGTGACCTCGGACGTTGCCGACCGGGTCGAGCTGCACACCCACAAGGTTGACGAAAACGGCGTCGCCAAGATGATCCATGTCGAGGAAGGCTTTGCCATCCCCGCAGGCGAATCCCACATGCTGCAACGGGGCGGCGACCACGTGATGTTCATGGGGTTGACCCAACCCTTCGAACAGGACGCCACGATTCCGGTGACTCTGATCTTTGAACAGGCCGGAGAGGTTCAGGTCGACATCCCCGTCGATCTGAAACGCAAAGACGGCGCGCATTCGCACTAAGCGCGGCCGCCATCATCCATGCGACAGACCGGGCAGGGGCCCGGTCTGATCCCGCTCCTACCGGTTGACGGTTTTCATCCCCACCCGGTCGCCTGCATCCTTGAAATGCTTGGTCAGCCAGAACATGACCACCGCCATGGCCAGCGCCGCCAGCGCAATGGCCCAGCCCAACGCGATCAGGCCAATCCCCGGCGCAAACAGCAACAGCAGCCCCAGCGCCAGCGCCACAAATCCCGAATTGCGCATCGCATTGCGCTGCGGGTCACGCTCGTGCATCTGCTGCCACGCAGCCAATGAGCCGATGCCGATGATCAGCGCCCAGGCCCCCAGCAGGAAAAACGCCAGCTTTGCCGCGCCCTCGGGCCAGATCAACAGGATCAGACCGATCACAATGGCCCCGATGCCAACGCCACCAATCAGCCCGCGCCGCCCAAAGCCCAGCAGCGTCAGCCCGCCGTCAAGGATCAGCATCAGCCCGACCAGCCGCAACAGTAGCGAGATGCTGCTGCTTGGCCAGAACAGCGCCGCGATGCCGACACAGGCGGCCAGTATCCCCCGGATCAGAAAGGTCCACCACAGATCGGACAGCTGCGCGCTCAGCGCGTCGCGCTCCCGCATACTGCCATCGTCAAGAATTTCTCCGGTCTTGGGGTCCTGATTTGTCATCATTCACTCTCTTTATGGTTGTCGCGTCAGCATAGCCACGCCGCACGCGCTTGTCTGCGCAGATTATGCCCCGCGCCGCGCCAGCAACGCGTCGACCCACTGCGGCACGGTTTCCGTCGCTGGCCCAAGCCGCGTGGTGTCAAAGAAAGACACGCCCTCAGACGGCTCAAGATTCAGCTCAACCGTCTCGGCCCCACGCGCCGCTGCCTCATGCACAAATGCCGCCGCCGGATAGACCTGACCGGACGTCCCAATGGCCGCGAATATCTGCGCATCAAAAAGGTGATCATATATCTCATCCATGAAATACGGCATCTCACCAAACCAGACTACATCAGGCCGGGCCGTAGGCTGCTGACAGGCCGGGCAGGGCTCTCCCACCGCCATCTCGGGTGGTGAGGTCCATCGATGCCCGCAAGCCGCGCACAAGGCCCCCGCCAGCGTGCCATGCATGTGAAGAACACCTGTTGCCCCGCCCGCCTCATGCAGGCTGTCGACATTCTGCGTCACGATAACCACCTCATCCGGCCAGCCCTGCTGCAACCGCGCCAGCGCGCGATGCGCGGCATTGGGCTGCGCCTTGGCCGCCTGCACTCGGCGGGCATTGTAAAACCCATGCACCAGCGCCGGGTCGCGGGCAAAGCCTTCGGGCGTGGCGACGTCTTCAATCCGGTGCTGCGCCCACAGGCCCCCTTCGTCGCGGAACGTGCCCAGCCCGCTTTCGGCGGAAATCCCGGCCCCGGTCAGAATGACGATCTTTCCCATAGCCCCCTCACGCGCTACACCCGTACCCATGACCCACCGTATCCTATTCGTCTGCCTCGGCAATATCTGCCGATCCCCCGCCGCCCAAGGCGCCTTTCGCGCCCGCGCCCCGCACCACCAGACCGACAGCGCCGGAACATCCGGCTGGCATATCGGAGACCCACCCTACGCCCCCATGCAACAGGCCGCCCGAGCGCGCCAGATCGACCTCAGCGACCTGCGCGCCCGCCAGTTCGAGGCGCAGGATTTCACCCGCTTTGACCTCATCATCGGCATGGACGCCGACAACATTGCCGCCATCGAAGCCCTGCGCCCCAAGGGCAACGACACCCCCGTCCACCTGCTAACCGATTTCGCGCCCCAAACCGGCGCCAACCACGTCCCCGACCCGTACTACACCCGCGACTTCGATGGAGCGTTGGATCTGATCGAAGAGGCGGTTGCGGGGTTGGAGGTATATTTGGGGGAAAAGTTGTAGGGTGTTTTTCGGATCATTTTGGCGAAATAGCTCGGGACTCGCAGTGAGCTCTTAACATACATCGCCGCGCGTATGTTGAGCCTTTAGTTGAGTAGTTATGTCTCAGAATTTGAAGGATTAATACAGAAGAAGATAACCGCTCCGATACAAGCCCACAAAAAATGCGTGCCAAGAGAGTTCATGTCTATTTCCGTATCAAGGTAGTTGTTTGTGAAAATCCCGACAAGCGGCGGCAAATACAAAAAACCGAACGCACCCCCGGCCACTGCAAAACGCGCGACAATGCCATCGGAAGCCCTGAAGACGTGGGTTGCAACAGCAACGGCTAATTTGCCGCCCAGAATGACCCCCACCCACATGCTGATAAAAAACGCGATGAAGCCAATGCCTTTTAGGACTTCGCCACTAACAATCACAGCGGCCGGGACGATTATGAATGGCGCTACACCGACCCATGGCAGCCATCGCGACTCTCGTAGTTTTTTTAAGAAATCCATTAACATGCAGCTCGGATAGCACAGTTAGAAAAACACGCAAAGCAAGCTCGCAGTAGTTGCAATCCATACTCATACTGCCCGCCCAACAGAGTGATGTCGGGTAGTCGCAGTCTTGATGGAAAGATGGGTCTGCCCCGCTCCCCCCAAACTACCCCATAACCCTCAACTCCCCCTCCAGCCACGGCAACTGCGCCACGGCGGGATCAACGATCTGGCTTTGCATCAGCCTGCGGATCATACCCGCGACCTCTTGCGGGACTTGATCGGACCAGTCGGATCGGGTGAACAGCGAGATCATCCGCGAGAAATCACCAAAGGGCGAGGGGTGTGCTTCGATCCCGTCGTGGAATCGCGCCGCGCGCATATAGCCCAGCGGGGTGGTGATCGCCCAGCCCAGCCCGCGCGCCACCATCGCCATCAGCGCCAGGTGCGAGCCGATTTCGAACCGTTCCTCGAACTCCAATTTCTGCCGCGCCAGATGCGCCTCGATCTGGCGGCTGATCAGCTGTTCGCGCGAATAGCGCAGAAACGGCAGCGTCTGCGTCGCATCCTCGGCCCCCTTCGGCACCACCAGAATGAACGGATCGCGCACCAGGGGGTATTCGACCACACCCTGTAAAACCTCGCCGCTATGGGCGGATACGGCCAGATGCAGGCGCTGAGACTCCAGCGCCTCGAAAATCTCAAGGCTGGGCAGGGTGGTCAGCTTGAATTTCGACCGGGTCAGACTGTCGGCCAGCAAGGTGGCCAGCCGCGGCGTCAGGTCATTGTCGAAATCATCGATCAACCCGATGGACAGCGTGGTCAGATGCCCCAGATCCATCACCGCCAGTTCGCTTTGCGCCATCTGCAATTCACCCAGAACCGCCTGCGCCCGCGCCAGAAAGCTGCGCCCGGCCTGCGTCAACCGCATCGGCCGCCGCCCGTGATCCACCAGTTCGGTGCCCAGAGCGTTCTCAAGATTGCGCAATTGCTGGGAAACCGACGGCTGGCTGAGCCCCGTGATCTCGGCCGCCTGCGCCACCGATCCGGTGCGCGCCAGCGCCTCGAACACCTCAAGGCCCCGCAGGGTCAGCCCTTTCATCACCATCGCACACACCTTTCGCTGCGCCTTTTCTGGGGCGCAGGGCGAGTCAGGTCAAGGACTGACAGGGCTTAGCTGCAGATCGCCTGCGCCATCTGGCCAAAGTTCTGATACCGATCCCACAACGCATCATCGCGTGCGGTCTGCGACATCTTCAACTCCTGCGCCTGATGGGGGTCTTCGAACCATTTGGCGACGGTGTTCTGGTCGCTGCGCGTGAGGGCCTGATTGGCCACCCGCTGAATGCAACTGCACCGATCCCGCGTCGCCGCCGAGCGATCCGACGCCAAACACGCCCGCTTGATCTGCGCCGCCTCAGCCGGTTGCTGCACCGCCACCATCGACGTGGCGCAAAATGCTATAAGTATGAGATTTTTCATGCCCATGCCTCGTTTTTGCCTGCCCGGACGGGTCTTGTGCCCCTCTCGGTCTGCGCGGGAGTATGAATCAAAGTGGTTAACGGATCAATCATACGTTGCGAAAAAGTGATTGCCCGAGTCAGAAACACCCCACCCCGTAGGCCGGGCTTCAGCCCGGCATTGGTCAGGACAGAAACGGCAACCACCGTTCGAGGGCTTCAATCAGGGCTTCAATCTTCTCTGGATGCTTGGCGATGTAAGCATCCACAACAACGGTTGTGCCTTTGGTGGTTCCAACCACGACTGCGGTGCCAACTGCCAAATTGAACTTTCCGGCACACCATTTGAGAAGGCCGGTCAACCCGGATTTTAGTTTGTTCAGAATGACCTCAACCCACTCACGAGCAGGACTTTCCTGTTCCAAGGCCTGCGAGAGTTCTTGCTCGGCTTCCCAAATCAGCGCGACCGCATCAGACAAACGCTCGTATTGAATGCTCTCAGGAGGATTGTTCCCTCCAATGCCGTGGCGCGCTGATGTTTGGGCTTGCAGGCTGTCGCTTAAGTTCGACAGGGCTTTTTCGACTTCCCATCGAGCCAAGACCAGTTCGATTTCATCGGCAACTGCATCGGCCCCAGCGTTCCAAATACTGTTGTCGATCAGTGCGATCTTTCGTTGTAGCTCCCAATCAAGCGGTCGGCCGTTAATAAAGCTTTGACGCCATTTTCTCCAGAATGCAAAACTCGGGCCTTGAAAGAACTCTTCAAAATTGATCCGTTCTTCAAGGGGTACACGCGGTTCAAAGCTTTCGCTCCAAAGCGGTTTGTCAAAAACTTGCTCTGAAAGGGCTCTTAAATCTTCCAAACAATTTCTTAGCAGCAGATCGGCTGTATTGTCGTAAGCGAGCCGCGTTAATCTGAGATGCGAAGTATGGTCGTACCACATCTCTTCGTTGTCTGCGGCTGATGCAAAAGACACCATGGAATCCTCGGTGGCCTGCCGCGCAAGTTGGCTATCTCGGTTGTATGTACTTTGTGCGGCTACGTGGGCGGAGTTGCGGTGCAAAAGGATTTTGTTTGGTTTGATGTTTTGTAGTCCGCGCCTCAGCGCATCGCGGGTTTCTTCGCTGCCAAAATACCAATACGCGACAGATTGTGTGAGCAATCGCACACTGGGAAACAACAGATCTCTGGTTGCATCGAGGTTGCCTGTCAAGTTGAGTGTCGGAAAATCTCTCAATGCCGCTCGAAGTGCCACACCGATACACTTCTGGGTGCTCTGTGTCTCGAATTCTGCACTGAGCAGTTCATCATAATCAACTTCCGGCATAATAATCCCATTCGAGTTGATCAGGTCTCAAAGACACTAAACGTCCCACCTTGACCAACCCACGATTCCTCTACATATCCCCAACCCATGACAGACCTCGCTCATATCCGCAATTTCTCCATCGTCGCGCATATCGACCATGGCAAATCCACCCTTGCTGACCGGCTCATCCAAGAGACCGGGACCGTCAAGGATCGCGACATGAAGGAACAGCTGCTCGACAGCATGGATATCGAGCGCGAGCGTGGCATTACCATCAAGGCCAACACGGTTCGCATCGACTATACCGCCGACAATGGCGAGGCGTATGTGCTGAACCTGATCGACACCCCCGGCCACGTGGACTTTGCCTATGAGGTCAGCCGGTCCATGCGCGCGGTCGAAGGCTCTCTGCTGGTCGTGGACTCGACCCAAGGGGTCGAGGCGCAGACGCTGGCCAACGTGTACCAAGCCATCGACGCCGATCATGAGATCGTGCCGGTGCTCAACAAGATCGACCTGCCCGCGTCCGATTGTGACCGCGTGGCCGAACAGATCGAGGATGTGATTGGCATCGACGCCACCGACGCCATTCAGGTCAGCGCCAAGACGGGGCAGGGCATCCACGAAACTCTGGAAGCCATCGTACATCAACTGCCCGCACCGCAGGGCAATCTCGACGCGCCGCTCAAGGCGATGCTGGTGGATTCGTGGTACGACGCCTATCTGGGCGTCATCGTTCTGGTCCGCATCATGGACGGCACGCTGAAAAAGGGGATGCGGGTCAAGTTCATGTCGAACAACACCCTGCACCATGTGGACCGCGTCGGCGTCTTCCGCCCTGAGATGGAGATGGTGGACGCGCTTGGCCCCGGTGAGATCGGCTTTCTCACCGCCTCAATCAAGCAGGTCCGCGACACCCGCGTCGGTGACACCATCACCAATGACCGCAACGGGACTGAGGACGCGCTGGACGGCTTCAAACCCGCGCAGCCGGTGGTGTTCTGCGGCCTCTTCCCCGTCGACAGTTCCGAATTCGAAGACCTGCGCGATGCGATCGACAAACTGGCGCTGAACGACGCCTCATTCTCGTTCGAAATGGAGACCTCGGCCGCGCTGGGCTTTGGCTTCCGCTGCGGCTTCCTCGGCCTTCTCCACCTTGAGGTCATCCGCGACCGCATCGAACGCGAATACGATATCGAGCTCATCACCACCGCGCCGTCGGTGATCTATCACGTCTATATGAAAGACGGCGAAATGATCGAGCTGCACAACCCCGCCGACATGCCCGACCCGTCCAAGGTTGACCATATCGAGGAACCGCGCATCAAGGCGACCATTCTGGTGCCGGACGAATATCTGGGCGATGTGCTGAAACTCTGCCAGGACCGCCGCGGTATCCAGCTGGACCTGACCTACGCGGGCTCCCGCGCGATGGTCGTGTACGACCTTCCCCTCAACGAAGTTGTGTTCGATTTCTATGATCGCCTGAAATCGGTAACAAAAGGTTACGCCAGCTTTGACTACCAGATGACCGGCTACACGCAGGATAATCTGGTCAAGATGTCGGTGCTGGTGAACGACGAACCCGTTGACGCCCTGTCAACCATGGTTCACCGCGACCGGGCCGAGATGCGAGGCCGCGCGATGTGCGAAAAGCTCAAGGACCTGATCCCGCGCCATATGTTCAAAATCCCGATCCAGGCCGCCATCGGAGGCAAGGTCATCGCCCGCGAGACCCTGAGCGCACTGCGCAAAGACGTGACCGCCAAATGCTACGGAGGCGACGCCACGCGGAAACGCAAACTGCTGGACAAGCAGAAGGCGGGTAAGAAAAAGATGCGCCAGTTCGGGAAGGTAGATATCCCGCAGGAGGCGTTTATTTCAGCGTTGAAGATGGACTCATAGACGAATACCATCCAGAAATTGTTCTGAAGCTTTTAGCTTAGATAGATTGAATTTTTGGAAGTGTTCTAATGAAGCGGACTAAGACGTTTATTGTTGGTGCGGGCGCTAGTGCAGAGTTTGGCCTGCCAACAGGAAACGAACTTGTTAAAAAGATTGAACAGGTTTGCACAGTTGAAGTTGACAGCTTTGATGAGTTGAGGTCGGGCGACAAAGATTTTTGTCATGCTTTCAGCTACTTGCCGAGGGCTAGAGAACAACGTTGGAACAGACAGTTTTTTGCATCCATTGCAAAAAATATTCGTCAGAACATGGGGCTTGCACCATCAATCGACAATTTTCTTGATACTCATCAGGCGAAAGACGGATGGGTGGAAGTTGGAAAACTGGCTATTGCTAGAACTGTTCTCGAGGCAGAAGCGCGCTCCAAGCTTTGGTTCGATACCGGGAATACTAATAACCAACCTTCGTTTGCACAGCTGCCGACCAATTGGCTTTCGGAATTGTTCCGAATACTCGTTACGCAAAAAGGAGAGAGCGAGTTTTGTGCAGCACTCTCTTCCTGCCGTTTTATTACCTTCAATTATGACCGAGTTATCGAACAGTTTTTTCACCAAGCGATTAAGTCTTACTTTGACGTGAGTAATGAAACTGCGAATACCATTTGTGCCAATTCACTGAATATTGTGCATGTCTATGGCAGTTTGGGAAAGGTGAATTGTTCTTTTCCAAATTCATTCGGCAACTGGAAAGACCCCAGATACCTCGCAGAAGCCGCGATGGGTTTAAGGACGTTTACAGAGGGTGTTGCAGAACCAGATGACCTTGAAATTGCAAAAAGCTGGCTTTCAGATTCCGAAGTTGTTTGCTTTTTGGGTTTTGGATTCTTACCGCTGAACATTCGTGCTCTGTCTTTGGGCAAGGGCCAATTGTATAAGCACTCAAGAAAAATGGGAACAATTAAAGGTCTCTCATCGAGCAACCTGGGCATCACACTTAATGTGTTGCGCCAACAATGGTATGACAGGTTGTTGGATGCTTCAATTTTTGAGCCTGTGAGCGCCAATGAACTAATTTGGCACAACTCAATGTATCTGTCTGAAGCAGACCTTATGAGCTAGTTTCCCTGACTCTTTATCTGGGTTCAGCGCAACCGCCCGGTAGCACCGCCGGGCCGCGCCGACCCGCCCCCTTGGGCCGGCGCTCCCCTCGGTTCTGCTGATCGACCGTCTGGCAAACCTTGCTTTGCTCGGCTAGATTTTTCGCATGAGATTTAGTTATCGCCAAACGTTAGAGCGCTGGCCCATCAGCACTATAGCACTCACGTTTCTTTCCTACTTCGCGGTTGGAAGTCTTTTGAACCCCTACCATTTTTCTGAAACAGTTTCCGGCTTTAACCCCGTCTGGTTGGCCGAAGCGGTTCTTGGTTTGTGGATGATTTATAGTGTTTTTCACATGGGAACTTTTTTAATCAAGGTGTTTCGATAGAACCATAGGACACATCGGTGGGTTAATAACCCACCCTACGTAGGATGGGTTTTTAACCCATCATGCGCCCCGGGGCTCCGCGCGTTCGGCGCTGAAACGACCCACTGGACCGTTTCCGAAACGGGCCTCACCCCAACATTAACCCCACATGAACAATCCTTTAGAAAACTTGTAAGCCCCGCACCCCCTCCCAATCTGTTGACCAAGGCCAGCGATGGCCATGATCTGAAGGAGGAAGACCATGACCAGATTTATGACTGCCGGAGCAGCCGCCCTGGCCACCAGCCTCACCCTCGCAACTGCCTCGATGGCCGAGACCACGCCGGACCTGCGCGGCGCATGGACGGGGACGTATACCAAGGTCTCGCCCTCGCGCACCGCTACCGGGGATGCGCCGCGCTTTCATCAGGGCGAATGGTTGCTGGATATCCAGCAGCAGCAGGACAACCTGTTCTGGGGGCCCAGCAAGTGGCGTCCGAATGCCGATGCCGACTGGCGTGTCTTTGATGCCACCGGCACCATCAGTCTGGATGGCTCGGGCAAGATCGGGCTGGTCGAAAGCTCGGCCGATCCGGATGTGGGCGTCAACGCCATCGTCGATGCCTATTACAAGGACGGCAAGATTTACGCGGATTTCCGTAGCCTGCGTCGGGGAACGGCCTACAGCACCGTTCTGGAACGTCAGGTGAACTGAAGCGTCTTCGGCCTGACCGGCTGTTAAAAGGGGGTTTGCCGCTGCGCATTGTGACTGCGGCAGGAGTAGTAGGTACCCCGGTCAGGTCGGAGCGCTTCTCATGAACAAACGTCTCCAGAGCGAGACGTTGGGCCGGGCGGCAATCTCGCCGCCCGCGACAGGGTCCAGACCTCCGCGACTGAGGATGCGGCGTTCCTCGGCACGGGTCATCTGGATCTCGCGGACCTTCAGCGCGGCGTCGCGCGCGGTGAGGTACCTGCCGTCCGGCCCCGGTTCCATTCCCTCGATCCCACGCCCCTTCGACCACCACCCGCGCAACCCGCTGAGCGGGTGTTTGCGTCCGACCCTTTCGTCATCCTGCAGGTCCCAGATCCGCTCGGCCTCGGCCATCGACACCAGCGCGGCCATCGGTTTGCCATGGCGGGTCAGCACGATCACCTGCCGGGGGTCTTGCGAGAGGGTGGCCAGCTCTCCCAAACGGGCGCGGGCTTGGGAAATGGTCAGGCGCATGGGCGAATCTCCGGTGGTACAAAACGAAAGATTGGGGGTCTGAGTGTTGTACAAACCGGACAATTTGCTTTTAACGCGGCGTACGGGCCTTTGCACCTGCAGAAACCGGCCGAAATCGGGGTGAAATTTCAGATCTGAGTTTTTCCACCGATAACCCTGCCCGTTGTCGCGGAATTGCCGAGTTGTCCACAGCGCTCTCCCGGCGGATATCAACAGTTTATCCCCGTCTAATTTTCATGCTGCAGTGCTATTTTCTTGTCTGGTGGCGGTGCGGATGCAACAGTCTGTTTACTGCTTCCGTTCCTCGGAACAGGGGCAGGACGCAAAGGCCAAGGGGGCCCCAGCGGCGAAGGCGGATTTTAGGATTTGCCCTTGGTTGCAATGGCTTACCGGTGGTGGATCAGGTGGTCCGGGCTTCGGTTCGGGGCAGGTGATCAACCTCTCAGAAGGTCGATGTATGGCTGCGACGCGACATAGCGCGTGCCGCAGCGGCCAAGGTCCTTTCGAGGGCTGCGGCGACTGGATCGGAACGCTTTCGGGCGGGACGGACCGGCAAGGCGTCAGGGGTGTCCGCAAGGATGCATGCAAAGACCGCGTCTGAGCACCTGACGCCTTTTCCTTTTCTGAATCAAGGTTTTATACAGGCTACCACACACCACCCTCGGGAACGGAAACGGGGTTCTTCTGCTTGCGCAAAAGAACCCCGTTAGAGTGTCAAAATGCAATGCCGCGTCTATGCACCTGTGCCCGCATATCTACCTTATTCAGCTATGGGTGGCAACAAGATATTGTGGAGTGTTGTTGCGCGGCTGCGATAGGTTGCGGAATTACAGGCTTTCCTGAACGTCCGTCGCAGCGCCCTGAATGGCGTCTCCTGCCTTTTCGATATCTTTGCCCGCGCCCTTTGCGGTTTCGCAGGCTGTCAGGGTGAACAGGGCCAGTCCAATCAGAATTGTGCGGATCATCAGTAACTCCATCAGTGTTCTTCACAATTGAACTAGCAGGTTTCGAACGGCGGAGCCACAGGTTTGTTGCCAGCGGGCAACCACGTGAAGCGGAGCATTAAAATCAATTTAATTTCAGTTGGTTAGGTGTCGTTATTGCAGAACAGCTCGTAGATCACCTCAAGCATTCGGCGAGGTTTGTCATCCGCGAGGCGGTAATAGATGGCCTTGCCTTCGCGGCGGGGTGTCACCAACCCCTCCAGCCGCAGCCGGGACAATTGCTGCGATACGGCAGCCTGACGTGCGGATAGCAACTCTTCTAGCTCGGTGACCGATTTTTCGCCCGAGACCAGATGGCACAGGATCATCAGCCGGCCCTCGTGACTGATCGCCTTCAGAAAATTGGATGCGCGCGTTGCGTTTGCAACCATGTCACTCAAACCCTGAGGATCCATGTCATTTGAAAGCCTGGGAAGTGCCATATTTGCGTTTCCTTGTCTGCCTGTTCGCTGCGCCAATGGCGGCTGTGTGTGCAATTTACGTGTTATGTTGTCCACATAGTTCAATCATGTATTTTCATATGTATGGATCAAAATGCTGTGAGAAGTTCAGGGGAAAATAGCGGGAATTGCCTCCGTCGTTGAGGTGCCAATCGGGTATTCCAGCCGTGAATTCGGATTCAAACCATTTGACCTCCACCGAGATTCCGTTGCGAACATGCACAGGTTCGGGGCCAATGGCGGTCTCGTCCAAACACCGTACCTAGTGATCGTTTCGCCCCCCCTTGCAGCCCCCCCGCAGCGGCACTAAGACTTGGGTAACTCTTCTTCGGGTAATGTCCCGATCCATCGCAAAACAGGCAGGTTCCCAATGTTCGATCCAGTTGACACCTACATGAACACGCTCGTCCCCATGGTCGTCGAACAGACCAGCCGGGGTGAGCGTGCTTACGATATTTTCTCGCGCCTGCTGAAAGAGCGGATCATTTTCATCAACGGTCCTATCCATGATGGGATGAGCCATCTGGTCGTGGCGCAGTTACTGCATCTTGAGGCGGAAAACCCGACCAAAGAGATTTCGATCTACATCAATTCTCCGGGTGGTGTCGTGACCAGCGGTTTGTCGATTTACGATACAATGCAGTATATCAAGCCGAAATGTTCCACATTGGTAATCGGTCAGGCGGCCTCGATGGGATCGGTTTTGCTGGCTGGTGGTGAGAATGGGATGCGATTCTCGCTGCCCAACAGCCGGATCATGGTGCACCAGCCCAGCGGTGGCTATCAGGGCCAGGCCAGCGATATCATGATCCACGCGGCCGAAACCCAAAAGCTTAAGGATCGCCTGTATGATATTTACGTGCGTCATACGGGACAGACCAAAAAGGCGGTTGAAAAAGCGCTGGATCGTGACAATTTCATGAGCCCTGAAGAGGCGAAGGAATGGGGTCACATCGACGAAATCGTCGAAAACCGCGCCAAGATGGATGGTGACGACGATTGAGTTTGATACCGCGCGCCCGGTGCGTGAGGGATGATTTTGAGATTGTAGCTGCCAGAACGCTGGCCTAAGCTGCAGGCATATGCGGCAAGCGCGGCCCCGGGCGGGGTCGCTGAGACGGAGCCCGAGGGGTAAATCATGGCGACCAATTCTGGTGGTGACGGCAAAAACACGCTCTACTGCAGCTTCTGCGGCAAAAGCCAGCATGAGGTGCGTAAGCTGATCGCGGGCCCGACCGTGTTCATCTGTGACGAGTGTGTGGAACTCTGCATGGATATCATCCGTGAAGAGACCAAGGCCAGCGGCCTGAAATCTTCGGACGGCGTACCAACGCCAAAAGACATTTGCGAGGTTCTGGACGACTACGTCATCGGACAGGCGACCGCCAAGCGGGTCCTGTCGGTTGCGGTGCACAACCACTACAAGCGCTTGAATCACGCCCAGAAAGCGGGCAGCGATATTGAACTGGCAAAGTCCAATATCCTGCTGATTGGCCCGACCGGGTGCGGCAAGACGCTGTTGGCGCAGACGCTGGCGCGGATTCTAGATGTGCCATTTACCATGGCAGATGCGACCACACTGACCGAGGCTGGTTACGTGGGTGAGGATGTCGAGAATATCATTCTCAAGCTGCTGCAGGCGTCGGAATACAACGTCGAACGCGCGCAACGCGGCATTGTGTATATCGACGAGGTCGACAAGATCACGCGCAAATCCGAAAACCCCTCGATCACGCGCGACGTGTCGGGTGAGGGCGTGCAGCAGGCGCTGCTGAAGCTGATGGAAGGCACCGTGGCCAGCGTTCCGCCGCAAGGCGGGCGCAAGCATCCGCAGCAGGAATTCCTGCAGGTGGATACCACGAATATCCTTTTCATCTGCGGCGGTGCGTTTGCGGGTCTGGACAAGATCATCGCGCAGCGCGGCAAGGGCTCGGCCATGGGCTTTGGTGCCGATGTACGGGACAATGACGAACGCGGCGTGGGCGAGATTTTCAAGGATCTGGAACCCGAAGATCTGCTGAAGTTCGGCCTGATCCCGGAATTTGTCGGTCGCCTTCCGGTTCTGGCGACACTTGAAGATCTGGATGAAGACGCGTTGGTTACCATCCTGACCAAGCCCAAGAATGCTCTGGTTAAGCAGTATCAGCGGTTGTTCGAGTTGGAAGATGCGGAACTGGCCTTTACTGATGATGCGTTGAAGGCGATCGCCAAAAAGGCCATCGAACGTAAGACCGGTGCACGGGGATTGCGCTCGATCCTGGAAGATATCCTGCTGGACACCATGTTCGAACTGCCGGGCCTGAAAAACGTGACCGAAGTCATGGTGAACCTTGAGGCCGTCACGTCCGAAGCGCAGCCGTTGATTATCTACGCAGATGCGGCAGAGTCGGCTTCGGCGGGCTGAACCGGGCTCTAGAATTGATTGAACGGCACGGTAATCCCGTGCCGTTTTTGTATGCGAGAGGGCGAGATGATCAGAAGAATTCACTCGGGCGGAGAATACGAGAAGAAGGTGGGGTACTGCCGTGCGGTTGTGGCGAACGGGTTCGTATTCGTCGCGGGAACCTGTGCGCAGGGCGATGAAATTCCCAAAGATATCGTGGGCCAGTGCAAATCGTCTCTGGACGCGATTGATAAGGCACTGGCCGAGGCAGGGGCGAGCTTCTCTGACATCGTGCGGGTGAATTACTACTTGCCGGATATGTCGGAATTTGAACAATGCTGGCCTTTGTTGAAAGAGGCTTTTGGAGCTAATCCTCCGGCTGCGACCGTCATCGAGTGCAATCTGATCACGCCAGAAGACCGGATTGAGATCGAAGTCACGGCTGCATTGCCGGAAAAACGCTGATACGACACCGCACACTGGACCTTGGGCTGGCTTTGGGTCATATCTGCAGCAACGGAATTGTCGGAGGGACCCGATGGGCATTCTGAACACTTTTTTGCGCGCCGTAACCTGGTGGAATGGCGCCACCCTGAACACGCAGATTTTTACCGCGCGCAAGGGCGTCAAAGTTGGCGAGGATGACGAAGGCAACGTGTTCTACCGCACCGCCGATGACAGCAAACGCTGGGTGATCTTCAATGGCGAGGCAGAGGCCAGCCGGATCGACCCCAACTGGCACGGCTGGTTGCACCGCACGTGGGACGAGCCACCGACAGACAAGCCGCTGCCGCATAAATCCTGGGAAAAACCCCACCAAGAAAATCTCACAGGCACGGCCTTGGCCTATGCGCCCGCCGGGTCCCTGCGTCGCCCCAACCCGGTTGAGCGCAAGGATTACGAGGCCTGGAGCCCGGAATAAACGAGGCAAATTATGTCGACCCATAACATGACCGAAGTCCTGGTGGGCGGGGCCGTTCTGGCCTGTGCTGTCGCGTTTGGCGTTTATGCCAGCCAGTCCACAGGACTGTCGCAAAGCCACACGGGCTATGAACTTGGCGCATCGTTCCGGTCGCTTGAAGGTGTTGGCGTGGGAACAGATGTGCGGCTGGCGGGGGTCAAGATCGGGACAGTGACCGGCGTGACGCTGAATGCGGACACCTACCGTGCTGATACCAGCTTTTCTGTCGCGGATGGCATTCTGATCCCCGATGACAGCGCTGTGGTGATCTCGTCCGAAGGCCTGCTGGGCGGCAATTTTGTCGAGGTTATGCCCGGCGGATCGCCATTCTATTTTGAGGCCGGGGATCAAATCGAGGATACGCAAGGCGCGGTCAGCCTGATCTCGTTACTGGTCAAGTTCGTGGCCGGGGACGGCGGCGAATGATCCGCCTCGCGCTGATGGCCCTGTTGCTGACTGCATCGGGTGCGACCGCTCAGCAAAAAGTAGAGTCGGGCCCCGGAGCGATGTTGCGGGGGCTGGATAAGGTCAGCGGCCAGACGTTGGATGTCGAAATAAACTCGGGCGATACCGAAACCGTATTCGGTTTGGACGTGGCGCTGGGGGATTGCCGTTATCCTGTGGACAACCCGACCGGTGATGCCTTTGCCTATCTGACGATCTGGGAACAAGACAAGTCCGAGCAGCTGTTCGATGGTTGGATGATCGCCACTTCGCCAGCACTGAATGCCCTGGACCATGCGCGCTATGATGTCTGGGTGATCCGCTGTATGACCCCCTGAGGGGTTTGCATCAGGTCAGCGGTGAAATCCGCGCTCAGATCAAGGGCCTGGCTTAGTTCTGAATGATAGGCTGCCCGAGAGATTTCTATCGCCCCCAGCGAGGCGAGATGGGCCGTCAGGAATTGCGTATCGAACAAGGTAAAACCCGTCCGGCGCAAGCGGTCTATCAGATAGGCCAGTGCGATCTTTGACGCATCCGTTTGTCGCGAGAACATGCTTTCGCCAAAGAACGCAGCCCCCAAAGCAATGCCATAAATGCCGCCGACCAGCGTGCCCCCATCCCACACCTCGAGTGAATGCGCCCGGCCGTTTTGATGCAGCGAGCGGTAGAGCCCGCGCAATTCAGAGTTGATCCAGGTATCGATCCGGTCGGCGCAGCCATCGACCACCCCGTCAAAATTCTGATTGATGGTGATCACGTAGCCGCAGCGCCGCATCCGTCGGGCAAGGCTGCGAGAAATGTGAAACCCGTCAAGCGGAAACACGCCGCGAAATTTGGGGTCGACCCAGAAAAGTTCAGGGTCATCGCGATGTTCGGCCATCGGAAATATGCCGATGGAGTATCCGTGTAACAAAAGTTCCGGGGACAGGCTCATGCCGTGGGCGTTGAGACCAGAGGGCGCAGGCCCCCCGGTCCTTGTGCTTTACTGGGCCATATTCTCCGCAAGCCAGTGCTCCAGCCAGTGGATGTTATAGTCGCCGCTGTGAAGATCCGGTTCCTGCAGCAGCGCGTGGAACAGGGGTACGGTGGTGTCGATACCATCGACGATCAATTCGCCCAAAGCGCGTTCAAGACGCGCCAGAGCTTCAGCCCGGTCACGACCCTGAACGATTAGCTTGGCGATCAGCGAGTCATAGTAGGGCGGGATCGAATAGCCGTCATAAAGCGCTGAATCCATTCGAACACCCAAACCGCCCGGCGCGTGATAGGCCGAGATCTTGCCCGGACAGGGCGAGAAATTGGGCAGCTTTTCCGCGTTGATCCGAACCTCGATCGCGTGGCCATTGATCTCAAGATCGTCCTGACCAAAGGACATGTCCTCGCCTGCGGCGACGCGGATCTGCTCGCGTACCAGATCGACGCCGAAAATGCCTTCGGTTACAGGGTGTTCCACCTGCAGGCGGGTGTTCATTTCGATGAAGTAGAACTCGCCGTTTTCGTACAGGAACTCGATGGTACCTGCGCCGATATAGTTGATCTTGGCAACCGCATCTGCACAGACCTTGCCGATCTTGGCACGTTCTTCTGGCGTTATGCAGGGGCCGGGGGCCTCTTCGAACACCTTCTGGTGGCGGCGTTGCAGGGAACAATCCCGTTCACCCAGATGCACAGCCTTGCCTTTGCCGTCGCCAAAGACCTGAATCTCGATATGGCGCGGCGTGGTCAGGTATTTCTCGATATAGACCTCGTCATTGCCAAAGGCGGCTTTGCCTTCGGCCCGAGCTGTCATGAACGCGCTTTCCATTTCATCCGCGCTCATCGCAACTTTCATGCCGCGACCGCCGCCGCCTGCAGTGGCTTTGATGATGACGGGATAACCGAATTCCTCGCCGATGCGCTTGGCTTCTTCCAGCGTGGGAACGCCGCCGTCCGAACCCGGAACGCAAGGAACACCCAGTTCTTTCATGGTGTCCTTGGCGGTGATCTTGTCGCCCATCACTCGGATGTGCTCGGCGGTGGGGCCGATGAATGTGATGCCGTGGTCTTCGACGATCTGCACAAACTCGGCATTCTCGGACAAAAAGCCATAGCCGGGATGGATCGCCTGTGCTCCGGTAATCTCACAGGCCGAGATGATGGCGGGCACCGACAGATAACTTTGCGGGCTGGGCGGGGGGCCGATACACACCGATTCGTCGGCCATACGCACATGCATTGCGTCGCTATCGGCGGTGGAATGGACGGCAACCGTCTTTATCCCCATCTCGCGCGCAGCGCGGATGACGCGCAGGGCGATCTCGCCTCGGTTGGCAATCAGGATTTTGTCGAACATGGGCCTGCCTTATTCAACGATGACCAGAGGCGTGCCGAATTCCACGGCATCGCCATCCGCGACGAGAATGCGCTTGATGGTGCCCGATTTGGGCGCGTGGATGTGGTTCATGGTCTTCATCGCTTCGACGATCAGCAGCGTGTCGCCTTCGGATACGGATGCGCCGACGCTGATGAACGATGGTGCACCCGGTTCGGGCTGCATGTAGACCGTACCGACCATGGGCGAAGTTACAGCGCCGGGGTGACTGGCGGGATCGTCCATCGCCGCCGGAGCTTCGGTCGCAGCAGGGGCCGCGGCGGGTGCGGGTGCTGCAGGAGCCGCCGCAGGGACGGCCACCTGAACCGGTGCGGCGACGGTCTGCGACATTCGGCTCACGCGTACGTTCAGGCTGTCTTCCTCGCCATACTCACGCTTGACCTGCAACTCGGTCAGGTCGTTTTCGCGCAGCAATTCGGCCAGTGCCTTGATGAACGCGACATCCGCTTCGTGTTTGGTATCTGTCATGAGTGTCCTCGAAGGTTCCCCTTTGGCCCATCTGTTTCACGCGGGCTTTGGTCTGATTACGCTGCGTTATAAGCTAAGCGCCCGGTCATGAAAAGCGCCGTTTGGCCCTGAAAAGCAGGGGTTTTATCTGTCGCGATTGCAGTTGATTCCTGTCACAACGGCATTCCCGACAGTTTGGCCACCAATTCGGGCAGTTTGCGCGCCCCGAATTTTTCCAAAAGACGTGCGCGATAGGCCTCGATGGTGCGGTAGCTCAACCCCAGTTCAACGCCGATCTCTTTGGCGGACAACCCCCGGCATGAGAGGATCGCCACCTCGCGTTCGCGAGTGGTCAGTTCGACCAACGGGCGTTCCTCCGAGATGTCCGAAAAGCTCCAGATACCGTGCCGGAACGGATCGTCAGGGGTCAGGGACCGGCCCCGGGCGCGGCACCAGAACAGATCGCCATTGCGCCGTCGCATGACCCGTTCATCCGAGTAATACCCGGTGTCCCGCATCACCTGCAGGCTGCGCGCACCGATGCGTTCCCAATCGGCGACCGAGGGATAAAGATGCAGCAAAGGCATGTTGCGATATTCGCTCTCTTCCCCGCCGAAGGTCCGCGCAAACTGCAGATTGCAGCGGCGAATGATCCGGTTTTCCAGCTCGACAAGGCCGATGGGCGCGTATTCGAAGGCGGGGTCGCTCATATACCTATGATGATGCGTATTTCCGTGAAAGAGAAGGGGCGGGTTGGACAATAGCAGGGGGCCGCGTCTTTGACTTTGTTAAGGATGTAAAGTTGCGTTGAAAAGTGCGTGGTAACAGGCGATAATTGAGTGCTTATTCTGAAAACCGGCAGCCATCCAGCAGCGAAAGGCCGATCATGCGCAACATTCTGACCGGCAGCAGGATACGTGAAAGGCGCCAGATTTCCGGTTTGCGACAGGCTGAACTGGCGCGTCAGGTCGGCATTTCGGCCTCATACCTGAACCTGATCGAACACAACCGTCGCCGGATTGGCGGCAAGCTGCTGGTTGATATTGCGGGGGCTTTGTCGGTCGAGCCGTCTTTGCTGACGCAGGGGATCGAAGAGACCCTGATCTCGGCCCTGCGCGAGGCTGCGGCGGATGCCGTTGGCCAGCACGCTGAACTGGACGGGCTAGAGGAGTTTGCAGGGCGCTTTCCCGGCTGGTCGGGCGTACTGGCGCAGATGCACCGCCGGGTTGTGTCGCTGGAACGCACCGTCGAAACCCTTTCAGACCGCTTGACCCACGATCCGCATCTGGCGGCCTCGATGCACGAGGTGCTATCGACTGCAGCCGCTATTCGCTCGACAGCTGCCATTCTGGCCGAGCCGGGAGAAATCGATGCGGAATGGCGGGATCGGTTTCACCGAAATTTGCATCAGGATGCCGAGCGGCTTGCCGAAAGTTCGAAAGCGCTGGTGACGTATCTTGATGACAGTGAGGGGCAGGGTGATCTGAAAGGCGCGCCCTTGGATGCGGTCGAGGCATTTTTTGCAGCTAATGATTTTCATTTTCCCGATCTCGAATCGGGCGCAGGCGTGGGCGACATCCCCTTGGGGGCGCTGGATAATGTGTCGGCACAGTCGGTGGCATCAGACCTTCTGAGGCTTTACGTGGCTGATGCTCAGGCGCTGCCGCTTGAGGATCTGAAAGCCGCTTTGGGTCCGTCCGCACCTGACCCCCTGGTGCTTGCCAACAGGTTCTCGGTGGACTTGGCGACCGTACTGCGCCGTTTGGCTGTTCTGCCCGAAGGTGTGTTGCCGAAACCTGCGGGTCTTGCGATTTGTGACGCGTCGGGCAGCTTGCTGTTTTTCAAGCCGGCGCCGGGGTTTGCGTTGCCTCGCCACGGAGATGCGTGCCCGCTTTGGCCCGTATTCACTGCGCTGAACCGACCGCTGGTGCCGATCCATAAACGGGTTGTGCAACGGGGGCGGACAGCGGCAGAGTTCGATTGCTACGCCGTCGCTTGGCCGCAGCCTGCCGAAACCTTCGGGGCTGACCCGGTTTATAGGTCCGTCATGCTGGTGCTTCCGACTGATGATGAGACGTCAGTGACTGGTCAATCCGCTCTGCCGGTGGGAATCAGTTGTCGCATCTGCCCGAAAACAGGGTGTTCTTCGCGGCGCGAGCCGTCGATTCTGAGCGAAGGTTTTTGACAGTTTCCGCGCATCGCGCGTAACCTGTTCGCGACGGGTAGCCGTATGTGTGACCGGTCATGGGGAGGAATTGCAAACATGAGCCGCAAGGTTCTGCTGATAGAGGATGAGCCTAACATATCCGAGGCGATCCGATTTCTGCTGACCCGCGAGGGGTGGCAAGTCGAAACACATGCCGATGGGGCAAACGCGGTCGAGGTGATTGTGGCCGAACAGCCGGATCTGGTGATACTGGACGTAATGCTGCCGGGCAAAAGCGGCATGGACATACTGCGCGATCTGCGAGAGCTGTCTGACATGCAGGGCTTGCCGGTGCTGATGCTGACTGCTCGGGGGCAATCCCGTGACCGGGACATGGCCGAGAAGGCTGGTGTCAGCCGCTTTATGACCAAACCGTTTTCCAATACCGAAGTGTTGACGGCGGTACGGGACCTACATGCGCAGGCGACCCGGTCATGACTGCGCCTGACGAGGACGGACCCCGGCGTCCTTCGGTTTTCCTTGAGAGGCAAAGCTATCGCAGGCGCAGGCTGATGGATGCAGCACGCCTGCTGCCGATTCTAGGGGCCGCGATGATTGCTCTGCCCCTGCTGTGGCCTGATGAAAGCGGCGGCGATGGGGCTGTGCCCCTGTCAGCTGCGATGTTTTATATCTTCGTCTGCTGGGCTGTGCTGATCCTGATCAGCGTGGTGTTCGGATTTGCCGCTAAACGTCTGGCCGCGAGCGAGGAACAAGAGCCCGAGGCGGATACATGGCAACGCTGAACGTCCTGATACTGGTGTGTCTGGGCTATGTCGTGTTGCTGTTTGGTGTGGCGTTTGCCGCGGATCGTCTGGCGGTGGCGGGGCGTGGCAAATGGTTGCGTTCGCCGCTTGTTTACACGCTGTCGCTGTCCATCTACTGCACCGCCTGGACCTTTTACGGCGCGGTCGGCAATGCGGCGCGGTCGGGGCTGGAATTTGTGACGATCTATCTGGGACCGACCTTGGTGATGGTTGGCTGGTGGTGGGGGCTACGCAAACTGGTCCGGGTCGGGCGTAGTCAGCGCGTGACTTCAATTGCTGACTTGATCTCATCGCGTTATGGCAAATCCAATACGCTGGCGATTTGCGTGACAATCCTGGCTGTTGTCGGGGGCACGCCCTATATCGCGCTTCAACTACAATCGATTACCCTGTCGTTTTCCATATTTGCCGAGGCCGATCCCGCCGGGCTTTACCGGCAGGGATCGAGTGTGTTCTGGATGGCCGCGGGGCTTGCGGTTTTTGCCATCCTGTTCGGAACCCGAAATCTGGACGCGAATGAGCGTCACCACGGTGTGGTCACGGCCATCGCGCTTGAATCCGTGGTCAAACTGTTTGCGTTGCTTGCTGTGGGCATCTTTGTGGTTTGGGGCGTCGCCGGTGGTGTGGTCCCGATGATGGAGCGCATCGATGCCTCAGAGATTGGTCAGTGGAACATCGATGCCAGTCGCTGGACCACATTCACCTTTCTGTCGGCGGCGGCTTTCATCTGCCTGCCGCGCATGTTTCAGGTCATGGTTGTCGAGAACGCGGATGAAAGCCATTTGCGAACCGCCGCCTGGGCCTTTCCGCTTTACCTTTTGCTGATGAGCCTGTTTGTGGTTCCCATCGCGGTGATCGGACTGGATCTGATGCCCGAAGGGGCCAACCCGGACCTGTTTGTCCTGACGGTTCCCTTGTCTCAGGGCAATGATTGGTTGGCGATGCTGTCGTTCATCGGCGGCTTTTCGTCGGCAACGTCGATGGTGATCGTGACGGCTATGGCCTTGTCAACAATGGTGTCGAACCATGTCGTCATGCCGATCTGGCTGAACACCAAAGAGACCTCGGCCTCGGTATCGGGCGATGTCAGGACAATCGTGCTGATTGCGCGCAGGGTGTCCATCGCGGTGATCATGGCGTTGGGGTATTTCTATTATCGAATATCCGGTGGCGGGGCGGCGCTGGCCTCGATCGGATTGGTGGCCTTTGCGGGTATTTCCCAGATTCTGCCAGCGCTGGTGGGCGGGCTGTTCTGGCGGGGAGCCACGCGGACTGGGGCGCTGGTCGGACTGAGCATTGGTTTTGTTTTGTGGATTTACACGTTGTTGCTGCCGGGGTTGGGAGGCGGGATCATTCCGCTATCCGTTATTCAGGACGGCCCATTTGGCTGGGGCTGGTTTCGCCCGCAGGCCCTGTTTGGGATCGAAGGGATCGATCCGCTGGTTCATTCAGTGATGTGGTCCTTGTCGCTGAACACCATCGGGTTCTGCATCGCCTCGGTGCTGAGTTTTCCAAGCCCGCTGGAACGTTTGCAGGGCGCACAGTTTGTCAACGTCTTTGATCATTCCGCAGCGCCACAGGGCTGGACCGGGTCGGTGGCCCAAAGCGAAGACCTGATGATCATGACACAGCGCATTCTGGGAACCGTCCCGGCGCAGGAGTTTTTTCAGGCCGAGGTCGAGCGGCAAAACGGGCGCGCCGGTCGGCTGCCTGAACCTACGCCCGGTTTCCTGCAACGGCTGGAACGGGAACTCAGCGGTTCTGTCGGGGCCGCGACGGCCCATGCGATGATCGGCCAGATCGTCGGCGGGTCGTCGGTGTCGGTTGAGGATCTGCTGGCGGTGGCCGACGAGTCTGCGCAACTGTTGGAGTATTCCAGCCAGCTTGAAGTCAAATCAACCGAACTGAGCCGCACGGCCCGCCAGTTGCGCGAAGCGAATACGAAGCTGACTCAGGTCTCGGCGCAAAAGGACGATTTTCTCAGTCAGGTCAGTCATGAGCTGCGCACCCCGATGACCTCGATCAGGGCGTTTTCTGAAATCATGCGCGATACACATGGTCTGAACCCGGAAGAGCAGACGCGCTTTGCCGCGATTATCCATGATGAGGCGTTGCGGCTGACCCGGCTGCTGGATGATCTGCTGGATCTCAGCGTTCTGGAAAGCGGCGAGGTCAGTCTGAATATGGGGGATGGCAGTCTGGATGCGGTGCTGGACCGGGCCGTTTCGACTGCATTGGCCGGTGACAGCAAGGCGCTCGACGTGCGACGCGCCCGTTCGGGCGAACGCATTCAGTTGCACACTGATCTGGATCGGCTGGGTCAGGTGTTCATCAACCTGATATCAAACGCACAGAAATATTGCGATGCGCCCGAGCCGGTCCTGACTATCTCGAGCCATGATGTCGGCGGTCAGTTGGTGATAGACTTTGTCGACAATGGCAGCGGCATCCCGCCCGAGGCACAAGCCATGGTGTTCGAGAAGTTTGCCCGTGTCGGATCGGACAAGGCCGGCGGGGCCGGGCTGGGACTGGCCATCTGCCGCGAGATCATGCAGCGCCTTGGTGGGGATGTGATCTATTTGCCTGGTCAGGGGGGTGCCGCATTTCGGGTTAGCCTGCCTCTGGCGTATCGTCAGGCGGCGCAGTGATACGACCATAAAGACATTCGTAACCGGCTGTGCGCTAAACCGGGCAAGGGATCAGGGTTTAACGGCGATTCGGGGCCATGACACAGCAGATCAATGCCGCGCTGACGCGCAAACTGACAGCCGGACAAAACGGGGCAGGTGCCTCGCGTTCGGTGTTGCGGGCGTTGCGGCTTGCTCTGGCACGGGCTGCTGACGAGTGTCTGAGCCTGCCCCTGACCGTGATCGGGGCGAAACAGTCCACGCGCGCACCGGGTGAACTGAATTCAGTGATCGACGACGACTGGCTGCATTTGGTGTTCACCTCGGATCAGGGCGCTGTGGCGATCTGTCTGGACCCGGGATGTGTGTCTGCGATCGTGCAGCAGCAAACGATCGGTGGCGTCATGGAGGATACTCCTCCGCCGCGTTCGTTTACGGATACGGACGCAGCGATGACCGTGCCTCTGGCCGAGGGGCTGTTCCGGCGTGTGCAGAAATTGCTCGAGTCACCTGCAGATCTGGCTTGTTTTTCAGGGTCAGAGTTCGCCTCGCGAATGGCGGATATTCGAAGCCTTGCTTTGGGCCTGATTGATGACTCGTATCAGGTGTTTGAATTGACAGTCGAATTCGCCGGTGGTGCGCGGCAGGGGCAAATCTGTCTGCTACTGCCCGAGCCGACGATGCCGGACGATGATGGCGCCAATGAAGCCACGGATCAGGGGCCTAGACTGGATCGCGCGGCGGGTGTGATCCGGGCCGAGTTGCATTCGGTTATCTGCCGTTTGTCGCCCTCGCTGGCCGATCTGTCCGACTTGCGGGTCGGGGACGTGTTGCCGTTGACCGGGGCCAGACTGGATCGCACCGAGATCACGACACTCGATAGCAGACGCGTGGCTGTGGGGCGGTTGGGGCAATGCGGCGGTATGCGCGCCGTTCGCATCAATGAACACTCGGCAGGGCCAATCGCTGCAGCTGAGATCGGGCAGGCTTTTCTGGAAGGCGCGACCACAGGTTCAATGGGCACAAGCGCGGATATAACCACAGCCGTCGACACCGAAGCGGAGATGCCATTATCTACCGAACCTAGCACCAAGCTTGAAAAAGAAGTGGTGATCGGAAGTTCGGATCAGATAGTGGCCGAAATCTCTCAATTGGCGGGTCTGAACACCGACCCAGACAGGGTGCCTTAGAATGGGGTCAGCCTTGAGGTTTTTGCATCTGTTCAAGGGTGGGGCGCAAGCCGGCCAGATCGTACCCGGCTTTGGTCGTTGCATCCAGAATCTCATCCGCGCTCAGGGTTTCGCACTGTCCAAGCGCCCAGACCACCGAACACCGCGTCCCCGAGGCGCAATAGGCAAGCACGGGGCCCGCGCAGCTTTCGGCCAGATCCTTTTGGCGGGCGACATTTTCCGGGGTCATGGTCTGGTGTGTCAGTTCCAGCACTTCGTATTCCATCCCGGCGGCGATGACCGCTGACCCGATCGCGTCGGACTGCAGGTCCAAGGGCACTTCGGTATTGGGGCGGTTGCAGATCACCTTGACAAAACCTGCGGCGGCGATGGCTGGAACGTCGTCGACCGTGATCTGGGGCGAGACGGAGTAGCGGGGGGTAATCTGACGAATCTCCATGATGTTTGCTTAGGCCGCGTTTGCTGTTCTGTCCAGTTGGGCACCCAGCTTTGGGGCTGCAATCATGCCCGCGATCATGGCAATCAGGAACACAATGCCGTTAACCCCGCCATAGCTGAGCGACGCCATCGCTGGCCCGGGGCACAATCCGGCCAATGCCCAGCCCATGCCAAACAGGATCGAACCCACCGCCAGACGACGGTCAAGCTCGACCCGGGGCGGGGCGGGGAAACGCCCACCGATCAAAGGCATTCTGCCGCGTGTCAGGCGCCAGGCAACCAGCATCGGGAGGATTGCCCCTGCCATGACAAAGGCGAGGGTTGGATCCCAGTTGCCGAATATATCCAGCCATCCCTGCACCTTTGTGGTGTCCGTCATTCCCGAAATCAAAAGCCCGGTGCCAAACAGCGAACCGGCGATAAAAGCAAGCAGGTTGCGCATCAAATCAACCCCCAGACGTGGCGCAGCAGGGCCAGTGTCAGTGCTCCGGCCAGAATGTAGATCACTGTGGCCACGATCCCGCGCGGCGAGAACCGCGAGATACCGCAAACACCGTGGCCCGAGGTGCACCCGTTGGCGACACGCGTTCCGACACCGACCAGAAGCCCGGCGAGGATTACCACCGTGATGTTGCTGGTCAGGTGCGTCTGTGCTTCGGGCGCGATGAGAGGCCGCAGAAGCAGCGGCATTCCGATCAGGCCGATGATAAAGACAACGCGCTCGGTCCTGACGTCGCGTGGCCCGCGTTCCAGCAGGCCGCCAAGAATGCCGCTGGCCCCCATAATGCGACCGTTGCCAAGCAGAAACACCGCCGCCCCGCATCCGATCAGCAACCCGCCGATCAGGCCCCAAATCCATTCCATGTTCATATCGTTTACCTCTGACCGTCGACCGTTACAGCTTGTTGATCGGCAGCTTCATCATGATGTCACCATGTTCGTCGGCAGGTGGCATCTGGCCCGCCCGCATGTTCACCTGTAGCGAAGGCAGGATCAGGCGCGGCATGGACAGCGTTGCATCACGAGAGTCGCGCAGCTCGACAAATTCCTCGATGCTGCGGCCCTGACCGATATGGATGTTGAGCGCCTTTTGCTCGCCCACTGTGGTTTCCCACGCGTATTCGTCGCGACCCGGGGCCTTGTAGTCATGCCCGACATAGATCCGCGTCTCGTCCGGTAGCGAGAGGATTTTCTGGATCGATTCATACAGCTTTGCCGACGATCCGCCCGGAAAATCGCACCGTGCAGTTCCGAAATCCGGCATGAACAGCGTATCTCCGACAAACGCCGCATCGCCGATGACATAGGTCAGACATGCCGGGGTATGCCCGGGCGTATGCAGAACATCCCCGCGCATTTGGCCAATGTGAAAGCTGTCGCCCTCGGAAAACAACGCATCGAACTGGCTGCCATCCCTCTGGAATTCGGTCCCTTCGTTGAACACTTTCCCGAACGTGTCCTGAATCACCACGATATTTTCACCAATGCCGATCTTGCCACCCAGTTCCTGTTGCAGATAGGGGGCCGCGGACAGGTGATCGGCGTGGACATGGCTTTCCAGAATCCAGACAACGTTCAGGCCGTTTTCCTTCACATAGCCAATGATCTGATCGGCCGCCTGTGTGCCCGTGCGCCCAGATGCGTGGTCAAAATCCAGCACGCTGTCGATGATAGCACAGGCCGTGCCCTCGGGCTCCTGAACCACATAAGACACCGTGAATGTCTGCTGGTCGAAGAAAGCTTTCACTTTGGGTGTCATTGGGTCCTCCGTCAGGCCGTGTTCACATATTAATAGTGGAATGTGAGAGCATTTCAATTCACGATTTGATGTAGATTAAGGCCCCTCATGCGGATTTTGCGTAAGAACCAGCCGATGGGTTCAGTCTGCGCGATATTTTGCTGCAAGCAACCCAATTTTGTGAGACGTTCATGAAGTCTCATGTTGGTCTTAATGTTGTTACTTATATCAGGCACAGTCGCACTATGTGGGAGGAAGCAGATGACAGCTCAGGATCTCTATTTCGAGGCGGAAAAGCTCGAGCAGAAATTAAACGGTGCTTGCTTGGATACGCGTCTGGCCCTGCAACCTAATGTTAGCAGGGTTCTTGATCGTATGCGGGCACAGGGCGTTCAGATACCGTCGCGATTGCGGCGGCTGGATGCGGCCTTGTGCGAAGACGCGATCGAAGCGCAGTTTGACAATATGCCTGTATGAAAAGCTTGGTCATCCAAAGGCGATGCCAAGGATGACCAGCATCAGCCCCAGCACTGACAAAAACAACGACGCCAGATTCCAGGGCAGAACGCCCTGAACCACAGCGCGCAGTTCGTCATCCGAAAGACCGGCCTTGCGTGCCTTCATGACGCGCAGAATGCACCAGACAAGACCGATCAACCCGGCCATCGACAGGGCGGCCCCGCCCCAGACGATTATGTCGAACATGGCTTTTCCCGCGCCTTTTCCAAAGTTCAACCGCGCTTAGCGGATCATTGCCTAGGGCACAAGCCTGCCGGAGGGATTGTCCGCTTGCGCCTCGCGCGGGGGCGATGTATCCGGCACCTTGCCCGATGACCTCGGATCACATTTTCAGCCTTGGGAGAGACGCAGATGGAAGACATCACCGAAGATCAGGCCGCAGCCAACTATCGTGTAACAGCCGGCGAGCTGCGCCAGTTCATCGAACGGTTCGAGCGTCTTGAGGCGGAAAAGAAAGACATCGCGGATCAGCAAAAGGAAGTCATGGCCGAGGCGAAAGCGCGTGGCTACGACACCAAGGTGATGCGCAAGGTGGTCGCACTTCGCAAACGTGACAAAGATGACATTGCCGAAGAAGAGGCGGTGCTTGAAATGTACAAAGAGGCGCTGGGCATGTAGCCCACGCATTGTCAGGGTGTCAGAAAGTGGATGTCCTGCATGTTTTGCAGCACATCCAGATCCTGTTCATACAATTCGGTAAACGCGGCGACGATTTCGTCGCTCCATCCGGGCAGCGCCAGTTCTTCTTCGATGGCGGTCGGATCTGCATGTCTCGCGAAAATCTGCCCCAGATCGGTTCGCAGCGTTGGGCTACCGATGGCGGGTTGACGCTGAATCAGGGTTTCGATTTCATCCCGTCCTTCGTCGGTTAGCAGCGTCGAAAGGAATGAGAACTCCTCATTCAGTGGTGTATCCTCGGGCAGTTCCAGCATGGCCCGAGCGATGTCGCCCCAGATCAGAGGGGAGTCTTCGTTGCTCCACAGCGTGATCTGCACATCAGGCGCAAGATCGCGGATATTGTCGATCATCGTCAGCCAACTGAGGCAACTGATATCGGTTTCCGCCAGAATACGTTGCCGCTCGGGTTCGGATTGGGCCATCAGAGCCTTTGGAATAAAGCTGCCGGGATTGCGAAGCCCGATGAACAACTCCATCTGACAATCGTCGAACATATCGTCCAAATACGCGATACGCTCGCCCGCCAACGGGTAGAATTGCCCGTCCAGAATCGAAGTCTGAATGGCTCCCAAGAAACCGGGTTGAGAGATCACCACCCGGTCTACCGTTTTGTCCTTGGGGATCAGCCTCTGAAACGCTTTGCGTGCATTCAGCGCAGGCTGGCCGAGTTCAAGCTCTTTCAGTGCCGGTCTGAAATACCTTCTGAAGGCGCGTCTGCCAAAGATCGCGCCGTTGTGATTGACCACCGTCTCTTGGTTGGCTTTCAGCAGGCCCAAAAGCCGGTCTTCGTCGGTAAATGCCACGCCTGCGTGGATGACCACCTGCATGTTGTTATCTGCCCCTGCACCCTTAAGCGTACAGACGGGGTTACAACCTGCGCCTGAGACAGTCAAATCTGCCAAAGCCCCATCCGTTGCCGCAGCAGTCACAAAAAAACCTCGCAACGCCAAGACTGCGTCCAATTCGTGCTTGCAGTCCCTGTTCCGAGACAGTAATCGACTGCCAGTGCCCCTATAGCTCAGCTGGTAGAGCAACTGATTTGTAATCAGTAGGTCCGCGGTTCGAGTCCGTGTGGGGGCACCACCTGATACTGATCGTCGGGTTCCCCGAGCTTACTTAGCTCCGACGATGTTGTTGCGTGTTTTAAAAGCCTGATAGGAACGAACCACAACCTGCGTCAGAACTGTGACGTCACGTCCCGAATTTCGAGCGTATGATGAAGAAGTTGACGTAAAGGTCAGTCGTAGTTGATTTTTTTGATTGCCTGGTCAAAAAATGATGCGCTCGATCGATTTCTTCCCCCTTACGGCGCGGATCATACCTCTTACATGCGCCCTGTCGCTGCGGGTTTGCCACTCATGATCGACGATTCTTGAGCGCATGTTACCCATGCTGTTCGGATCGGACCCGCAGCGGCAGAGGTCGTGAGGCCCAGCATCGGAGGGGTTTTGAGTTGTATTTTAAGTCTATCCTTGATCGCATTTCGCGAAGCCAGCGCTCTGAGGGCGCGCGCGCCGGGCAGCCTGTTGCGTCTTGCCAGGAAATTGAACCGAGACGGCCAACGATTGATGAAGCCGAATTGCGGGATCTGTTTCAAAGCGTTTTTGCCGAGAAGCAAAGGAGTTTGCCCGTCCGACGTGAGGAGAACCAGCGGGTCGAAGAGGGGTCTCATCGAAGTCTTTAGCGAAGCTACCTGCAAAGCGTGACTATGGATAAGCTTGTCTGTCAGTGAGAGATGCAAAGGCGTCTGTCCAACGTAACAGCGGTATGGATTGAACAGATTTTGAGCGTCGTGAGGGGGCAGAGGTCGGCTGAGGGGGTAGCGCCGACCTCTGTTCGGGGACACGAAGTGGTAGTTGTGAACCGTTGAGACAAATCTAGCAACAGAACAGGCGGTGCGAAATTAGGGGAATCCCCTAGAGATGCGTGTTATTTAGGCTTTAGAGATCACCTCGCGGTCGAACTTGGTAAGTTTTCAAGAGAATCGTGGACATATTTTGGCCATAATGTAACCTTGTCGTTGAGGGTGACACGTCCTGATTTTAGTATGTACTGGTTTTTAACTGGCTTTTGAGGGGGTTATGAGTACGGCGTGTCGCCCCGCGCATGTCATCAACCTTAGTTATCAATCGAGCTGCAGTTTTCCGCACACGCTTGGATGTGGCTATCGGGCGTGCCCGGATCAAACTTAATAAAACTGTCACAATTCAAACATGTCTGCATTCTATCAAGCAGACGCGGCGCGTCTGGGGATGTCTGACGATTTTCTATGAGGGGGTACGAGTTCGGCGCGTCGTGACCTTTCCCCCGGGGTTCAATTTTCATTTTCAAGGCAGTCTGCTTGCCTGAGCGATATATAGATCGGGCGGGAAGCTGTGGCATGCGCCGCGGCGCATCAGTTGATCTGATAAAAGAATGAAAGTTTCCGGCTAGCTCCGTTGGGCGGGGGCGGGAATGGTGCTGCGGTGCGCACCTGTTCCTTTGCCGCCCGGTCGACTTCACGTGAACCTGAACTGTCGACGACATCGACCCATGCGAGTGAACCGTCCGGGTTGATTTCAAAAAAGACCTGAGCGAACCCTTTTGACGCGACATAGACGATCGGGGCCCGGTTCAGGTGAACCAGCACCTTGCCCGCATAATTGGTCACGTCTGAATTTCCCGGCCCGCGCCCTCCGGCCCGCGCCTCTCTGTTTCGAGAGGAAAACGCGTCGGTGCCGTCTTGCTGATACTGAGCCAGAGGCGAAACAATTGTTTGTTCCGGATTGCGAAAGATTTCGAATTTGTCGGAGCCTACCTCGGCACCTTGTGGTTCTGGTTGCGAGCGGTCTGCAGGTTGAGGGCGGATCGAAGTTGTCACCGCAAGATCCGAGTTTTCGGATTGCGGCTCGGCGTCCAACTCTTCCGGCTCAGTGATTCCACTGTCCGCCGGTGCGAGCGGAATTGTTGGGGGCGCGGGCAGGGCGGCGATTTGTTCCGGCGCAGGGGCGCTGGCTTCGTCGGGTGTTGCCGCTTCGATCAAAGGGCGACCTGTGTTGGAGGTCCCATCGGGCAACTCGGGTGCGGCAACGGGTTCGACTGGGGATGGTTGCGCGACTTCCTTAAGGGTTTGTGGGTCGCTGTCGGCCTGATCGGCGCTTTGTATCGCCTCGGGGTCGGGGGCTTGCGGTGTCAGGACCGTTGATGAGCCTGTATCCGGCGACGGGGTTTGCCGTGGCTCTGCCGAGGCGACCAATGCGTCGCTGGTGGGTATCTCTGCCTCGGCGGGTTCGGGTGGCGTTTCGGACGGAAGTTCGGGTGGCTCGGCCAGTTCGGGCTCGACGGGCTCGGGTTCAGCTGTCGCGAAATCCTCAAAGGTGGTTCCAAGTTCGACCGTGTCCGACCGTTGGTCTTCACCCGTGCGCGGCGTCAGATTTGGCGCGCTAATGCTCAGGCCAAGTGCATGAATGCCCAATGACAACAGGATGGCCAAAGCCGCGACAAAGGCCGATCTACGGATCATTCGAGAGCCTGCCGGGTCACGACAAACACGGATTGCGCGCCCAGATTTCGTAATTCGCCTGTGACCTCGATTAGGCGGGGACCCGGCGCGGTGCGATCCGGAACGATGCGTACAGACTCGCCTGAATGGGTGCGCATGAATGCGTCTGGTTCAATGGGGGCTCCGCGATAGCTCAGTGATCCGTCGGAATGCAGCACCAGCGCGTCGGGTGGTTCGCGGCCTTCAAGCTCGGCGGTATCGACAAGGTCCAGATCGCGATCCAGTGGCGGTGCGATGGTCCCCGCGATGAGAAAGAAGATCAGCATCAGAAACACGACGTTGATCAGTGGAATAGTCGAGTCGCGTTTATTGCGAGGGCGTGCGTATCGGATCACGGAGTCACCTCAGCACCGTCACGGTCAGGCCTTCCTGACCGCGCAGCCGGACCAGAAGATCCACAAGTCGCTGCGCCGTGGTATCGGCATCCAAACTGATCAGAACTTGCCCGGTCTCAACCCGCTCGGTCAGTTCGTCAAACGTCAGCGGTACGCCATTCAGCACCAGACGTTCAGCGCCGAGTTGCACAAAGACCCGCTCGGACGGATCGCTGGCGTCTGCCTCCCCGGCGGATGCGCTGCTCAGTTCAATTTCACCAAATCGAGAAAAGGTCGAAGAGAGCATAAAGAACAGCAAGAGCAGAAAGATCACGTCGATGAGTGGCGTCATCGACATTCGGCGGCGTACGAAAGGTTGTGCCTTACGCATGTCCGGGCGCAGCCGCGAGGTCTTTGGGCATATCGACCGTTCGCGGGGCAGGGCCGGGCACAAGGATGGTTCGCAGCGCCTTGTCTGCAAAGACCCGCTCGCGCGCTGTGCGGCTTTCGAACCAGGACAAAACCATCGAGGTGGGCATGGCTACGGCAAGGCCGACCGCCGTTGTCACCAGCGCCACCCAGATCCCCCCGGCCAAAAGCGAGGGGTCGACCGAATTGCCCGCAGCCTGCAGGCTTTGAAAGGCGTTAATCATCCCCAGCACGGTTCCGAACAGCCCCAGCAACGGCGCAAGTTGCGCCACGGTATCAAGCAGGCGAAACCCCCGTTCGAGATCGGCCAGCGCCAGCCCCGCTTCGGCGTCCAGCCGGTCATCTGCCCCGGGCATATCCTGCGCGTCCATTGCCGCGCTGACGATCGGGGCGAGGTAACTTTTGCTTTTGCCAAGATGCGTGCGCGCGGCGCTACGATCGCCTGCATCCCATGCCGAAAGCGCTTGAGACAGCACCTGGTGCCGTCCAACCCCGTAGGCCGCGAACTGCCAGAGCTTATAGAGCGTCACGGCCAGCGCCAGAACCGACATGACGATCAGGACGGCAACAACCGGTCCACCCAGCGTCAAAATCTCACGCAGTGCTGTCAAAGGATTCATCCCAAAAGCTCCATCTCGACCCGGCTGCGGAGCCTTAGCCCCTGCTGGCAAATCCCGCTTTCTGATCCGCCAACAATACAGGTGCTTGCGCCGTTGATCAGCGCTTGCCCCACTGATGCACAGGACAGGCCGGCCAGATTAAACTGCCGCACGCGTGGTCGGTCTGCCGGAAGATCGCGAAAATCAAGCAGTGTCAGGCTGAGAACCCGGTTATCTGCGTCGAATATCACGGTTTCGAATTTGGCGCTTTCGATATCCGTGCCGGTTCCGTTCTGGATAAGAAAGCTCAACTGGCAAGCCCCGTCTACGTCACGAACCGCGTTCAGTTCGACCAGCAGCACTGCTGGTGAATTTTCGGCTGATTGCGCGAACCCTGTGGATGCCAAGGCTCCGACAATCGATGCGGCAAGGCTGAGGCGACGAAACAACATGAGCGACTCCAGAGTTTTTTGCCTGACCCGTCAGACCTGCGGTGTTTCCTTGGTTCGCTGTCTGTCATATCTCAGACCGATAGCCCGCGAAAGAGCAGCTGAGCCTATTGTGAAAAGACCTGTTTACCCGTCATCAGATACTGCGCGCGTGTGATCTTTCAAGCCACGCTGATCCTGTAGTTTTTGCCTTTTGAAGGTTCGGTTCAGGTGCTAACCTTTCACCGAACTTCACCGGTTTCAAACGGGCTTTTTTGCCCCTGCATCGAATTGCGAGCGCAAGTCCGGCGTTGGAAGTTTCCGAATAAAAGGGGCGTCATGCAAGATCACGGTTACGAGTCAGGGCGCTTGAACCTGCCTTTTGTCGGGATTTCGACATTTGCGAAATCTCCTTATGTCGCGGATTGGGATCAGATCGAAGCGGATGTCGCCGTGCTGGGCGCACCGTTCGATTTCGGCACCCAGTGGCGACCCGGCGCGCGGTTTGGTCCGCGCGCGGTGCGCGAGGCGTCGACCCTGTTCAGTTTTGGCCATGCAGGGGCTTATGATCACGAGGATGATGCGACCTATCTGGATAGCTCGGTGCGGATGGTTGATCTGGGGGATGCCGATATCATCCACACCAAGACCGAAGAAAGCCACGCAAATATCGCGTTGGGGGTTAGCAAGATACTGAAAGCGGGGGCATTGCCTGTGACCATCGGTGGGGATCATTCGATCAACATCCCCTGCATCAACGCCTTCGCCGAGGATTGTGCGCAGAACGGGTCAATCCATGTGGTGCAGATTGATGCGCATCTGGATTTTGTCGATGAACGCCACGGCGTGACCGCCGGGCACGGCAACCCGATGCGGCGGGCGATTGAAAAAGACTATGTCTCGGGCATGACGCAGTTGGGCATCCGCAATGTCTCGTCCACCGCGAAGGAAGGGTACGAGGATGCCCGCGCGCGCGGCTCGGATATCCTGTCGGTGCGGCAGGTGCGCAAGCTGGGAACCGAGGTGGTTTTGGCGCGCATCCCGCAAGGGGCACGGTACTATGTGACGATTGATATCGACGCGTTTTGCCCATCGATTGCGGCGGGGACAGGCACACCCAGCCATGGCGGGTTTCTCTACTACGATGTGTTGGAGATTCTGCAGGGTTTGGCCAAACGTGGTGATGTTGTCGGCATCGATCTGGTCGAGGTGGCCCCGGCCTATGACCCGACTGAAAGCACTCAGATTCTGGCGGCACAGCTGTTGCTGAACTTTCTGGGGTTCATTTTTCACGAACGCGCCCGGCGGTAGGGGGCCTGTCGCCCCAGCCTTTCGCATCTCGCGCAGCTAGGGCGAGCCTCCTCGGTGTTAGATGTCTGCAAAGCGGACAAAGCTGCTGTTTGCGAAGAAACCACAAATTGCCGCTTTTTCTGTCTCAGTGCACAAAACAGAGTTTGTTGAAGTTTCGCCTCCACGATGAAACTTCTTCACCCACACTCTCGCCAAGAAGCCCACGCTTGATCAGCGCGGCAAGCTGACCAGCATCAGCCGACGTCATGCCCCAACGGACCAGTTCTGGCGTCCCAATGCGCAATCCGTTCAAATCGCCATCAACAGGAGTTGTCGGCAACCCGATGCCGCAAGAAAGGAACCCATTCGGGCGCAACTTTTTCGACGCCGCCTGACCGCCACCAAAGGGTTCGGCCAATACGGCGAACTGGTGGGAGTTCGTAAAGCCTTCGGCGGTAGAAAAGACCGGAACACCTTCTGAATCCAATGAGGTCGCCAATGCTTGCGACATCGCGATCATCTCCTTGGCATAGGCTTCCCCAAAGTCTCTCCAATCCAGCATGGACACCGCCAAAGCGGCCGTCTTTGCTGCATCGAAATTGGCAGTCATCCCAGGGAACGCGATGGCATCAAGCGCTTTAGCGATCTCGGCATCGTTGGACACAATCAGCCCCCCAGCCGGTCCCCCGAGGCTTTTGTAAGTGCTCATCGTCATGAAATGCGCGCCTTCCTTTAGCGGGTTCGACCACGCTCGCCCTGCGATGATCCCACATTGGTGGGCCGCGTCGAACATGACTTTGGCGCCAACTTCGTCTGCAATGGCACGAATCTCGGCCACGGGGTGCTCAAACAGGTTCAGACTGCCGCCAATGGTGATCAGCTTGGGTCGTTCGGCCAGGGTCAATGCGCGAAGCTGATCCAGATCGACCGTGTATCCATCCGCATTTACCGGCGCTTCAACCGTACGCAGACCAAAAAGTCCGGCACAGCCCGCGACATGATGCGTGACATGCCCGCCAATCGATGCAGGGGGCGCGATGATCGTATCGCCTGGTTTGCACGTCGCCATGAAGCCATAGAGGTTGGCAATCGCGCCAGAGGGCACGCGGACCTCTGAAAACCTGGCATCGAACACCTCTGCGCAAAGCTGCGCGGCGATCACCTCGATCTCTTCGATCGCTTCCAATCCCATTTCGTACTTGTCGCCGGGATAGCCCAATGACGGACGTGAGCCGATACCCAACGACAAAAGCGCCTCGGCCTTCGGGTTCATGACATTGGTCGCCGGGTTAAGGTTGAAGCATTCTTCCTCGTGGATCACACGGTTCCGTTCCGCGAGTGTCTGAACCCGGGCCAGAAGATCGGCCGAGGACATAGACGCAGCTGAATTAGCAATCTCCTGAACCAGTGTTTCGCTTGTTTCGGGAACCCAGTTTCGCTGTGCAAGTGTCATCCACCATCCTCCTGTTTACGCCAATCTGACGCCTGAATCGTGACAGCGCAAAGCAGATTTGCTATTTCTTGGCGTAGAAAAACTAAGTCTAAGTTATGAGTGTCGCCCCCAAACGCCCGAAAGGCCCACCTCTGAACGCCATGCGCGCCTTTGAAGCTGCCGCGCGACACGTGAGCTTTGTCGCCGCCGCGGACGAACTGGGCGTTACGCCCGGCGCAATTTCTCAGCACATCAAGACCCTTGAAGGCTGGGCAGGCACATCTCTTTTCCGCCGCAATGCCCAAGGGGTGGAATTGACGAAGGCTGGGGCGTCGCTCGTGTTACGGTTTACATCTGCTTTTGACGCATTGGCCGATGCAACACTGGCCCTGCGCAACCTTGATCCCGCCGTCGATTTTCAAATCGCGGCACTGCCTTCCGTCGCTCAGCTCTGGTTACCCAGCAGGCTCAGCAAAATCAGGGCGCAATTCCCGCAGATCACTTTTTCGGTCACGGCCATGGAAAACCCGCCCAACCTATCGAGGGATTTGTTCGATCTGGCGATTTTCTTCGATGACACCAATGGATCACCCGATCAGGTGCGAATCTGTAGCGACGAAATTGTGCCCGTCTGCGCGCCTGATCTCAGGATGCGCGGGTTGGATTTCGAGACTCTACCGCTGCTGCACGATCGGACATGGGCAGACGATTGGGCTTTGTGGTCTAAGAAGACCGGCACCCCAGTAGGCGACCCGCACCATGGCCCGACGTTTTCGCTTTACAGCCTCGCGGTTGAAGAAGCGAAGGCAGGTGCCGGACTGTTGATCGGACATCTTTGCCTGATCGAAGTCGCCCTCGCGAATGGTTCGCTCGAACTCGCCAGCCACGATACGTGCAAGACAGATCTTTATTTGTGTGCCCAACTGCCCGACAAGGTGCGACGGAGGCCTGAAACGGAACAAGTCGTCTCACTGCTTTTCTAGAAAAAACCTGCCATTCGAGCGTGCTTCGGCATCCGGCACTTTGGGCTACGGAGCGGCAATGCGCTCCGAGCTTTGTTGTCGCTTACCTGCACCACATGCGGCAGGGGGGTGGCTTTGATCCTACGTGTTTTCTCAGGCCCCGATGATGTTGTGGTCGGGACCATAGGGGAAACCGGTGATGTTCTCGGCTCCGCCCTCGCCGACCACCAGAATATCGTGCTCGCGATAGCCGCCCGCGCCGGGTTGGCCTTCGGGTATCCACAGCATTGGTTCGATGGACACGACCATGCCGGGTTCCAGCGCGGTGTCGATATCTTCGCGCAACTCCAGACCGGCCTCACGCCCGTAATAGTGGCTGAGAACGCCGAAGGAATGGCCATACCCGAAGGACCGGTATTGCAGCAGGCCCTCATCTGCGAAGAAGCGGTTGATTTCGGCGGTGATGCCCGAGCAGGTCGCGCCGGGTTTGATCAGGCTCAGGCCCAGTTCATGTGCTGCGACATTGGCCTTCCAGATGCGTAGGCTTTCGGCGTCCGGCTCTCCAAGAAACAGGGTGCGTTCCAGCGCGGTGTAATAGCCCGAGATCATGGGGAAGGTGTTCAGCGACAGGATATCGCCATTTTGCAGCACGCGTTTTGTGACTGGGTTATGCGCGCCGTCGGTGTTCAGGCCGGATTGGAACCAGACCCAAGTGTCACGGTATTCGGCATCCGGGTAGGCGCGGGCAATCTCGGCCTCCATCGCGTCGCGGCCTGCCATCGCGATTTCGATCTCGGTCGCGCCTTCACGGATCGCGGCGTGGATGGCGGCCCCGCCCACATCAGCGGTGCGGGCACCACCTTTGATCAACTCGATCTCTTCGGCGGATTTCACCATCCGGGCAGCCATGGTGTCGGGTGCGATGTCAACCATTTCAGGTTGACCCAGCATCGCCAAAGCGGTGTCCCGCGCGGCCAGAGTCAGGTGGTCGCTCTCGATCCCGATCCGTTTCGCGCCGCCAATCAAGCTGGCCACTGCGCGCCAGTAGTTGTCGCGCTTCCAATCGGTATAGATCACGTTGTCCTCGACCGAACGGCGCCACGGCTGACCTGCATCGATGTTGGCCGAAACGGTCGTGCAAGCGTCCTGCGTGACAACGCAGCCGTAGGGGCGGCCAAAGGCACAATACAGAAAGCCAGAGTAATAGGCGATGTTCTGCATCGAGGTCAGCAGGACCACCGGAATATCCCGCGCTGCCATGATGGCGCGCAGTTTGGCAAGACGGCGGTCATATTCGCCCTTGCTGAAGGGCAGGGGCGCTTTGTCGCCATTGTGACAGGTGAAGAATTCGGGGCGATTTGTCATTGTCTGGTCTCTCATCTTTGCCGGGCGGCAAACCCGGCCACTTGTCCCGGCGTTCAGGACAGGCGGTCTCGGGGTCCGAGAGCCGATCATCCCAGTGCGTCCGCGACGCCATCGCGGCTGGGATGAACGGTTAAATCGTTAGATCAGCCGTGCGCTTGCGTCAAGCGGGTGAAAGACCCCGCAAACGCTCGGACCGGCGGCGCAGCAATTCGACCGTGGTCAACAGCGCGATCGAGATGACCACAAGGATCGTTGCCACCGCCAGAATGGTCGGGCTGATCTGTTCGCGCAGGCCGGTGAACATCTGCCATGGCAGCGTCTTCTGGCTTGCCGAACCGACGAACAGCACCACGACCACCTCGTCAAATGAGGTGATGAAGGCAAACAGTCCGCCCGAGATTACGCCCGGCAAGATCAGCGGCATCTGGATCGAAAAGAACGTCCGCACTGGACCTGCACCCATATTCGCCGCTGCCCGCGTCAGCGAGCGGTCAAAGCCCACCAGCGTTGCGGTCACGGTAATGATGACGAAGGGGATACCCAGAACGGCGTGGGCAAGGATCACTTTCACATAGCCCACGAAGTTCTTGTTCATGCCCAGCGTGCCTTCCATGAAGCGACCGATATCGCTGTAGAAAAAGAACATGCCGGTGGCCGAGATGATCAGCGGTACGATCATCGGTGAGATCAGGATGCCCATGATGGCGCGGCGACCGGGAACGTGGCTTTGGCTGAGGCCGATAGCCGCCAGCGTGCCCAGTGATACCGAGATAACCGTCGCAATCGGCGCGATAATCAGCGAGTTCTTGAAGCTACGCTGCCATTCATTGTTGGTAAAGAAGTCACGGTAATGCTTCAGCGAGTATCCCTCGGGGTCCAGCCGCAGCATTTCCGGCGTGAAGGTAAAGAAGTCCTGCGCGTTGAACGACAGCGGCAGAACCACAAGGATCGGTGTGATAAGGAACACAAAGATCGCGCCACAGATCACCCGGAACAGGTAGTGATAGAACACCTGCTTCGGCGTCAGATAGGGCAGAAGTTTGCGGCGATAGCGGCCTTCGTACAGCCAATAGATGAACCACGAAAAGAACCAGCCGCCCAGCAGGCCAAGAACACCGCCCATCGGGCCGGAGAACAGAAAACCTGCGATGCCAAAGCCAAGAATGGTGATCCAGCGGGCAAGTTTCTCGTTCTTCAGAACCGTGATGTAGATCCAGGCAAGTGCGGCGATCAGGGCGGCCCCGCCGATGATGCCAAGAAGGACCGAGCCATTGCCCGCGCCGACGAAGACGCCGGCGAAGGCCCCTGCCAGTGCGACACTCGGCAGGACCATGGACAGAGGTTTGCGGGATATCGGAGTAAGTGCGGCCATGTCGATTATCCCAGCTTCACGTTATCAATGCCGACGATCTTGTCGTAGACCCAGTAGAGCAGCAACACGACACCCAGAAGGATTGTCCCCAATGCTGCGGCCAGCCCCCAGTTCAGCGAGGACGAAATGTGATAGGCGATCCGGTTCGAGATGAAGACGCCTTTGGTGCCGCCTACGATCTCAGGCGTGATGTAGTAGCCGATCGCCAGAATGAACACGAGGATCGAGCCCGCGCCGATGCCCGGGATGGATTGCGGGAAATAGATGCGCCAGAAGGTCGTCCAGTTGGTCGCACCCATGGATTTTGCCGCACGGGTGTAGGACGGCGGAATGGTTTGCATCACCGAATACATCGGCAGGATCATGAACGGCAGCAGGATATGCGTCATTGCAATAATGGTGCCGATTTGGTTGTTGATGATCACCAGCCTTGCGTCGTCAGCCACAAGCCCCAGCCAGACCAGCGTTTCGTTGATCACACCCTGTTGCTGCAGCATCACCTTCCACGCTGAGGTTCGCACCAGAAGTGAGGTCCAGAAGGGCAATAAGACAAGGATCATCAGCAGGTTAGATACCCGCATCGGCAGCGTCGCCAGCAGATAACTGACCGGATAGGCCAGCAGGATACAGGATGCGGTGATCACCAGCGACATAAACAGCGTGCGCCCGAACAGCTTGATCAGGATCTGCTTGTCCTCAGGCTGAGATTGCGCGCCTTCGGGCGTGCGGCGCATGTCGACCGCGTTCAGGAAATAACCATTGGTGACAGCAGGCGAGTGCGTCTTGATCACGGCCCAAGTCTGCGGCTCACCCCAGCCTTCGTGAATCTCGATGACCTGATCTTTGAACGGTCCATCGGTCTCGGGGTCCAGCTTGCCCATTTTCCGACCCGAGCGGCGGAACATCGAAGACATGCCGGTTTCTTCGTAGTTCAGACGTGAGCCCAGCCGGGTATGGGTCTTGTTGTCGACGGCGATAACCATGTCGCGGACAAAGGCGTCATAGACCGCCTCATCCGGTAGCTCGCCACTGGTTTCATCCCAGTTTTGCAAGGCTTCGACTGTTAAAGGCAGCGTTTCCTGCACAATGCTGTTTTCCACCGACCGGAACAGCATCGACGCAATCGGCACGATGAATGAGAACAGAACAAACAGCAGCAGAGGGGCCACCAGCATCAGCGCGCGCAGCTTTTGCCGCCGCAATGAACGTGCCAGCGATTGCTTGAGCGGCGTTCCGTCCGCTGCCAGCATTGGTCCGGCGTTTTGGCTTGCGTCAGTCATCGGTGCCCCTTGGGTTTTCTTTGGTCCGGGGGCGGCGCACCGCCCCCGACATTCTTAGGAAATCAGACGCTTATTGCGCCAGCCATGCCTGGAATTTGGCGTCGATGTCGTCGCGGTAGTCTGCCCAGAACTCGTAGTTATACAGGAACGTGTTCTCGGCGTTTGCCGGATCGGTTGGCATGTGCGGCGCCATGTCGATGCCCAGTTCCGCGTGCTGACCCACCAGCGGTGCCGACGAGGCACGGGCCGGACCGTACGAGATGTACTTGGCCTGATCCGCCAGACGCTGGGTGTCGGTCGCGAACATGATGTAGTCCAGTGCGCGCTTCTGACGCTCTTCGCTCAGACCGGCAGGGATGATCCAGCCGTCAAGGTCGAACACCTGCGCGTCCCACAGCATGGCAACGGGCTGCTTTTGCTCTTCGATCACGCTGAACAGACGGCCGTTGTAGGTCGAGCCCATGACGACTTCGCCATCGGCCAGCAGCTGCGGCGTGTCGGCACCGGCAGACCACCACACGACACTGTCCTTGATCGTGCCCAGCTTGGCCAGAGCCTGCTCCTGTCCTTCGGGGGTTGCCAGAACGTCATAAACGTCGTCCTTGGCGACGCCGTCACACAGCAACGCCCATTCCATGTTGTTGATCGGGCGCTTTTCCAGCGAACGCTTGCCGGGATAGGCTTCCAGATCGAATACAGCGCAGATATCGCTGGGCGGGGTATCCCCAACCAGATCGGTGCGATAGCCGAAAGTGGTCGAATAAACGATCTGCGGGATAAAGCAGTCGCTGACCAGCAGGTCACCGAAATCATCCGCGGCCGAGGTACCATCGGGCGCAGGGGCCAGCATGGTGTCGGGATCGATTTCCATCGCCAGACCTTCGTCGCACAGACGGATCGCGTCCGCTGCCACAACGTCCACCACGTCCCATGTGATGTTGCCTGCTTCGTTCATCGCGCGCAGCTTTGCAACCGCTTCGGCTGAACTGTCATCATTCAAAATGGTGACGCCGGTTTTTTCCGAATAGGGCTCGTGATACGCCTTGAGCTGCGATTTGGAATAGGCACCGCCCCACGAGACGATGGTCATCTCTTCGGCGGTAACGCCACCGGCCGCCGTCGCAAGAGCAGCTGCCGTAAGCAGGGTTTTTGTTGGTTTCATGTGTTACTCCCAGTACTTCCCGTTTGTTGTATGGTCAGCTGACGCACGGGTTTTCGCCAGCCGGTCCCTCAGTGAAACCGCGCTTGTACCGCGCGGTTTGGTCTATGCGTCAAGCGCACGACAATCCTGTGCCAGCCAGCCGATCTCGATCTCTTGTCCGGGTTTCAGGCGGATGGCATCGGGGGCGTTTCGTGTCTTGACGATGAACTCGTCATTGCCTGCCACCGACATGCGAAAGCGGAACACGTCACCCATATAGATGAATTCCTTGACCGTCGCCTTCAGCGTATGCGCATCGGCGTGCAGACGGTCCTTGTTGAATTCCACACGTTCTGGGCGGATCGAGACCTTGGTACGTTCGCCCGCATTGTGAACATTGATCGGTACCGCGTCGATTTCCGAGCCGTCATCCAGTTGAACAAGGCAGGTATCGCCGTCGATGGATTTAACTACGCCTTCCAGCGTGTTGTTTTCACCGATAAATTGCGCAACGAAGCTGTTTTCGGGTTCTTCATACAGTTGATCCGGTGGGGCCAGCTGCTGAATTCGGCCATCGTCGAACACGGCGACGCGGTCCGACATGGTCAACGCTTCGGTCTGGTCGTGGGTCACGTAGACGGTGGTGATGCCCAATTCATGCGCAAGGCGGGTAATCTCGAACTGCATATGTTCACGCAATTGCTTGTCGAGCGCGCCCAGCGGTTCGTCCATCAACACCAACTCGGGCTCAAACACCAGCGCACGCGCCAGCGCGATCCGCTGCTGCTGACCGCCTGAAAGCTGCGCCGGACGGCGATTGCCGAACGCACCCATCTGCACCATGTCCAGCGCACGCTTCACCTTGGCCTCGCGCGTGGATTTATCCATTTTGCGGACTTCCAGCGGGAACGAGAGGTTCTCGGCCACGGTCATATGCGGGAACAGGGCATAGTTCTGGAACACCATCCCAATGCCGCGCTTGTGCGGCGGGATATTGTTGATGGGTTTGCCATCCAGCAAAATCTCGCCATGGGTGGCAGTTTCAAATCCGGCAAGCATCATCAGGCAGGTCGTCTTACCCGATCCGGACGGCCCGAGCATGGTCAGGAATTCGCCCTTTGGCATCGCCAGGTTGAGATCTTTGACGACAAGAATCTCGCCGTCATAAGATTTTTGAACGCGTTGAAATTCAACAAACGCGGCGTCGTTATTTGTGTCGGTCACAAGACCCCCTGTTGCGTCAAATGATTATCCGGTTGCTCCGGATTTCACTGATCTTCTCGTGCATTGTTGCCGAGGCTAACAAATGGTCGCAAGCCCGTAAAGCGATTGAGCCCTCTGCAGCGTCACATTTCCTCAATTTTGCGACACGTTCAGGCGTTTCATATGCCAGGCTAAACTTTGGTTGCTGGACAGGATCGGCTTGTCGATCTGCGCCCTGATCTGGGGAATCGCAGCCAGCGTGCGCAGATTGGTGCAGCTAAGAAAGACCGCCTCGACCGCCGTATCAGATCCCAGCCTAACGGCAGCGTCGATCACGGATTCGGTCGAGATGCGCACCACCTTGGATTCTTCGGCCTCGCCAAACGTGCCAAATACGTCCATTGAAATGCCCTGCTCTGCAAACGCTTTTCGCAACGGGGTATTCACCTCTTCGACATAGGGCGACAGCAGGGCGAATTGCGACACGCCTTGGTCTGCGGCGCAGGCCGCCGCGGCGCGCAGCGGGTTGGTGACGGTCTGAACATCGCAGGTCTGTTTGACCATCTGTTCGACTCGTTCGGACCCGATGACAGAACTGGCTGACGTGCAGCCATAGCCCACAACCCGGTAGGGTCGTGCCTTGGGCAGCAAGTCGGCAGCGGCGGGCAAATCGGTCTCCATCCGGGCCAGCATATCGGTGCTGACCTCGGCCCCGCTGGGGATACGGCTGACATAAAGCGGGCTTTTGTCATCTGCAAACAGCGTACGAAACTCGGGCTCGATCGTTTCGTCCGTCTGCAGAACGATCAGGCCCATCGGAATCGCCGCGGGATCATCAGGGTCGAGAGAATAGGGCAGGTTGGTCATAACTCGGGGATCTCCGGTCCGATGCGGTCGCTCAGGTATTCCGGAGCGCCTTCAGTGATCAGGATGTTTTCCTCGTGCACAAGGATTTTCCCGTTTACTGCGATGCCCGGCTCAAAGGTCAGAACCATACCGGGCTGCAGCTCAGTGTGATCGGTCGGGATCAGTGAAGGCCATTCAGTTAGCGACATACCCAGACCATGCCCCAAACGTCCAGCGTCGGTGCCTACGGCGTCGCGCGTCAGCACCCGGTTCATGACATGGAACAGCTCGGCCGCAGTTGCGCCCGGTCGCGCATGTTGGAACGCCGCGTCAGACGCTTCAACCAAGCGCGCATGTGCGTCGCGCACTGCGGTACTTGCCGGGCCGACGGACCAGTTGCGGTCGAAATCGCAGAAATACCCATCGCGCACCAGCCCGGTATCCAGCATGAGTACATCGCCATGCGCAAGAGGTACGTTTCTTGCGGGGGAAATAACGTCCTCGTACCCGCCCTGATCGGCACCTCCGGCAAGGTAGGGCACCCAGTCCGCGCCTTCCTCAAGGCACAGCATCTGAAATCGTCGAAACACTTCATCCAAAGGTGTCCCTTGCGCAGCGATTTCGGGCACACGCGCAAAGGCGCGGGTCGCGATCTGACAAGCGGTTCGAATTTTCGCAATCTCTGCATCGGATTTGATCATCCGCAAGCTGCGCAGGATGCCCGTGTCGCCGACCAGTTGTCGCCGCCCGATCAGCGTCTCCAGCCGTTTCAGATCGGCCAGTGGCATCCGTACATGGGTCTCGTGCCCGTCCGGCACTCCGATCCGCTCCCCGTCCGGGATAACCTCGGACAAGGTGTCGGCCAAAAGCGAGATTCCGTCATCGCCTAGATCCGGTGCGCTCCAGGTGCGTATGTCGTCGACCCAGGTTTGCCCCATTAGGGCCGCGCCGATCGAAGGGATGACGGCAATCGGCTTGCCAGCGAGTGGTACAATCAGGAACCAAGGGCGCGTCGGACTTTCCCAGAAGCGGGTCAGATAGCCGGTGAAATACCGTAACTCGGGCTCGGTGGTCAGCAACAGGGCGGACACGCCGGCGGCGTCCATCATATTTTGCGCCTGTTTCGTGCGCGCTTCAAACTCGGCATTGCTGAAACCGGTCATGACACGTTCCCGTTTCTGAGAGGCACCGATCGAGCGACATTACAGTCAGTGTGCGGGTTCGTTTGGTTTAATAGCGGAGAGATTTCGATGCGCATCGCCTGTACCCATTCTTGTGCGCAGACGTGACCGGAACATGCGGTTTGTGTCAAGCGCTGCAAAGCTGCACTCGGGACGAATGCTTGACGACCGGCGCTTTAGATCTTTTGCACGAGGACTCAATCCAGTGTCTTTTCAATCGGATTTTGACGCGGTAAGTGTTCCCGAAATCACGGGTTCTTTCCTTTGGGGTGCATGGGAAGGCAAGCGGGCGTGATGGAATGGTAGACATATCGGACTTAAAATCCGAAGGCCTTAGTGCCGTGTGGGTTCGAGTCCCACCGCCCGCACCACTGAACAGGCTCTTGCGGTAGAGCAATTTAAACCGGGAACCCCAGTTTCTTGATCAGGTTCCAAATGTCGCGATTGGCGTCTGACAGCTGTTTGACCACATCCTCGATCTCTTGCATGGCTTGATCGTCCACGGTGTCTTCCCGGCCTAATTTGATCCCCGTCTTGCGGTCCGCAATGCGCATCAGGATCGTTTTGGGGTTACCGCTTTCTGGATCGAAGGAATAAATGCAATGATTGTACTTGTTCCGGATCGAGGACAGGCGGGACAGTCTTTGGGTGTGTTCAAGAATCGGATCCCGAACCTCGGGCGCGCGCCCATCCATTTTGGCCAACCGCTCGACCAGATCGATCCGTGCCCGGGTGGTGTTCAGCGTTAGAAAGATTATGACGGCCACATCCTTGTTGGCACCGGTCAAGCCAGCGATCAGATGGATCAGCAGGCTTTCGGTGTTTGTCCACATATAGTTCAGACGCCCGACCAGCAGGATCAGGCGATCAAACCGGGATTCGAACGGCTCAGTCAAAGCTTGGGTCGCGCATTTCTTCCGGGGCGACCTCGAAATAGAAATGCGCCGCAGCCGTTCGATTGCTGACACCGATTTTACCGGACACGTTATGCATATGCAGCTTTACCGTGTGTTCGGTAATACCCAGTTTCGACGCGATGGTCTTGTTGCTTTCGCCATGGGATACAAGGCGCAAAACCTGCTTTTCGCGTTTGGTCAGCTTGGAATACAAAGGCAGTTTATCCGATGCATCGGCCTGCGCGCTTCGCTGCTGCTGGGCAGGTTGCTTGGGAATTTCCTGACCCACAGGGACGGAATTTGCCAAAAAACAAGGCAGATGCAGTTCCTCATGCATGAGCAATCGCAGGATCGCCCGCCAGACATCTGGCGCCACGTTCATTGGCAAGTACCCGACATCACCAAACCGGGCGCGATCCCAGTTTTCGAACAGGATCCGGGCCGAGCTTTCCTTACGGTAGGCAAATGCCAGACACCCGGTATCCGCAAACCGGGCATATTCCGAGGGCCGCGTCAGCATATCCTCGAGCATCATCTGATCAACGACCACGATGTGCCCGGATGGATTTTGGCCCGTGGTTTCAGACAGGAACTTGTCCAGACTTTCATAGCGTTTCGCCTGTACGCCGAATTCGCTTTGGACACTTCTTAATGTCTGGTTTGAATAAAAAAGCTCTTTTCCAATAAAAATAATGGACAACTCTTCGGTATAATTCATTTCGTCACGAACATCGTCGCTCAATGAAAAGCTCATTGATCCACCCTCATGAATACCAGCGATGCCAATGAAAATCTTGTAGGGTTTGGTGCTATTTTTGGCGCCGCACAATGATAACTGAAAACTTCAAAATTAGCTGTGATCATAGCCCAAAGTGCAGATATCAGCAATAGAGCGGGCCGCTCTGGGCAATTCGGTCTAGAACTTTCGATCAGGTTATCTGAATTTGATTGTTGGTAACCTGCTGAAATTATGAAATTTATTTTTTAGGCGGAATCTCCAGCATCTTTTTAAGCCAAAACAGCGCGAAAATACCGCTTGTCCAAAAAAACTCGTTTTTTGTCATAATGTTGCCCAATTTAATGCTTTCGGGCAGCTATGCATCCCCGCGTCCCGCTGCAACCATGATCGGGCTTCAATAGTCGAAGCATCGTAGTTCCTAACGTGCCTGCACCTCGCGCATTCACGCGATTCTCTGGCGGACACGTTGTCGGCTTGGCCGAGAAAGGGGGTGACAGACCGCACAGACAAAAACTCTGCCGCACAAGCGCATGGTTAGCCGCTTGATGCGTGAAAGTTGTTTTAACCGCACCGCAGTTACCGCGTTATAGATGAATAGCGGTCAGGTGCTCTAAGGATGAGTGGAAATTATTATGTCAGATCGCAGATTAACAGCAGTGACTCCTACCGGTGACGATGGTCGTGAAACTGATCAGGATCCGGCGGTAGACGCGCCCGAACTGGAAGAAGAGGTTGTCGCGGTTGACGACCTGAACGCGCAACAGCAGCAGCAACAGCAGCAGCAAGGCGACGACAGCAACACCAACGGTGGTGATGACAGCAATACCAATGGTGGCAACGACAGCAATACCAACGGTGGTAATGACAGCAACACCAACGGTGGTAACGACAGCAACACCAACGGTGGTAACGACAGCAACTCACAGACCAATGGTGGTGACGACAGCAACACCAACAACAACACCGCGACCGTCGATATCGACTTTGGTGGCGGCGAGTGGATTCCACGTGACGACGACAAGGTCGACGTGGATATCGACAACAACGGCGACGTGAATGGTGATGTCATCACTGCCGGGGACAATCTGGACTATGATCCGGGCGATGACCTGAACCTGAATATCTCGCTGGATGGACCCGGCAACGATTTTTCCTCCATCAACAACCAGATGGCGTCTCTGGAAGACAGTGACAGCATTGGTGCCGCAACGGTTCGCAATGAAGGCGAGTTCAGTCAGGATGGCGACGCCCATGGTGGCCACGCCTATGCCGAAGACGGCATTGACGTAAACGCCGACGGCGGAGATTCGGGCGACGGTGGCATGAGCTATGGTGGTGAAGCCTATGGCGACACCAGCGGCAGCCATTCCTTCGCGCTTGGTGGTGAATCCGGACACGCAGACGGAACCGCATCGGGCGGTAACGGTGCAGCATCTGGCGGTGCCAACAATACTAGTGTTGGTATGGGCATGTCGGGCGCGCACGCGGACGGTGACAGCTCGGGCGGAACCGGCGGCAACGCTGACAACGATTCTGGTGCGGTCAACCTTGGCGCGGCTGGTGCACATTCCGAATCTACCGGTGGTGATGGCGGTGACGCAGGATCGATTGGTCTGGGTCTGGGTCTGGGTCTGTCAGGCTCGAACGCTTCGGGTGACGCAAGCGGTGGCGACAACGCCTCTGGCGCACTTGCAGCAGGTCTGGGACTGGCCGGAAACGACTCGTCCGCGGACGGCGCTGATGGTGGCGATGGTGATGCTGACACAAGCGGCAACGCTGACAACAACAGCGAAGGCACCAACGAAGCCAATGACTCGGCAAGTGGCGGAAACATTGGTCTTGGTTTGGCCGGTGCGGGTGCACTGGGTGCCAATGACGGTTCCGGCGGTAACGGCAATGGTGGCCAGGGTGATGGCGGCCAGGGCGACGGCGGCAATGGCAACGGCGGAGCCGGTGATGGCGGCGACGGACCTGGTGGTTCGGGTGACGGCGGCAACGGATCCGGTGGTTCCGGAGACGGCGGCAACGGACCTGGCGGTGACGGAACCGGTGGTCCCGGAGCTGGTGGAAACACTGGTACGATCGAAGAATCCCTGCCGTTCCTGCGCTCAGTCTCGCTGGTGGAAGAAGAGCCCGGTGATGAAGACGAAGAGGGTGACGACGAATCCGCAGCTGGCATTTCGACCGGTGACGCGAATGGAGCTGGTGGCCAAGGTGCCGGTGCTTCAGGAATGGGCGGTGCCGGTGACGGAGGCAACGGACCTGGCGGCGACGGTGACGGCGGCAACGGATCTGGTGGCTCCGGCGACGGTGGCAACGGACCCGGCGGTGACGGCGACGGCGGCAATGGATCCGGTGGTTCCGGTGACGGCGGCGCAGGTGGCGGCATGGCCGACGCTGATGCAGACGCACAAGGCGTAGGCGATCAAAGTGCCACCGGCCCCGATATTGACCAGAGCCCTGGCGATATCATGGGAACCGCCACCAACATGCAGACGCCGGACGGTTCCGGTGGTGACGGTGGAACCAACACCACCAACGGTATGGCAGATGCTGACGGTAGCGGTACGGCAACTGCAGACGGTGTCGGCGGTGCTGGCGGAACGGTCAGCCCGACGTCAAGCTCGGCAGGAAGCGGCGCAGGTTCTGCGGATGCGACCAACGAAGCCGGAGACGGTGGCGACGCCGAATCCTGGTCGGATGCAGCCAATGACGGCTACGCCGAAAGCCTTGCCGAAGCGATTGCCGGTTACGGTGGCGACGCCATGTCCGACAACGATGCAACGTCGACCGGAACAGGTTCCGGAACCGGCACTGCAATGTCCGGCGCAGGTGGCGCAGGTGGCGCGGCAGCGGCCAATGGCGGAACCAGCGGTGACGTCATGGGCAGCTCGACCGGCGGTGCGACAACTGGTGCGATGAACACCGGTGGTGAAGCGTCCGGCGCATATTCGGGTACTGGCGGTGCCGGTGGCAATGGCGGTGCCTGGGGTTCGAACAACGGTGGCGACGGTATCGTCAACGGTGAATCCTATGCATCAGCGGCAGCTGTGGTCGACACGTCGGCCTTCAACCAGTCGATCGTCATGGGTGCCAACGTGCTTGGTAACTCGGTCGATACGACCATGGTTGGTGGCTCGATGACCTCGACCTACACCAGCGACGACACTGACGTCTAAGGCGCGTGTTTCGGGGGCCGCATTTCCGGCCCCCGCATTAACGAAATCGCCGAGGCCGCCCCAAGTGGCCTCGGCCCAGCAAAGCCAAACCGGAAATTGCGGCCGGTACGGTGGTTGAGGATCATTTTATGTCGTTCGACAGCGTTACCGAAAAGATTGCACACTTTATTGGAGCCTTTGATCTAACGATTGAGCAGACCCGCCTGAGGGATCAATACGAAGAGTTCACCGCGCAGCGGCGCAAGGCCGAACTGGACGAACTGGAAGATCCGACGACAATCCGGATCAAGGCCAAGCTGGACCTGGATCCCGGCGTTTACAAACCTCTGCCATATAAATTCATGACACCGCCGGATGATCCAACGCCGCCGTCTTATTTCGGCGGCGCTGTCGATGCACCGGTGGTCATTGTCAACCCGCCCATTATCGGTGTGCCGGTTCTGCCCGAGTATGAACTGGGGGGTGGGCAGGAGCTTCAGTTCAACATGGTCGCCGAACCGCCTGAGATTGTAACAGAACTGATCGGGTCGGCGGTGACCTATACTTTCCAGACCTTGATCCTGAGCGACAATGACGTTGTGGGCGAAGGCGACTTCCGCGATGTGGAAGAACTGATGGCGCAAACCGAAGCGGCGGCTGAACTTGCGGCGACGCTTCATGCGGTCTCGGTGCCGTCGCTTGCGATTTCCGACTATCTGTCTGCAGATTACATCGAAGCGCTGGCACAGGAAATGATGGCGCCGATCAACGCTGATGTCGAAGGCGTTGTCGTGCATCAGTTCCACGGGGCCGACGCACTGGGTATTATCGTGAACGGCGAATATGTGGACGAAGCGCCCGCATGGGATGATCTTCTGCCCGCCTATCACCAACCCGAAGAAGAGGATGAAGACAACACTCCGGACCCGTTGCCAGCCGAGTGGGATCAGGATGAGGGCCCCGAATTCGGGGACGGTCACTCGGTTGTCACGGGCGGGAACCTTGCGATCAATCAGGTGAACACAACCGTCTCGTGGGTTGATGCGCCCTACATCGCGGTTGGGGGGAAGTCGGTCAACCTGACCGTTGTCAGCCAGGTCGCGGTTGTCTCCGACATGGACGAAGGCGCGCCGGGTCACGAATCCGGAACCAATGTGGTGCAGTCATCGGAAATCGCGGTCGAGGGGAATGCGGCCCATTGGATCGATCAGGAAAGCGACGGTGACGCGCAACCGGCCATGATCAACGTCGATTGGATTTACGGCGATCTGGTGGTCACGAATTTCATCCAGCAAGTGATCGATGCAACCGACATCGACCACATCGAAACCGAGATTTCGGCGACGTCGACCCTTTATGCGATGGGCGACAACGAAATGGTCAACGTCAGCGATATCGTCCAGTTGGGGTCCTATTATGATCTGATCATGATCGGCGGCGACATGATCTCGGTCGATATGGTGATGCAGACGCTGGTCCTGATGGACGACGATGTGGTTACTGGCGGTATGGCCGGGGCCGAGGCCGGGGCGGATGAGAACCTGATGATGAATCAGGCGTCGATCAACACAATCGGTGAGGATGTTCATGAAGAGCTGCAGGAAAACCTGACGGCGGCGCTGGACCTGACCGAAGACAATATGGAGGCGCTGGAAGAGGCGCTGCTGAATGACCCGACCTTTGCCGGGATGGAGCAGCTGCGCGTGCTGAACATCGAGGGTGATCTGCTTCAGGTCAACATGATCGAACAGACCACGGTACTGTCGGACCAGGATGATGTGCATCTGCATGGCCCTGACGCGGCGGCGACCGAAGTCATTTCGGGCAGCAATGCGATGTTGAATGCGGCGAATATCACCAAGGCCGGTGTCGACTCGAACGTGATGGCGGCAAATGGCGAGTTTTCCGATTTGCTGTTGCATCAGGCAAGCCTGATCGACGTGCCGACCAACGAGGAAATCGAGGATATCGCCAATGAAGCGATTGCCTTGATGATGGAGGAAATGTCGATGCCCGGCGACGAAACCGGCATCGGACCAAAAGGTGCCGACCTGACGCCCGGTGAAATGGCGGCTGCCGACGATGGTCTGCAAACCATGCTGGCCTGATCTTTCCTGTAAGTTACGAGTGACCCGAAGGTTTATTTATGTCGATCGTTTTTTCGTCACGCCGCACCCGTTTTGCCAGCCCTCTGGACCGGCATGGTGGCGGAGGTTCTCTGACCCTGAAGCCTGGCGAGCAGGCTTCAGGGTCGCCGCGTGTTGACGCGCCAAAAATTGCCGCGCGTCTGAACCTGACCGAGGATATGCGCGTGCCGGACCCCGGGAAATGCCCAGGGGCATCTGACCCGAAGGGCGCAGAACGGGTGAAATCAGAAATTCCGGAGGCGGGCGAGACCTGTGCCCGGTTTGTAAACCAGCCGAGTGAACCCGAAACCCATGAACCTGAAACCGAAGATACCGAAAAACCGCGCGCTGGCTCTCCCCTTCGGCGCGCACAGTCGCGACCCGCGCAAGACAAAGAACTTGCGGGTCGCGACAATGGGGTGGCCGATGCCGCAGACCCTGATCGTGATCCTGCCAAGCCATCGACCGCGCGTATGACCCCCTCTGCGCCGTCAGGTGATGGGGAGCGTTTTGGCACGACGATTGAAGGCAAGGCAAATGAGCCGCTCGTTCGCTCCACCTCGGGTGGAGGCGACGGCAAAGGGCCGCCCCATACGTTTCACAAGCGCACCCCGCCCGAAGATTTTCAAAAGACGCTGCGCACGTCGCTCAAGGCGATCTGGCGCAATCTGGCCTTCGTGTTGCTGCTGACCTGCGCGACGAATATCCTGATTCTGGCAATCCCGATCTATCTGTTCCAGATCAGCGACCGCGTGCTGACCAGCCGATCGCTCGACACGCTGATCATGCTGACCGCGATTGTGGCGGGGGCCGTTGTGTTCCAGGCAGCGTTCGACGCGGTACGGCGGTTCATGCTCATGCGTACAGCGGTCGAGGTCGCCGCCCGACTTGGCGCACCGGTTCTGAGCGCTGCGGCTCATGCCTCGTTGCATGGCAACGGGCGTGAATACCAGACATTGGGTGATTTGCAGCAGGTGCGCGGATTCCTGGTTTCGGGCACTCTGATATCCTTCCTCGATGTGCCCTTCGCGCCGCTATTCATCCTGATGATCTTTCTGGTGCATCCACAGCTTGGCATGATCGTAATCGTCACTGCCTTGCTGTTGATGACGATCGCTCTGATCAACCAGAAAATGACGGCCAAACCCTTTGCAAAGGCAAATATGGCACAGTCGCTGGCCAATCAGCATCTGGATTCGATGGCGCGGAACAGCCAGATCATCAACGCGCTGGCCATGATCCCCGAAGCGGTTCGCATCTGGGGTCGCGATACCGCGCAATCACTGACATGGCAGGTCAAAGCGCAGGATCGCAACGTGATTTTTGCTGCCATTTCGCGCGCTGTGCGGCTGTTGACCCAGATCGGTATTCTCGGTTGGGGCGCTTACCTCGCCCTTCAGGGAGAGATCACCGGTGGCATGGTCATTGCGGCGTCGATTATCGCCGGTCGAGCCTTCGCGCCCATTGAAGGGTCTATCGAAGGCTGGAACACCTTCCTACTGACACGCGGCGCATTTGGGCGGATTCAACATCTGCTGTCGAACTCGGCTCTGCAATTTGAAAAATTGCGCCTGCCGCGCCCCGAAGGGCGGCTGGACGTCGAACGTCTGCTGTTTGTGCCCGGCGGAACCAAGCGTGTTGTTTTGAACGGAATTTCGTTTTCGCTGAACCCGGGTGAAACTCTGGCCATCATCGGCAATTCCGGTGCAGGCAAGACGACACTGGGCAAAACTCTGGTAGGTTCGATCTTGCCCACGTCCGGCAGCGTGCGGCTGGATCTGATGGACATCCGCAATTGGGATCCGCGCCAGTTCGGTGAAAGCATCGGCTATTTGCCACAGGACGTGCAACTGTTCCCCGGCACCATCAAGGACAATATCGGTCGGATGCGGGCGGATGCAACGGATGAGCAAATCCACGATGCCGCAGTTCTGGCCGACGTGCACAACATGATCGCAACCTTGCCGCAAGGGTATGAAACGGTCGTGGCGGCAGATGGCGCACCGCTGTCCGGCGGTCAGAAACAGCGCATCGCACTTGCGCGCGCGTTCTTTGGCAATCCGCGTCTGGTCGTATTGGACGAGCCGAATTCGAACCTTGATGTCGCGGGGGACAAGGCGCTGGCACGGGCGATTGCGCAGGCCAAGGAAAGCAAGATTACCGTGGTCGTGATAACCCAAAAGCCGACGCTGCTGAGCGTTGTGGACAAGATAATGCTGCTGACGGATGGGCGCGTTGCCCTGTTCGGTCAGCGCGAGCAAGTGCTTGAACAGCTCAATGGGCCGCGTCCAAAGCCCGAGCTGCAGGGCAAGGGGGATAAGCAATGAATGAACTGGTAAAGGTTCAAGAACCCGAACCGCAGCAATGGTACTCGGAAGTTCCGCGTTCGATTCACAAGCAGATCATTCTGGGCCTCGTGATGCTGGTCGTTTGTTTCGGTGGCTTCGGCGTCTGGTCCTTTCGAGCGCCGCTTGCGGCGGCGGTGATCGCTCAGGGTAGTTTTGTCGCCACGGGCCGCAACAAGATCGTTCAGCACCTTGAAGGCGGCATTATCGAGGACATTCTTGTATCCGAAGGTGAGGCCGTTCAGGCCGGGCAAGTTCTCATGACGCTGGACCAGACTTCGGCCGAGGCGAATGAGCGCGAGCTTTTTATCCGCAAAATCCGCCTTCAGGCGATGACCGAGCGCCTGCTCGCCGAGCATAGCGAAAAGGAGCGGCTGGTCTTTTCCCCGGATTTGATCGAGGCCTCGGATGACGTTGAAGTCATGACGATCCTTGACAGCCAGAAGCTGAGCTTTGACGTATCGCGCAAGACGCTGTTGAATGACATCGCCTTGCTGGAACGCAATATGGAAGCGCTGCGTATCCGTGCAACAGGGTTCGAGGCACAACTGACCAGTATGCAGCGCCGGTCGGATATCCTGCAGGAAGAGTATGACACCAAGGAAGCGCTGTTCAACAAGGGCTTGGTGCGCAAGGGTGATCTGAACACCATCCGCCGGGTTCAAGCCGAAGCCGAAGGCCAATTGGCGCGCTTGCGGGCCGAAACGGCGGAAGTGAACCAGATGCTGCTCAAGTACGACGAACAGATCTCGCGCACCCGGTCTGCTTATCGCGAAGCGGCGTTGGACGAGCTGGGCGTGATAGAAGCCGATCTTGAAAGCGTCCGGGAAAAGGCACGTCAGGCGCGCAGCGTTCTGGACCGCGCGGTTGTGCGGGCGCCGGTCACAGGCACAGTTGTTCGATTGCACCATCACACGCCCGGAGGCGTGATTGAAACCGGCGAACCGATCGCCGAGATTCTGCCCGCTGATGCGCCGTTGATTATCGAGGCGCAAATTCCACGAACTGAAATTGACAGTGTCGTCACAGGGCAAACCGCCACTGTGCGTTTGGTTGCATTGAACCAGCGCACGACGCCCGTTCTTTACGGCGAGGTATTCTATATCTCAGCCGACTCCTTGCTTGAGGACGCAGGAGGAATTCCGCAAGAGGTATACCTTGCTCGTATTTCGCTGACTTCAGATGAAACCAATCGGGTGCGCGGTTTCATCCCCACACCGGGTATGCCCGCCGAGATCATGATCCAGACCGAGGAACGCACCTTTGCGGCCTATATCGCAAAACCGGTAACGGACAGCATGTCTCGGGCATTCCGCGAACATTAACGTGATAGCCAGCGTCTTGCGCTGGCTACATCTTCCAAAAACTGCATGTTAACATCCTGAAAAACCGAAACAGGAGAGACACACATGCCGTTGACTGTAAAAGCCATGATGGAGGCCGCGAATGCCGTGGTCGAACGTATCGACGCCGCGCGTGCCAAAGAATTGATCGGGCAGGGGGCGTTGCTTCTGGATATTCGCGATGCGGCGGAACTGGATAAAACCGGACGCGCCGCAGGGTCTCATCACATTTCGCGTGGAATGCTGGAATTTCGAGCCGACCCGGACCTGCCTTCTCATGATCCGGAACTGCGTCGGGATCGGCCAATTGTTCTGCATTGCGCCTCTGGTGGCCGTGCGGCGTTGGCAGGTAAGTTGTTGAAGGACATGGGCTATAGTCAGGTTTACAACCTTGGCGGCTTCTCTGACTGGGTTAACGGCGGTGGCGAGGTTGCCTGATCGTAAAAGCCGTTCGCGGAATCCGCTGATCTGACGCAGATCAAAGCCCGCTATATTCAGTTTATTCTATGTCATGGTCGATTGTACCCAAAAAGGAAAACCGGCCATGCTACGCCTTACATCCGTGTTGTATTCACTGATCGCCACTGCTCTGGCGGGGACCGCCGTGATCGCCGTTCTGACTGCGGGTTTTGTATCCGCTCTGGCGATTTTTTCCGCCGCCGCAACAGGGGCCGTTATGGCCGCGCCCGTCTCATGGGCCGTTGCGAAAAAGCTGTATCAGGGATCGGCCTGATTATAGCGTTTCGGGTTTTTGTTGAAACACCCATGCATCGCTTTTCGCGTTCGACCGAAGGGAGAGGCAGCGAACAAGCGATTCAACGTAAACTCGAAACGCTTTAGGCGTTCAGAAAAGCGCGGACAGAGGCTTCGAACTCCCGCGGCTTTTCTGCGTGCAGCCAGTGGCCTGCGCCGGGGATCTTCGCGAAACGCGCCTTGGGAAACAAAGCCCGAATTTGGCCACGGTGTTCGGGCAGCACATAGTCAGACGCCCCGCCCGACAAAAATAAAGTTGGTCCATCCCACGATGCGTCGATCTGAGGAAAACCCATGATGTTGGGCATCTGCTCTGCAAGGACGTCCAGATTCAGGCGCCATTGCTTGTTCTCAACATCCAGCGATTGCGTGAAAAAGCTCTGAAGTGCTTTTTCCACGCCAAGCGCGGCCAATTGTTGCTCGGCGTCTGAACGCCGCGCGACTTTGGTCATGTCGACGGCCCGCATGGCTTCGATGAACTGGATCTGGCTGTGCGTATAGGCAACCGGTGCAATGTCGGCGACGATCAGCTTTCGAACCTTTGACCCGTGTTCAAGCGCCAACATCATCGAGGCTTTGCCCCCCATGGAATGCCCGACGATATCCGCTTTACCACCTACCTTGTCGATCACCTCGGCCAGATCCCGAGCCAGATCGGGGTAGCTGTGATGCGCGTCCCAGAAACTGTAGGCATGGTTGCGCATATCGACGGCGATTACTTGCCGTTCATCCGATAGCCTGCGCGCGATAACGCCCCAGTTTCGGGCCGAGCCATAAAGGCCATGTGCAATCAGCAGGGGTGGTTGGTCCGTCGGGTCGCCATGGATGATCGTGTTCAGCATGGCCTTGTGATACCTGCCGCTGCATCGAACAACCAGTCCCATTGTCGCCGGTTCCACCCAAGGTTACATTGCCCCGTCAGGAGGCGCCCATGTCGCAAGAAATAGATATTAAGATCCAGATTGCGCAAACGATCCTTTTGATGCGCAAAAAGCTGGGTCTGCGCGACAAGACGCTGGCCGAGTCGGTCAAACGGGCCAAGCGGCGTTTGCCGCGTCGCATTTACAAGCAGGCTCTGGTGCTGGCCCATGCTGAGAAGATGGCCGAACATCCCAAGCTGCGGCTGATTCTGGACACTCCAAAACTGGAAAAGGCGTCAGAAGAGGTTCATGCCCATCTGAACGCGATCAATCTGGCCGATCGGCGCTGGGGCTGGTTTCTGAGTTTTCTGGGCTCGGTCGCTTTGGGGGTGCTGGCGCTGGCGGTTCTTGCGGTCATCGTTTTGCGCTGGCGCGGATTTATCTGAGACCCCTGATCTGCAACGAAAAACGGCGCCCGATGGGGCGCCGTTTTCTTGTTATTTCCAAGCCTTACAGGTTCGGATAGATTGGGAAACGTGCACAAAGGTCTGCGACTTCGGCCTTCACCTTTGCCTCAACCGCGCCATTGCCGTCCTCACCATTGGCGGCCAGACCGTCAACAACCTCGATGATCCAGTCTGCGATCTGACGGAACTCGGTCTCACCAAAGCCGCGCGTGGTGCCGGCGGGGGAGCCCAAGCGGATGCCGCTGGTGATGGTCGGTTTCTCCGGGTCAAACGGCACGCCGTTCTTGTTGCAGGTGATATGCGCCCGGCCCAAGGCCTTTTCGGTCGCGTTGCCCTTGACGCCTTTGGGGCGCAGGTCGACCAGAACCACATGGGTGTCAGTGCCGTGGGTCACGGTGTCCAGACCGCCCTTGATCAGCTGATCCGACAGCGCCTGCGCGTTGGTCACGACCTGCTGGATGTAGCTTTTGAATTCAGGTTTCAGCGCCTCGCCAAAGGCCACGGCCTTGCTAGCGATCACATGCATCAGGGGGCCGCCCTGAATGCCGGGGAAGATGGCCGAGTTCACTTTCTTGGCGATATCTTCGTCATTGGTCAGGATCATGCCGCCGCGTGGGCCGCGCAGGGTCTTGTGCGTTGTGGTCGTTGCTACATGCGCGTGTGGGAAAGGCGAGGGGTGTTCGCCCGCTGCAACCAGACCGGCAAAGTGTGCCATGTCGACGTGCAGATAAGCGCCAACCATATCGGCGATTTCACGCATCCGGGCAAAATCAATCTGACGCGGGATCGCAGAACCACCTGCGATGATCAGCTTGGGGTTATGCTCTTTGGCGAGCGCTTCGACCTGATCATAGTCCAGCATGTTGTCCTGCTGGCGTACACCGTATTGAACAGCGTTGAACCACTTGCCCGACTGGTTTGGACGCGCGCCGTGGGTCAGGTGACCACCAGCATCAAGGCTCATGCCCAGAATGGTGTCGCCGGGCTGGATCAGCGCCTGGAACACGCCTTGGTTGGCCTGAGAGCCGGAGTTCGGCTGCACGTTGGCAAAGCCACAGCCAAACAGTTCCTTGGCGCGATCGATGGCCAGGTTCTCGGCGATGTCGACGAACTGGCAACCACCATAATACCGGCGACCGGGATAGCCCTCGGCATATTTGTTGGTCATGACCGAACCCTGCGCTTCCATCACGGCGGCAGAGACGATGTTCTCGGATGCGATCAGCTCGATTTCGTCGCGCTGACGACCCAGCTCGGATGTGATCGAGCCAAACAGCTCTGGGTCACGGTCCGAAAGGGACTGGGTGAAAAATCCGGTGTCACGGAGATTGGCGTTCATGAGAGGCTCCACATGGCAGGGAAAACTTGCGGATTTCCTATCGGAAACGCTTTGGTGGCAAAAGGCGTAAAGCGACGAATTGGCCTGCTATGGCGTCAAGTCTGGCCTAATGGGGAAAGGTATGTTTGTTTCGGAACCAAATGTGCAGCACCGGAAACCGGAAGAGATGACCAAAAGAATCGCCTTTCTAGCGAACGACGCGGACGTGGCACAAACTGCGCGGGACGCCCTGGTGGCGCGTTACGGCAATGTGGCGCCCCGGGATGCCGATGTCGTTGTTGCGCTGGGCGGAGACGGTTTCATGCTGCGCACGCTGCACAGCATACAGCACCTGAATACGCCCGTTTATGGAATGAATCGCGGGACCATCGGGTTCTTGATGAACGAATACGATGAGGCTGACTTGCTGACCCGGCTGGATGCGGCAGAAGAAGAGATCATCAACCCGCTGGTCATGACCGCGATGGATCAGTCCGGCAAAACGCACGAGGCGCTTGCCATCAACGAGGTTTCATTGCTGCGGGCCGGTCCGCAGGCCGCATGTCTGCGAATCAGCGTGGATGGCCGCGAACGCATGGCGGAATTGGTCTGCGACGGCGCATTGTTGTCCACGCCCGCCGGGTCAACTGCGTATAACTACTCGGCGCACGGACCGATCTTGCCGATTGGGTCGGATGTTCTGGCCCTGACGGCCATCGCCGCTTTTCGCCCGCGACGCTGGCGTGGGGCTCTGCTGCCGAAAACCGCTCAGGTTCGGTTCGACGTTCTTGATGCCAAAAAACGCCCTGTGATGGCTGATGCAGATTCGATTTCGATCACGGATATCGACTGGGTCGAGATCCGATCCGAGCCAAAGGTTGCCCATCGGATCCTTTTTGACCCCGGTCACGGCCTGGAAGAGCGTATTTTTTCCGAGCAATTTAATTAACTTACGCCAATTTTCAGAATTTCTTTATCCTTGTGTGAACAAGTTCACATGAATGGACGAAACCCTTTGTTAATCTGATCATGCCCGGAGAACACGCCGGGGTGGAAGTGAGTGGCCACCCAATGGTGTTTTCCAATGATTGCGCAGTTTACGCGCTGGCGAGGGTAGGTGGTGCTACGCTTGTCATCTGAATTCCGGGCATATTTTAGTATGCGGACCCCGGGCACAAAAACCCGGGGTCTATTTTTGTGAACTGTCGTGATCAGACGCTCAGATCGCCATCTTTTCCCAGAGTATTGGCGCCATTGATCCAACACGTTCTTCGATTGCGGCTGCCGCGTCCACGGCCAGATCTTCGCGCCAGCGCTGCGCGGCAATCTGAACGTTGATCGGTTGTGGCCCATTCGGCAAATTTGCCAACCGCGCGGGAACATTCGCGGCAGGTAAACCCAGAAAATTCATGGCGTAGGAATAGACCGCGCAGCCCAAAACCTCGTGCACGCCATCAGCACCCTCGGTATCTCGATCTGGCCCAAAAAACGGCTGCGGCAGGAAAGGGCAAAGGACCAGAGGATAGTCCTGCAGAAACAGCGACCATTCGCGGGCATAATGGGTGCGTCTTGCCAGCATCTGGATCAGTTCGGTTCCGACAATCGGTGGAAACTCCTGAAAATAGACGGCAAAGATATCCTGAATGGTCTGTGATCCGGCTGCCTCGATATCGCTTTGCATCAGGGTCAGAACTTCTCCCATCAAAGCGCGATACCCGGCGCGGCCGCTTTCGAACACATCCGGCAGTTCGACCTCGGTCACGTCATAGCCCGCGTCGATCAGGGCGTCACGGGCAGTCTCCAATGCCTTTTCAACTTCGGGGTGCAGTGCGTACCCATAGGTGTTCCTGCTAAAGGCAACCTTGATAGGCCCCTCCGGAGCTGCACCGCGCCAAGACATCGGAACGTGAAACGGATCGCGCGGGTCTGCGGCAATCAGGCTGGGCATTGACAGATGCAGATCAGCCGCAGAGCGGGCGATCAGACCCTGAACCGACATGGACTGAGCCAGCATACCGCGCTCAGCTGTTTGGCTTGGGTTCCAGGCGGGCACCCGGCCAAGTCCGGGTTTGACCGTCACCGCTCCGTTCGCCGCTGCCGGAAATCGCAGGCTGCCGCCAATATCGTTGCCATGGCCCAAAGCCCCGATGCCCGCCATCACGGCGACCCCTGCGCCACCAGACGATCCACCGGGCGAGATATGCCGACCCCATGGGTTATGCGTTCGGCCATACAGGGGGTTGTCGGTATCGGCACGAAATGAAAACTCGGGCGTGTTGGTGCGCCCGATCACTACCGCGCCTGCATTCAGCAGGTTCGCCACAACCGGCGCATCATCGGGTGCCACAAGGTCTTTCAGGGCAACTACGCCATTTGTCGTGGCATGGCCCTTTTGATCGACATTGACCTTGATCGTCACCGGAACCCCGTGCAACGGCCCTGGTTCTGCACCATCGGCACGGGCCTTATCCAGACCGCTTGCCCGTTCCAAAGCCTCCTGGCTCAGATCCTCGACAACCGCATTCAGTTCCGGGTTGATCCGATGCATCCGGTTGATCGATGCCTGAACAGCACTTTCTGCGCTCAAATCACCCGCGCGTGTCAGCGCGGCCAATTCAGTAGCAGTCAAACGCCAGATATCGCCATCGCCCATGACATTCCTCCCGAACATCAACCTGGGGCGACGGGTATCTGATGGCAAGCCCTTGATCCGCCTTTCGCCTGTTTGAATATCCCGGAGCGCGAGGCAGAGCCTTGCACAGGCGCGTCGGCGCAGATCGGGCGTGCCGTAAGGCGCATCCTGTTGATTTACTGCGCATACCCGATGGTCTGCAGGGCCTCGGTGATCTCATCAAGAATGGCGGGATCGTCGATGGTGGCAGGCATCTTGTAGGCGGCACCGTCTGCAATCGAGACCATCGTGCCGCGCAGAATCTTGCCCGAGCGGGTTTTGGGCAACCGATCCACCACAACCGCTTTCTTGAAGGCTGCCACCGGCCCGATCTTTTCGCGTACCATCTTGACCACATCCTGCACCACGTCATCGTGGTTGCGGTCAGCCCCGGCATTCAGACACAGAAAGCCCACCGGCATCTGGCCTTTCAACTGATCAGAAACACCGATCACCGCGCATTCGGCAACATCCGGATGGGCGGCCAGAACTTCCTCCATCCCTCCGGTCGACAAGCGGTGCCCGGCCACATTGATCACATCATCCGTGCGCGCCATGATATAGAGGTACCCGTCCTCGTCGATCATCCCCGCATCGCCGGTTTCATAGTATCCCGGGAAATGTTCCAGATAGGATTTCCTGAATCGGTCTTCCGCATTCCACAATGTCGGCAATGTGCCCGGAGGCAGGGGCAACTTGACCGCGATCGCACCCAGTTCTCCCGGTTTCATCGGGTGGCCACCTTCGTCAAGTATCTGTACATCATAGCCCGGCATCGGCTTGGCGGGCGATCCCAGCTTGGTCGGAAGCTCTTCGATACCCAGCGGGTTACCTGCAATGGCCCAGCCGGTTTCGGTCTGCCACCAATGGTCTATGACCGGCACTTTCAGCGCATCCTGCGCCCAGGTGATGGTGTCGGGGTCAGCTCGTTCGCCGGCAAGGAACAATGCACCAAGGCAGGAGAGGTCGTATTTCGATATCAGCTCGGCCTTCGGATCCTCGCGCTTGACGGCGCGAATGGCAGTCGGAGCGGTAAAGAAGCTTTTGACCTTATGCTCGGAGATCACGCGCCAGAACGTGCCCGCGTCCGGGGTGCCAACTGGCTTGCCTTCGAATACGATGGTCGTGCTGCCATGGATCAGCGGCGCGTAGCAGATATAGGAATGGCCCACGACCCAACCTACATCCGAGGCCGCCCAGAACACATCGCCGGGATCGACATTGTAGATGTTCTTCATCGTCCAGTTCAGCGCCACCAGATGCCCTGCGGTCGGGCGCACGACCCCCTTGGGCGCGCCCGTGGTGCCCGAGGTGTAAAGGATATAGGCCGGATCATTGCCGTCGACGGGGACGCATTCAGCCGGTTCGACACCGTATTGAAAGCCATGCCAGTTCAGATCACGCCCTTCAATCAGTTCGGCAACCTCTTGTTCGCGCTGAAAGATCACGCAGAAATCAGGCTTGTGGTCGGACAGATCGATGGCGCCATCCAGCAGGGGTTTATAGTGAACCACACGCCCCGGCTCCATCCCGCAGGACGCAGCGATGATCGCTTTGGGCTTTGCGTCATCGATGCGCACCGCCAGTTCGTTGCTCGCGAAACCACCGAACACGACCGAGTGAACCGCACCCAGGCGCGCGCAGGCCAACATAGCTTCAAGCGCCTCGGGGATCATCGGCATATAAATGATGACGCGGTCGCCCTTTTCGATCCCTTTTGCCCGCAGCGCCCCAGCCAGCGTTGCCACGCGGTTGCGCAGCTCGACATAGGAAATCTCGCGCTTTGTATGCGTGATCGGGCTGTCATAGATGATGGCTGCCTGCTCGCCGCGACCGGCTTCGACATGACGGTCAACCGCGTTCCAGCAGGTGTTGACCCGCGCATCGTTGAACCATTCATAAAGCGGCGCGTTGTCGTCAAACAGGGCTTTGGTCGGGGGGCGAACCCAGTCGATCCCTTTGGCAGCCTCCATCCAGAACGCCTCGGGGTTGGATTTCCAGCTGTCGTAAATGTCCTGATAGGCCATGGTGTCCTCCTCCCAAACTGCTTGGACAATGTGTTAGGCAGGCGGGGCTATTGGAACAAGCGGATCGGGTTACGGCGCGTCAGTTTATCGCAAAAACTTTGCAGAAATCTAACAAGAAGGCTGCTAATTTTTGCAAATCAACGCAATATACGTACCTAATCAGTAATTTTTCATCCAATTTGCAAATCTGCAAATTTCTGGATGTAAATCGACCCAGAATCAAACGGGCACCCGAACGGGCGCCCGACCTGCTCTGGCAGGATCAGCCGTATTGGGTTACCGGCGTTCCTGCGATCGCCGCCATGTTCAGCAATCCTCGCGCGGTGATCGAGGGCGTGACGATATGTGCCTTGTTGCCCATCCCCATCAGGATCGGGCCCACCTCCAACCCGTCTGCCTTCATCTTGAGAATGTTGCGCACGCCGCTGGCAGCATCCGCATGGGCGAAGATCAGCACGTTGGCTGAACCGATCAGTCGCGAATTCGGGAAAATACGATCACGCAGTTCGGCATCCAGCGCGACGTCGAGGTTCATCTCGCCCTCATAGACGAAATCGCGCGGTTCGGAATCCAGAATGTCGATGGCGGCGCGCAGGCGTTTGCCCGATCCTTCGGCCTGATTGCCAAACTGCGACTGCGAGCAGAATGCGATCTTGGGCTCGATCCCGAACCTGCGCACATGCCGCGCTGCGCCAATAGTGATTTCTGCCAGTTCCTCGGGGTTGGGCAGCTGACGCACATGCGTATCGGCGATGAACAGGGGCCCGTCTTCGAGGATCATCAGAGACATTGCGCCATGTGGGCGCAAATCGGCAGTGCCCAGCACCTTTTCGACATAGCTCAGGTGCCAGCGATATTCTCCGAACGTGCCGCAGATCATGCTGTCAGCCTCGCCCCGTTGTACCATGATGGCGGCAATCGCGGTCGAGTTCGTGCGCATGATCGCCTTGGCCAGATCGGGGGTTACACCGCGGCGCTGCATGATCTGAAAATACGAGTTCCAATAGTCGTAGTAACGCGGATCGTTTTCCGGGTTCACGATCCGAAAATCCTCGCCGGGTCGAACCGTCAGGCCCATCCGTTGACACCGGGTTTCGATCACATCCGGGCGACCGATCAGGATCGGTGTTTCGGTGGTTTCTTCCAGAATGGCTTGCGCCGTTCGCAACACGCGTTCGTCCTCGCCCTCGGCAAATACGATACGGCGCGAGGCGACAGCGGCCGCTTCAAAGACCGGACGCATCAGCAGGGCGGATTTGAAGACGGTTTGATTGAGGCGTTCTTTATATGCCTCAAGGTCGTCGATGGGGCGTTTGGCAACCCCGCTGTTCATCGCGGCCCGCGCCACCGCCGAGGACACCACCCCGACAAGACGTGGGTCAAAGGGTTTCGGGATCAGGTAATCGGGGCCGAATGTCAGTTGTTCGCCCTTGTACGCCGCTGCTGCCTCGGCGCTGGTGGTGGCGCGGGCCATTTCCGCGATGCCTTCGACGCAGGCGATCTGCATGGCATCGTTGATCTCGGTCGCGCCGACATCCAATGCACCCCGAAAGATAAACGGAAAGCACAGCACGTTGTTGACCTGATTGGGAAAATCGCTGCGTCCCGTGGCGATGATCGCATCCGGTGCAACCTCTCGGGCCGCTTGGGGCAAGATTTCTGGCGTTGGGTTTGCCAAAGCAAAGATGATCGGGCGCTTTGCCATGCGTTGAACCATCTCGGGCTTGAGGACGTTTGGACCGCTGAGACCAAGAAACAGGTCTGCCCCATCAATCACGTCATCCAGAGTGCGCAGATCCGACTTTTGTGCAAACTGGTCCTTGTGCGGGTTCATATCCTCGGCCCGGCCCTCATAGACCAGACCGTGAATGTCACACAGCCAGATATTCTCGCGCTTGACACCCAGTTTGACCAGCATCGAAAGACAGGCGATCCCTGCTGCGCCACCTCCGGTCGACACGACCTTGATATCCTCAAAAGACTTGCCGGTAACATGCAGGGCATTCTTGGCCGCGGCCCCGACAACGATTGCGGTTCCGTGCTGATCGTCATGGAATACCGGGATGTTCATCCGTTCGCGGCACAGTTTCTCGACGATAAAGCAATCCGGTGCCTTGATGTCTTCCAGATTGATCGCACCGAAGGTCGGTTCCAGCGCGCAGACGATATCGGCCAGCTTTTCCGGATCCGGCTGATCAACTTCGATGTCGAAGCAATCGATGCCTGCGAATTTCTTGAACAGGACGGCCTTGCCTTCCATCACTGGTTTAGACGCCAGCGCACCGATATCGCCAAGTCCCAGCACAGCTGTGCCGTTCGAGACGACGGCAACCAGATTACCGCGTGCGGTATATTTTTCTGCGTTATGCGCATCGCTTTTTATCTCAAGGCTGGCCTCGGCCACACCGGGGGAATAGGCCCGCGCCAGATCCCGGCCATTGGCCATCGGTTTCGTGGCCTTGATCTCAAGCTTTCCGGGTTTCGGATGGGCGTGATAATCAAGCGCGGCCTGCCGCAGGCTGGGTGTATCGGACATCGAGGATTCAGCTCCGTGAGATTGATTTAGGGCTAAACTATTTCAGTTTGCCTTGCGACGTAAGGTCATTTTGCAACAGTTTCATGAAAGCCTGATGGGCACCCGTTGAAAAGTGTCATGGAAAAATTACATTCGGCCAATCCAAAAAACAACGCACCGAGCAGCGAAGGCCACTCATGAGCTTAAAAGACGACTTCCCGGCTGGGTTAGCAGTCTCTGCACGCCTTATGTCCCGCGGTCGAGGCATGCCTGCCGTATTTGCGCTGCTGGCCATTGTTTTCTTGGTTCTTGCCGCCGTGGTCCTGTGGCCGCAACAGGCTCTGGCCTTTAATCAGGAAGGCGGGTTGTTTGAGACGATCTCGGCCGCTGCACTGGTTTCGGCCGGGCTTGCGGCGCTGTGGCGCTATCCCGGGCTCAGCCGCCTGTATATCGCTTTGGTCTGCCTGCTTTTGGCCGAGCGTGAATTGGAAGCCGATATATACCCCGTCGAAAGCATCCCTTACGGTATACTGAGCGGTCTGGATACGCTGTTGGACTTGACCGCAGTTCGCGTGGTTCTGGCGGTGATCGTGATCGGTGGGGCTATCTGGCATGGTCTTCCAAACGCCTTGCGCGCGCTGAAGCTGCGCGCACCGTTTATTTTGATCTTCATTGGCTCGGGATTGTTGGCGGTCATCGCTCAGCTTTTCGAGGAAGTGTCGGGCATGTCCGGTGTTAACCTGTCTGAAACGATGATGGTACGCCTGTTCGTACTGGAAGAAACGCTCGAGATGTTCTTTTCAATTGGCATTTTGGCCGCCGTTCTGATCGGATGGCCAAAATCCGAGATTGAAGAGACATCGAATGACCCAGAGCTACGACCAAACCTGCGCTGAAATTCGCCTGCCGACGCAGGAACTACGCGACGACCTTCCTTTTTTCACCAAGGTTCTGGGGATGCGGATGGACATGATCTATCCGGCGGATGACCCGCGCGTTGCGGTGTTTTCGGGGCATGGAATAAGACTGCGTATCGAAAAGGACGCGCCAGAACAGCCCGGAACATTGCGTATTCTGACCGACAATTCCGATACATTCGCGGATGGTCAGCGGGTTCTGACGGCCCCCAATGGCACTAGGATCGAAATCGAAGAGCGCGATCCGCCGTTGGTGCTGCCAGATACGGTGCATTCTTTTGTGGTTCGGCGTCTCAAGGATCAGGCACCCTGGATCATCGGGCGGGCCGGGATGCACTATCGTGATCTGGTTCCTGACCGTCTGGGCGGATCGATCATTGCCAGCCATATTCGTATCCCCGACGGTGGGCCGGTGCCCGATATGGTGCATTTTCATAAAGTAGGCTTTCAGCTGATCTTTTGTATCCATGGCTGGGTCGATGTTGTTTACGAAGATCAGGGCGACAAGCTGCGTCTGACGGCAGGTGATTGCTTCATCCAGCCGCCGGAAATTCGCCATCGTGTTCTTGAGGCCTCGGACAATGTGCAAGTCATCGAGATTGGTGTACCTGCCGAGCATGTGACCGAGATTGACCACGAGATGGCTCTGCCCACGCCGCATTACCGTCCGGACCGCGAATGGCAGGGGCAAAGGTTTGTTTACAATCGGGCCAAGGACGCCACATGGCAGCCCTTCCGCCTGCCCGGATATATCTGCCGCGACACGACAATTGCCGAGAACACCAAAGGCGTTGCGGGCGTGCAGGTCGTGCGCCGCGGGCAGGGCGATCCGGTCTGGGCCAGCCACAACACGGACATCCACTTTACCTTTGTGATGAACGGCGAAGTAACCCTTGAGGGCGAGGGGCGCGAGCCTTACCGGTTGGAACAGGGCGATGCGTTTGTCATCCCGCCGGGGATGCTGACCCGGTTGTCTGACCCGTCGGATGATATCGAACTGCTTGAGGTCACGTTGCCCGGCACTTTCGAAACAACATCGAAATAGGCGCGAATCTGTTAGGAAATGGGGGCCGGGGGCTTTAACTCCCCTCGCGCTTTCCATTAGGTTGGTATTTCTGACCAGTTGATCAAAAAACGGGGAATCGCCATGTCGCTCAAAGACGCTGCCTTGTCCGTCCGGGAAAAGGCCTATGCGCCATATTCGAACTTCAAAGTTGGTGCGGCGCTAAGATCGGAATCCGGAGAGGTATTTGCCGGGTGCAACGTCGAAAATGTCGCCTACCCGGAAGGCACCTGTGCCGAGGCTGGCGCAATCGCCGCCATGGTTGCAGCGGGTCAGCAGAAGCTGACCGCGGTTTATGTTGTCGCTTCAAGCCCGCAGCCGGTCCCGCCATGTGGCGGATGCCGACAGAAACTTGCGGAATTTGGCGACCACGACGTCAAGGTCACGCTCGCAACCGTTGATGGTGCGGAATTCCAGACGACAATCGGACAACTGTTGCCCGGCGCATTCGACGCCTCGCATATGGAGGAAAGCTGACCCGATGGACGCACGCTCGATCATTGCAAAGCTACGCCGGAATGAACTGCCCACGCCTGAGGAGTTGAACTGGTTCGCGCAAGGTTTGGCCGATGGTGGCATCAGCGATGCACAGGCCGGGGCGTTTGCGATGGCGGTCTGCATGGGCGGTCTGGGATCACAGGGCCGCGCTGATCTGACAGTGGCCATGCGCGACAGTGGTGAAGTCCTGAGCTGGAACGTGGACGGGCCGGTGATCGACAAGCATTCGACCGGCGGCGTCGGTGACAGCGTCAGTCTGGTGCTGGCCCCGGCATTGGCCGAGTGCGGAGCTTTCGTTCCGATGATCTCGGGCCGGGGGCTGGGACATACGGGTGGAACGCTGGACAAGCTCGAAGCCATTCCGGGGGTCAGCACTCAGATCAGTCAGGATCGTCTGACGCAGGTTCTTATTGAAACCGGCGCGGCCATTGTTGGGGCGACCGGGCAGATCGCACCGGCGGACAAGCGACTCTATGCGGTGCGCGACGTCACAGCCACGGTTGAAAGTCTGGATTTGATCACGGCCTCGATCCTGTCAAAGAAACTCGCCGTCAGCCCGGACGCCTTGGTGTTGGATGTCAAAGTTGGCAGCGGCGCATTCATGAAAACACTGGACGAGGCGCGCAGCCTCGCGGTGGCCTTGACCGAGACCGCGAACGCGGCGGGATGTCGGACCTCGGCCGTGATCACCGATATGTCTCAACCTCTGGCTCCGGCATTGGGCAATGCGCTGGAGGTGGCCGAGGTGATGAAAGTTCTGACAGGTGGCCAACCGTCGCCGCTGGCTGAGATATCGGCTGAATTGGGCAGCGTTCTGATGGTCGATGCGGGGATCTGCAAAACGCTGGACGAAGGCCGCGAAAAGATTGCCGAAGTGATCCGGGATGGTCGCGCGGCAGACAGGTTCGGACGCATGATGGCAGCGGTTGGCGGCCCGGTGCAATTTGTCGAGACATGGGCGCGGTTCTTGCCCGAGGCCAATGTGATTCAAGAGGTTCCCGCGCCGCAGGACGGATATGTCGCGGCGATGAACGGTGAAGCGCTTGGTCTGGCTGTGGTTGCGCTGGGCGGTGGTCGTCAGGTCGAAAGCGATGAGATTGATCCTGCCGTCGGGATATCCGGGATTGTGCGGTTGGGGCAGCGCGTCGCCAAAGGTGAACCCATCGCCGTGGTTCATGCCGCGCGCGAGGATGCAGCACGTAAGGCAGCTTTGGACATTCTGGCCGCCATCTCCATCACGGATGCGCCTGCGCAAATTCCCGACCTTGTCCATGAAAGGATCACCGCATGAGCCGCGCGTTCCTTGTGGTGATGGATTCGGTCGGGATCGGCGGTGCCTGTGATGCGGATCGCTTTTTCAACGGCGAGACGCCTGACACCGGCGCGAATACGGTTGCGCATATCGCGCAGGCGTGTGCCGAAGGCGGGGCTGAGCAGGGACGCTCTGGCCCGTTGCACCTGCCCAATCTGGATGCCTTGGGGTTGGGTGCGGCAACCCGGTTGGCCTCGAGTGCTGAGACACCGGGTCTTGAGGTCGAACCGACAGGGCTATGGGGCTGCGCGCGCGAGCATTCGCCGGGCAAGGACACGCCATCGGGACATTGGGAACTGGCCGGTCTGCCCGTGCCTTGGGATTGGCACTATTTCCCGGATACCACCCCCGCATTTCCCGCTGAACTAAGCCGCGCTGCTGCGCAAGCTGCAGGCGCGGATGGTATTCTGGGTGATTGCCACGCGTCCGGCACCGCGATCATCGCCGAATTGGGTGCAGAACACATGCGGACGGGCCGCCCCATCTGCTATACCTCGGCCGACAGCGTATTCCAGATCGCCGCACATGAAGAAAGCTTTGGCCTCGACCGGTTGCTTGAGATGTGCCGCACCCTTGCCCCGCGTCTGCACGAGATGAAAGTAGGCCGCGTCATTGCCCGGCCCTTTGTCGGATCACCGGACCAAGGGTTCACGCGAACAACCAACCGCAAGGATTTCGCCATCCTGCCCCCTGCGCCGGTTCTGACCAATTGGGCACAGGATGCAGGGCGGCATGTTTATGCGGTGGGCAAGATCGGCGACATCTTCTCGATGCAGGGGATCGATGCGCTGTTCAAGGGGTCGGATGCGGACCTGATGCAGTACCTGTCCGATCTTGTGGACAAGGCTGACGAAGGCAGCCTGACTTTTGCGAATTTTGTCGAGTTCGACAGCCTTTACGGCCATCGCCGCGACATCAGCGGATATGCCCGTGCGCTGGAATGGTTTGACCGCGAGATCGGTCTGATCCTGAAGAAACTTCGCCCCGGCGACCTGATGCTCTTGACAGCAGATCACGGCAATGATCCCAGCTGGGTCGGAACCGATCACACGCGGGAACAGGTGCCGCTATTGATAGCGGGACTTGGTCCGGGTCAGATAGGTCAGGTTGATTTTGCTGATATTGCCGCCAGTATCGCCCAACATCTGAACATACCGGCACAAGGGCCGGGAAGGACTTTTCTATGAGCGTCGCTGATCTGCCCAAAGTCGAATTGCACCTGCACCACGAAGGTGCTGCACCTCCGGCGTTTATTCGTCAACTTGCGCATGAAAAGAAGGTGGATCTCAGCGGGATTTTCAAACCCGATGGCTCTTATGATTTCCGCGACTTCGCGCATTTTCTCAGCGTTTATGAAGCCGCGTGTGAAGTCCTGAAATCGCCCGAGGATTTTCGGCGTCTCACTCTGGCGATCCTTGAAGAAAGCGCTGAAAACGGCGTCGTCTATTCCGAAACCTTCCTAAGCCCCGATTTCTGCGGTGGCGGCGATCTGGCCGCCTGGAAAGATTATCTGAATGCAATTCAGGACGCCGCCGATGAGGCTGAACGTAAGTTCGACATAACGCTTCGGGGTGTCGTTACCTGTGTGCGCCATTTCGGGCCCGAACAGGCCAAGCGCAGCGCCTATTGCGCCGCTGAAACGGCAGGGGATTGGATCACCGGGTTTGGCATGGGGGGCAACGAATCCGTTGGCGGGCAAGCCGATTACAAATGGGCCTTTGATTGCGCCCGTGAGGCGGGTTTGCGTCTGACGACCCATGCGGGGGAATTCGGCGGGCCCGAGAGTGTTCGGGATGCGATCCGGCATCTGGAGGTCGAGCGGATTGGCCATGGCGTCCGCGCGATCGAAGACCCGGATCTGGTGCGCGAGTTGGTGGATCGAGGCGTCACGCTTGAAATTTGTCCCGGTTCCAATGTGGTATTAGGTCTGTTTCCTGAATTTGGGGCACATCCCATCGCTCGATTACGTGATGCGGGGGTGAAGGTTACGGTTTCGACCGACGATCCCCCCTTCTTTCACACGACCATGCGCCGCGAATATGAGATGCTGAGCCAGGCGTTCGGTTGGGATGCCGAAGATTTCGCCGCCCTGAACAAAACCGCGCTGGATGCGGCCTTTTGCGATGAAGAGACCCGCGCGCGGGTGCAAAAAAGACTGGAGAGACCATGAGCGAACACCTGACCGTCGTAGATCACCCGCTGGTACAGCACAAACTGACGCTCATGCGGGACAAGGGCACCTCCACCGCCGTTTTTCGGCAATTGCTGCGCGAAATCACGTTGCTGCTGGCCTATGAAGTCACGCGCGAGATGCCGCTGACCACGCGCCATATCGAAACCCCGATGGAGGAGATGGACGCGCCTATTCTCGCAGGCAAAAAGCTGGCGCTGGTGTCGATCTTGCGGGCCGGGAACGGGATGTTGGACGGCGTGTTGGAACTGATCCCGTCCGCGCGTGTTGGATTTGTCGGATTGTACCGCGACGAAGAAACGCTGAAGCCCGTGCAGTATTATTTCAAAGCGCCAGAAGGGTTGAAGGACCGTCTGGTCATAGCGGTCGATCCGATGCTGGCAACGGGCAACAGCTCGGCCGCCGCGATTGACCTGCTCAAAGAAGCAGGGGCCAGCGATATCCGGTTCTTGTGCCTGCTGGCCGCGCCCGAGGGTGTCGCGCGCATGAAAGAGGCGCATCCGGACGTCAAGATCGTCACCGCTGCGCTGGATCGTGAGCTGAACTCAAAAGGCTATATCATGCCGGGTCTGGGCGATGCCGGGGATCGGATGTTCGGGACCAAGTAAACTTACTGACCGCAAATGTTCTGCAGCTGGACCCAATCGCGGTCCGGCAGCACCTGTTCCAGCGTGCGACCTGCCATCGGGTCAGCCTCGATCAGGCCCAATACGGATTCTCCGGTGATATCCCGAGCATAGGCATAAGGGGTCGAGGGCAGGGCGGCCTGCGCAAATACTGACAACAGATCATCGTCGGAAAGATCGCTGCGCGCCCCGGCCAGAACTTGCTCGGTATAGCTGTCGATGATGGCTGAGGTCAGTTCGCCGGTGGTGAGCAGGCGAAAGGCGGCAGTTGGTCCGGTCCGGTCCAGCATGTCGTCCAATGGATCCTGGACCTGCGCCCGCGCGCGTGCCGCGATGACATAACCGGCGGCAACGGCCGGATCTTCATGGTCTTCAACCAAAGCCCGGTTCAGCAAAACCGTACCTCCCGGCAGCCCCAGACTGTCAGGAACGCCAGCGGGCAGGATTACGATTTGGCGGACACCAGTTCTTTCTGCAAGACTTTCAAGCGAGGCCAGCGCGTCCCGTGACGTACAGGCTTTGCCTGACACTCTTTCAATCCGTTGCAGGATAGCGGAGCCGATTTCCTGCCTTTTGATCTCGGGCACAACGCTGACCACATGGCTTTGCAAGGCGCTGGGCAGCCAGAAGATCAGCACCGCAAGCACTGCCAGCGCCACACAGGCGACCGAGGCCCAACGCAACCGGCCGGGATGCGGGCGTGACCTGTCGATTGCGCGTTGCAGGCGATCGATCGCCTCAAGCATCGTGACTTCGGTCTCTGCCAACTCAAGCGTTTCGTCAGGATCACCGTCGGGGCTGAACACTGCCGGAAACGCGCCCGGGTTCTGACGCACCAGCGCGGCAAGGGACCAATGCGTCAATGCGCGGTCGTTGAAATCCGATACCGTCAGCGTTGCCTCGCCAATCGAAACCACGACCTCGCGCCGTTGTTCGTCGGGCGAGGCGCGCCACAGACCGGTGGCTTCGATCCGCTGGTACTGTTTCAATGCGGTCATTTGGTAATGCTGCTCGGTAGTATTTTGCCCGATCCTAGCATGGCGAAAACCCGCCACGCAAACGGCTTGCAACCGTTCACGCATGATTTCCACACCACCTGAACAGAATCATCCGGAACTGCACCGCTTGTCTGCACACAGTTTCCTGCACGGCATCAAAGCGCAGATCGAGACAGGGGTTGTTCAGGGTTTTGGGGTGGTCTTAACCAAACCGGGCCTCATTTGGGCCCAAATGTGTCAAAACTAAGTCGCCCCACCAACTTCCATGCTAGCACTAAGTGGTTGTTGTGTTTGTGCCAGAAGGGGGTTCGGCGCGTGTTGAAAGTAGTGAGTGTTTCGAGTTTTACAGATCAGCCCGTTCGCGTTCAGCCCAGGGTGGGGGCACGCGTCCAGACTGCACGCAGGGGCGGCTTTGTGCATGGCACAAAGATCGCCACGACCAGCGGTTGGAAAAAGATCGAGCGGATAAAGGTCGGCGATCTTATTCGCACGTTGAACAACGGCTTCAAAGAAGTTCGCAGGATATCCTCGGACCAGATCACGATATCCCCCGATGAATCCCGGCCCGAAAATCTGCCGGTGCAGGTTCCGTCTGGCGCGGGATATAATGGTCGGCCGCTTTGGTTGATGCCGGAACAGGGCGTCGCGCTGGACCAAGGCAAGCTTGATCCGACCAGCAACGGTATCTCGGTGATCCCGGCAAGACTGCTCAGCGGAGCGGGTCGGCTTAGGTCGCGCGCACCGGGGCGCACGTTTGACGTCAGCAGCCTGTATTTTGATCAGGACCAAGTGATCTTTATCGAAGGCGGTTTGCAGGCGTTCTGCTCGTCCGGGCGGATCGGGTTGCGGTCGGTGACAGACCAATACCACTATCCGGTTCTCGACGATAAGGACGCCGCCGAGTGGATTGATAAGATTGCAATAAGTGGCGATCTCTCGGCAATGACAAACCCGCTGGGCGCTTTGCCCGCACCGATTTCGGACGAGCCGATTTTTCCCGTTCGTCCGCCCAAAGGCTATCGGCGTCCCGGGCGCCCGGGTCGCCCGCCCATGCCGACCCTGTTTCTAAAGCCAGAATGGATGATGATCACCCATCAGGAATAATTTCGCAGGTGGGGGCCTGAGAAGCCGGCGCATGTGGGGGCATGCGCCGGCTTTTTTGTTACGCGGCTTTGGCTTCCGGGTTGAAGCGACCATAAAAGCTCTGGCCTTTTTCAGCCATCTCACGCAGCAGTGGCGGGCAGGCAAAACGCTCACCATATGTCTCGGCCAGTTGGTCACAGCGTTCCGCCGCGTAGGGCGTGCCGATGATGTCCAGCCATGACAGCGGACCGCCAGACCACGGCGCAAAGCCCCAGCCCAGGATTGCACCCACGTCGCCTTCGCGGATATCTTCCAGAACACCTTCTTCCATGGCGCGGACCGCTTCCAGAACCTGCGCAAACATCAGGCGTTCCTGTACTTCTATCAAGTCCGGTTGTTGTTCCGCATGGGGGTATTTGTCCTGCAGACCCTTCCAGTATTCGACGCGCTTGCCTTTGTCGTCATAGTCAAAGAACCCGGCATTGGCCTTGCGACCCAGACGCCCCTGTTCCTCCATCCAGAAGATCAGATCATCACCCGGATTTTCTGGATAGGCATTGCCCATCGCAGCCTTGGTCGCCCGAGCGATCTTGGCACCGAGGTCTATCGAGGTCTCATCATTCAGCTGGATCGGCCCGACAGGGAAACCCAACTGTCGCGCGGCATTGTCGATCAACACGGGGCTGACGCCCTCGGTGATCATCCGCAGACCTTCGTTGATATAGGGAATGATACAGCGGTTGGCATAGAAGAAACGCGCATCGTTGACCACGATCGGCGTCTTGCGGATCTGGCGCACATAGTCCAGCGCCTTGGCCACCGCACGATCCCCGGTTTCCTTGCCCTTGATGATCTCGACCAGGAACATCTTCTCAACGGGTGAGAAGAAGTGGATGCCGATGAACTGTTCAGGCCGCACGCTGGCCTTGGCCAGATCGGTGATCGGCAGGGTCGAGGTGTTCGAGGCAAAGATGCAATCTTCGGGGATGATGGCCTCGACCTTTTTGGTCATCTCGGCCTTGACGCCGGGGTCTTCGAACACCGCCTCGATGATCAGGTCGCAGCCCTTCAGATGCTCCAGATCATGGGTGGCAGTGATCTGTGCCAGCAGGGCCTCTTTCTTCTCAGCCGTGGATTTGCCGCGCTTGATGCCCTTGTCCATATAGGTCTCGGAATAAGCCTTGCCCTTGTCGGCCGCTTCTTGATCACGGTCGATCAGAACCACCTCCATCCCGGCCTGTGCCGAGACCAGAGCGATGCCAGCCCCCATCATGCCCGCGCCCAGAACGCCGATCTTCTTGACCCGCTGATCGGGCACATCCTTTGGCCGCACCGCGCCTTTCTCCAGCGCTTCCTTGTTCAGGAACAGCGACCGGATCATCGCAGACGAGGACGGGCTCATCAGAACATTGGTGAACCAGCGGGCCTCGATCCGCAGGGCGGTGTCGAAATCGACCAGCGCGCCTTCGTAGATTGCGCTCAGCAGAGCCTTGGCCGCTGGGAAGGCCCCTTGAGTCTTGCCGTTCACCATGGCGCTGGCGCCGACAAAGGTCATGAAACCAGCGGGATGATATGGCGCACCGCCGGGCATTTTGTAGCCCTTCGCGTCCCATGGCTTGACCAGATCGGCGTCGGTGGCGTTCAGAACCCATTCCTTCGCAGCAGCAACCGGATCATCCGCCACCGCGTCGATCAGCTGCGCGCCTTTGGCCTTCTTCGGGTCCATCATCTTGCCTTCCAGCAGGACAGGGGCCGCGGCCATCGCGCCCACCATACGGCTGTACCGCATGGTGCCGCCGCCGCCGGGGAAGATGCCAACCATGATTTCCGGCAGGCCGATCTTGGATTTCGGATTGGAGGTCATGACGCGGTGATGACAGGCCAGCGCGATCTCGGTCCCGATCCCAGCGCATGTGCCATTGATGGCGCAAGCCACGGGTTTGCCGCCCTTTTTGGTCTTGGGGTCCATGCCCGCCAGTTCCAGTTTGCGCAGGATATGGTGGCCGTTCATCACAAAGTCGAACAGCGCCTGCGCCGGTTCGTCACCAGCTTCCTGACGGATCGTCGCCAGAGTGTTCAGGTCCATGCCACCGGCAAACGAGCCTTCTTTGCCGCTTGCGATAACGATGCCCTTGACCTCCTCATCCTCCAATGCCTGATCGATCAGCGCGCTGACCAGTTCAAATGCCTCTCGGGTGAGGACATTCATGGATTTGCCCTGCGCGTCCCAGGTGATGAAGGCGACGCCGTCCGCGTCTTTGGTCAGAGTGAAATCAGTCATTATCCTCTCCAATCTGGTCAGCCGTCAGCGGGCTGCCATCTTTGCGGGTAAAGGCGAAACCATCGGAGTCGAACTTCACCATCATGTCTATATCGCTGTAATAGCCGGTCTCGGTCGGGGTCCGGGTGCCCACCACTAGGAATGTCGCGGGCGTATCGGTTTTGTTTACAAGGTGGTGGCCATTGGCCTCACCCGCAGGCCATGCAGCGCAGTCACCGGGCAGCATCTGGTGCTCACCATCGTCGTCGATCAAGGTGCATTCGCCACTGAGCATGATGGCGAACTCGTCCTGCTCCATGTGGTAGTGTCGCAGCGAGGACAGGCCGTTTGGCTCCAGCCGCACGATATTGACCCCGAATTGCGTCAGACCGTTCGCGTCGCCCAAGGGTTGCACGTAACGGTCATCGCCAGCGCGTGCCAATTTGCCGGGATAGCCGGACCCGTTGCGAAACGGGATTTTGGAAAGATCAATTTTGGGCATCATACACGCTCAATAATAGTCGCCGCACCCATGCCGGACGCGATGCAGAGGGTTGCGAGGCCGGTTTCCTTGTCCTGACGCTCCAACTCATCCAGCAGGGTGCCGATGATCATTGCGCCGGTCGCGCCCAACGGGTGCCCCATTGCTATGGAACCGCCGTTGACGTTCACCAATTCGGGGTCAACGTCGAACGCCTGCTGGAACCGCAATACGACCGAGGCGAAGGCTTCGTTCACCTCGAACAGGTCCAGATCGCTGATCTTCATGCCATTGTCGGCAAGGATTTTCTCGGTTACCGGAACCGGACCGGTCAGCATGATTGTCGGGTCGGTGCCGATCTTGGCCGTCGCCTTGATGCGCGCACGCGGCTTCAGGCCGTATTTCTCACCGAATTCCTTGTTGCCGATCAGCACAGCCGCGGCCCCATCCACGATGCCCGAACTATTGCCCGCGTGGTGGATGTGGGTGATCCGCTCAAGATGCGGGTATTTCATCATCGCGACCTTGTCGAAACCCGGCATCTGCTCGCCCATCATTGCAAAAGATGGGTTCAACGCGCCCAGCGATTGCATGTCAGTACCGGGGCGCATGTATTCATCGCGGTCTAAAATAGTCAGGCCGTTCTGATCCTTGATTGAGATCACCGATTTCTCGAACCGGTTGTCTTCCCAAGCCGCAGCAGCCCGTTTCTGCGATTCAACCGCCAGCGCGTCTGCATCATCCCGGCTGAACCCATATTCCGTGGCGATGATATCCGCCGAAATCCCCTGCGGCACGAAATAGGTCTCCATCGCCAGTGTCGGGTCGACCGCAATTGCGGCACCGTCGCTGCCCATGGCCACGCGACCCATCATTTCGACACCGCCCGCGATATAGGCCTCGCCTGCGCCGCCCTTGACCTGATTGGCCGCCAAGTTCACGGCCTCCATACCCGAGGCACAGAACCGGTTGATCGCAAGACCGGGGATCGATTCATCCAGATCCGAGGCGAGGACGGCGGAGCGCGCCAGACAGCCGCCTTGCTCCATCACCTGCGTGACGTTGCCCCAGATCACATCCTCAACGGCGTGACCTTCCAGATTGTTCCGCTCTTTCATCGCATTCAGGGTCAGGGCGGACAGGCGCACCGAGGTCACCTCGTGCAGGCTGCCATCCTTGCGACCCTTGCCACGCGGTGTGCGCAGGGCGTCATAGATATAGGCTTCGGTCATGGGGTCTTCTCCTTAAGCTCGATCCGACGGGTTGCCGGGCATCAGGTCATAGGGGTGTTTCCAGCCTGGCTGCTCGCTAAGGCGCGTCAGCCAGGCGTCGATATGGGGCCAGTCGGCGCGATCAAAGCCGAATGGTTCGGGGTAATAGAGGTACCCGCAGCAACTGATATCAGCGTTGGTCACGCCGTCGCCAACGATCCAGTCCCGGCCCTCAAGATGGGCGTTCAGCGTTTGATAGGCGGCCTTAAGGCGCCCCTGATTGAACGCGATCACATCCGGGTTGCGGTGCTGTTCGGGCAGGAAATTGATCAGAAACCGGGTCAGACCCGCCATCGAACTAAGCTTGTGGTTGTCCCACAGGACCCAGCGAAAAATCTCATAGTTCTCATCGCGGTTCTTGCCGCCGAACTTGCCGGATTTCTCGGTTACATAGGCTTGGATGGCACCCGATTGACTGGTTCGAAAATCCCCATCGATCATGACGGGGGCCTCGCCCATCTCATTCACTTCGGCACGGTACTCGGGGGTGCGTGTCACGCCGTTGAAGAAATCGACAAAGACCGGCTCCCACTCCAACCCGGACATCTCAAGCGCCAGCGCTGCTTTGTAGGAATTCCCGCTTTCTCCGAAGCAATGCAGTTTTATGGTCATATGATCGCCCCTCCCGTGGCGTGTGTGGTTAGGTCGGAATTGAGTATTTTTGAAAAGATGAAGTTGTCTTCGTAACGTTCAATTAACGAACTTCTGTCTTGATAGTCTGGCGGTACAGGCTGGAGAGCCGATGACCGCAAAAGGTGAAGACGTCCCTGTCCTGATGGCGAGAGCGCCCGGTGGCAGGGACGCATCGCATCATCATCTTTTCAAAAATACTCCCGCCGGAGGCATCTGCCGTCAAAGCATGTGATGCCGGTTGATTTGAGTTCAGTTTTCAACGCTTGCGTGCCTCCAACTCGGAATTGAAAATGCGCAGGCGGTGGGTCAGGTTCTCCTCGTTGATCACGCTGTTGAAGTTTTCAAACAGGAACGACAGCGCCTCGCCTTCGTCCAGTCCCGCTTCGCGGGCGAATCCGCGAAGCTTGCGATAGCCATCTTCGGTCATGGCGACCGGAAAACGGCGGGTCAGGCGGAAGCGTTTTGGCATTGTTTCTCCTCCGGGGTGGGCTCGGGCGGTCAAACCCAAGCCCACACTGAGATCAGAAATTCGCGGCGTCCAGGGCCATCACCGTGTCCGCGCCTGACTGGATGCGGGCCAGATGCATGGCCGTCGCTGGCAAACGGCGGGCCATGTAGAACCGGCCGGTGTTGATCTTGGTTTTGTAAAATTCGGTATCCGAGGCCCCACCGTCCAGCGCGCCCTGAGCGGCTTTCGCCATCTGTGCCCACATCAGGCCCAGGCAGACATGGCCGAACATGTGCATGAAGTCATAGGAACCCGACAGCGCGTTATTGGGGTTCTTCATGCCTTCCTGCATGAAGTACATGCCTGCGGCCTGCAGATCCTTGGACGCGGCCTTCAGTGGTTCGATGAAGGCCTTGTCATAGGCTTCGTCCTTGCCGCCGTTCTCTTTGCAAAAGGATTTGACCATTTCAAAGAAGGCCATGACGTGCTTGCCGCCATCCTGTGCCAGTTTGCGGCCAACAAGGTCCAGCGCCTGAACGCCGTTTGCGCCTTCGTAGATCATCGCGATACGGGCATCGCGGGTGTATTGCGACATGCCCCATTCCTCGATGTAGCCATGACCACCATAGACCTGCTGTGCCTGAACGGTCATGTCGTAACCTTCATCTGTCAGGAACCCTTTGATGACCGGCGTCAGCAGCGAGATCAGCCCGTCCGCGTCCTTATCACCCGAGCGGTGCGCCTTGTCGATCATGGTCGCTCCCCAGAGGATGAAAGCGCGCGCGCCTTCGGTGAAGCTTTTCTGATCCATCAGGTTGCGGCGAATGTCAGGGTGCACGATCAGCGGATCGGCGGGGCCGTCGGGGTTTTTCACGCCGGTCACGTCGCGACCTTGCAGGCGGTCCTTGGCGTATTCCAAAGCGTTCTGATACGCAGCCTCAGCCTGCGACAGGCCTTGCATACCCACACCCAGACGCGCCTCATTCATCATGGTGAACATGGCGCGCATCCCTTTGTGTTCTTCGCCCAGCAACCAGCCCGTGGCCTCGTCATAGTTCATGACGCAGGTCGAATTGCCGTGGATGCCCATTTTCTCTTCGATCTTGCCGACTGATACGCCGTTGCGTTCACCAAGCGAGCCGTCTTCGTTGACGATGAACTTGGGCACGATGAACAGCGACACGCCCTTAATCCCCTCGGGGCCGCCGGGGATTTTGGCTAGCACCAGATGGATGATATTGTCGGCCATGTCGTGATCGCCGGACGAGATGAAAATCTTTTGGCCCGAGATCTTATAGCTGCCATCGCTCTGTGGCTCTGCTTTCGTCCGCATCAGACCCAGATCGGTGCCGCAATGTGGCTCGGTCAGGTTCATGGTGCCGGTCCATTCGCAGCTGACCATGTTTGGCAGATATTTGTTCTTCTGCGCGTCGGTTCCGTGCGCCAGAATGGCCGACGCCGCGCCGTGGGTCAGGCCCTGGTACATCACAAATGCCTGGTTCGCGGCCGAAAACATCTCGCCCACCGCGGTGCCCATGACATAGGGCATGTTCTGGCCACCATACTCTTCCGGCATGTCGAGGCCAGTCCAGCCGCCTTCCTTCATCTGCTCGAAGGCATCTTTAAACCCGGTCGGGGTGTACACGATCCCGTTCTCCAACCGGCAGCCTTCGGTGTCGCCCACCACGTTCAGCGGGTGCAACACGTTGCTGGCAACCTTACCGGCTTCTTCCAGAACCGCCCCGGTAAACTCGGGTTCCAGTTCGTCGTAGCCGGGAATATCCGACTGCGAGACATTCAGAACGTCGTGCAGGATGAACTGTGTGTCTTTGGTTGGCGCGGTGTAGACGGGCATGTGAAGCTCCCTTAATTCAGATGTCCGGAGGGCAGGGCGAGGTTACTCGGCTGCCTTCTTTTCGTTTTTCATCGAGGCGATAACCTTTTCGCCCCAGCGCAGCTGCTCTTTCAGGTCGTCGATGGCCTGTGTCAGTTCTTCACGGCGCGCTTCCATGTCTTCCAGACGTTCGCACGCGATTTCATAGGTGCGTGAAATCTGAGTCAGCTGCTGGTCGCCTACATGGTAAAGGTCCAGCAGCTGGCGGATTTCTTCGAGGCTGAACCCAAAGCGCTTGCCGCGTAGGATCAGTTTCAGGCGCGCGCGGTCGCTTTTCGTAAACAGCCGCTTCTGGCCCTCACGGATCGGAAACAAAAGCTCTTTGGCCTCGTAGAACCGCAGGGTGCGGGGCGTGACGTCGTAGGTCTCGCACATTTCGCGGATGGTCATCAGATCTTCGGTCATGGTTCAAACTCTCATCACTGGCGTCGTGAGCATGATTTGCGCAGTTGATGGGCCTGTTACAACACGTAGATGACGTTTACGTAATGCGAACGCTACGTCACAACGAAGTTGACGTAACTTCCGTACACGTTAGCAGAGGTTTTGGTAATTTTGTTGCCGTCACGTCAGCGATGTTCCGATCCGGGATCAGCCCAGCGACCTGGCTGTCTGGTCGCGCAATTGCTGCAATGCGTCCATCGCCTCGTCCAGTTGCTGACGCTGCTTGCGCAGTTCTTCCATCTGGCGGTCGGCCATTTCAACAAATGCGGCCATTTGCGCCTCGTTGCCCTGATCTTCATAGATCAGCAGCCACTGACGAATCTCTTCCAGTTGAAACCCGAACTTTCGGCCCCGCATGATCAGCTTCATGCGCGCCCGTTCCCGCGCACCATAGAACCGCGACCGGCCTTCGCGGTCCGGTTTCAACAATTCGATATATTCGTAATAGCGCAGGGTGCGCGGGGTCACGTCGAACTCGGCGCACATCTCTTTGAATGACAAACGGTTGTTGGACATTCCCGGCCTCCTCGGCAGCAACCTAGGGCGTCGTCGCGACAAGCGCAACAGGTGGGCTTGCCCTTGGGCTGGGGTGCGGCTCATAAAGGGCGGGCACAGAACGGGACACGACACCATGGTCGAAAAGACAGTTTTAGCGCGCCAGTTCATCGAGGCGATCCCCCATGCCAAGGCGCTGGGGCTGGATCTGACCCATATCGGCGAGGGCGAGGCCGAAATCTCGATGCCCTACAACGAACAGTTGATTGGCGACCCAAGAACCGGAGTGATCCATGGTGGTGCGGTGTCGGCCATGCTGGATACCTGCTGCGGTGCTGCGGTCATGAGCCACCCGTCAGCCCCCGGAGCAACGGCAACGATTGACCTGCGCATTGACTATATGCGTGCGGCCACACCGGGGCAGCGCATCCGAACGCGCGCGACCTGCTACCACATCACCCGCAATGTCGCCTTTGTTCGCGCGACGGCGACCGATGATGATACCGACCGGCCTGTTGCCACCGCCTCGGGCGCCTTCACGGTCGAGGGTCGCTGAAATGGCGCGCGCTCGTCCCGAACCCATGCAAGTGGTCAAACAACGGCGTGACGCTGCGCTGACGGCATTGGTCGACGGGGTGCCCTATATCCGGTTCCTCGACATCACATTCGACCGGCGAGGGGATGAACTGACCGGCGTCTTGAATTTCGATGAAAAACTGATCGGGAACCCGTTTCTGCCCGCTATCCACGGCGGTGTGACGGCGGCCTTTCTAGAAGTGACCGCGGTTATCACGCTGAGTTGGGAAAGCATGTTTCCAAAAATCGAAAGCGGCGAGATCGACGCCAACGACATCGTGACGGATGAAAGCATCCGGTTTCCCAAGACGATTGACTTCACCGTCGACTATCTGCGCTCAGGCCTGCCGCGTGATGCTTATGCGCGGGCATTCATCAACCGGTCCGGGCGGCGATATGCATCTGTCCGGGTCGAGGCGTGGCAGGACAATCATGCGAAACTATTCGCACAAGGCACCGGCCACTTTCTCATGCCTCAGGATAAGGCGCCCAAAGCCTGATCATGGCAGAGACTGCCGCGCCCATCACCCATCGCCGCGTGTTGAAAATTGCCGCGCCGATTGTCCTGTCTAACGCGACCGTTCCCATTCTTGGGGCCGTTGACACCGGCGTCGTCGGTCAGATCGGACTGGCTGCACCGATTGGAGCGGTGGGCATGGGGGCGGTGATCCTCTCGGCGATCTACTGGATTTTCGGATTTTTGCGGATGGGCACAACCGGTCTTGCAGCGCAGGCGCGCGGGGCAGGGGACATGGCAGAAACCGGAGCCTTGCTGATGCGAGGGCTTTTGCTAGGCGCGGCGGCTGGTCTGGTCTTTGTCGTCACTCAGGTCTGGGTCTTCTGGGGCGCATTTGCGTTGTCCCCCGCAAGCCCCGAGGTCGAGGCACTGACCCGCAGCTATCTTGAGATCAGAATCTGGGGCGCACCCGCAACCATCGCACTTTACGCCGTTACAGGTTGGCTGATCGCGGTTGAGCGCACCAAAGGCGTATTTGTTCTGCAAGTCTGGATGAATGGGCTGAACATTCTGCTGGACCTATGGTTCGTCCTCGGGCTGGGATGGGGCGTCGAAGGGGTCGCAATCGCCACATTGATCGCAGAATGGACCGGTCTGGCTCTGGGCCTTTGGCTGTGTGGTGACGCGTTTGCAGGCAATCAGTGGCGTGATTGGCCGCGTATCTTTGATGGTTCCAAACTACGCCGGATGATGCAGGTCAATGGCGACATCATGGTACGCTCGGTCCTGTTGACGGGCTCGTTCACGACATTCCTGTTTGTGGGCTCTGACCTTGGTGACGTCAATCTTGCCGCCAATCAGGTGTTGCTGCAATTTCTGGAAATCACCGCTTTTGCGCTCGATGGGTTCGCATTTTCCGCCGAAGCTCTGGTTGGCGGCGCTGTCGGGGCACGGGATCGGGCGCGCGTGCACCAAGCCTCGATCATGGCGTCGCAATGGGGTGTTGGCGGTGCAATCCTGTTGGCACTGGTGTTCTTCTTGGCCGGGCCTGTCTTGATCGACCTGATGGCAACCGCGCCTGAAGTCCGCACCGCAGGGCGCGAATTCCTGTTCTGGGCTGCGCTGGCCCCGGTGATTGGCGTGGCCAGTTGGATGTTCGACGGCATCTATATCGGCGCAACCTGGACCCGCGCGATGCGGAACGCGATGATCCAGTCTGTGCTTGTCTATGTCGTTGCCTTGTTCATTCTGGTGCCCGCATTTGGCAACCATGGGCTATGGGCCGCGCTGATGGTTCTGAACATCATGCGCGGTCTGACATTGGGATGGCGCTATCCGCGTCTTGAGGCTCAGATAGCCTAGAGCAACGACAACAGTGCCTCGGGCGGACGTCCGATCGCGGCCTTGTCACCTGAAATCGCGAGCGGTCGTTCGATCAGGATGGGGTTTTCAACCATGGCCGCCATAAGCTCGGCTTCGGGGGTGGTTTTGGTCAGGCCCAGCTCCTTGAAACGTTTTTCACCAGTTCGCATCATTTCGATGGCAGAAAGTCCCAACTTTGACAGCGCATCACCAAGTTCTTGCGCCGTAGGCGCGTCTTCAAGGTATTTCCGTACGCTGATTTCTGCGCCCTGTTCCTCAAGCAACGCCAATCCGGCGCGGGATTTGGAACAGCGCGGGTTATGCCAATATTCGATCACAACCAGTCCTTTCGTTTGCTGCCTACAGCCTGCGCCACCGAGTCAAAGCCATCGCGCGCCAACAGCTCGTCCAGTCCGCTGGCAATTTTTGCAGCCAGAGAGAGGCCGCCGTAGACCATCGCGGTATAGAACTGAACCGCAGAGGCCCCGGCGCAGATTTTGTCGTAGGCCTGCTGCGCATTGCTTATGCCGCCAACGCCGATCAGAGGGATTTGGCCATCAGTCAACTGGCTGAGCTGTGCCAGGACACGCGTTGATTTTTCGAACAACGGAGCCCCCGACAGACCACCGGCCTGTTCCATGTGTGAACTGCGCAAACCGTCGCGTGACAGAGTAGTATTTGTGGCGATCACCGCGTCCACTCCGGTTTCACGAGCGACGTCGGCAATGTCCCGTAGCTCAGCCTCGGTCAGGTCAGGTGCGATTTTCAGAAAGATCGGAATTGGACGGGCCAATGTATCACGCGTTGCAATGACGCCACCCAGCAAAGCCCCAAGCGCCGCTTTGCCCTGCAGATCCCGCAGCTTTTCGGTGTTGGGTGAGGATACGTTGACCGTCGCGAAATCAAGATGCGGGGCGCAATGGGCAAGCACTTTGGCAAAGTCGCCGGGCCGGTCATCGCTGTCTTTATTGGCCCCTAAGTTAAGGCCGATGACCGCGTCTTTTGGGCGATTGGCAAGGCGACGGGCCATGACATCCATCCCGTCGTTGTTGAAGCCGAACCGGTTGATTGCGGCGTTGTCTTCGGTCAATCGAAACAGTCGAGGCTTTGGATTGCCCGGTTGCGGCCGGGGCGTGACTGCGCCAACCTCGATAAACCCGAATCCAGCGCGTGACAGCGGGCCCAACACCTCGCCATTCTTGTCAAAACCTGCGGCCAGCCCCACGGGATTTGGCAGGTCCAAACCGGCGACCTGAGTCCGTAGACGGGGCGAACTTACCGGCCCCGGCATCGGCGCCAGCCCTGCTTTCAACGCTTTGATCGACAGCCCATGCGCTGTCTCTGGATCCAGCCTGTGCAAGGCGGCAAGCCCCAGTTTCTCGGTTAGTTTCATCCGAAAGTATCTCCAGCCTGACTTGGGGCACAACGGATCAGGCGCGAGGTTTCAACCGCAGCCTGCCGATGTATGACAGCGTTCTGATAGACCGGGTCAGTCACCATTTCCAAAAACGCATGGGCAGTTGGATAGCGGGCGATAAACACTTCGTCCCACATTTCATTCGCTGGGCCGATCAACAGCGTTTGAAACGCGCCGCGCCAAAGGATTGATGCACCCAGTCGCGCGATGATTGGCGCGGTTTCGGCACCATACTTCTGGTAGGCTTCAGCTCCTGACAATCCGGCATCGGCCAGTTCGTGACCCGCAGGATAGTCTGCGCGTTCGCGAAATCGCACAAGGTTCAGCATCTCGATCGGATGGTCGCGGTCCAGCGCTTTGAACGTTTCGAACTGCGCGCGTTCGGGATCGACAAAACCCGTCATTGCATCTCCTCGGGGAATACATGCGACTGTCCGTCAAAGGGCAAGGGCCGTGCCCATGTCACATCGGTCATTCGGATCTGGCGGTAGAGATGCGGAAACAATGCGCCGCCGCGCGACACTTCCCATTTTAGATCAACCCCCATCGCGTCAGAGTCACAGGCCAGCAAGGTCAGCCCTTCGACGCCGGCAAAGTGCTTTGCAGCAGTCTCGGCAGCCTGTTCGGCCGTCGAGAAATGTACGAAGCCGTCAGACACATCAATCGGGGCACCATCTGATGCGCCATCGGCCTGAAGCGTGGCCCACTCATCGGCCCGAAAAATCTTGTAGATCAGCATGGTGCGGTGATGCATCGGACGGGCCACGGAATCAAGGCGGATTTCCCCCTTTGACTCTTTGCCGCTGGCGTCGCACGATCTGGGCAATCAATAACAGGGAGTCTTTCGATGTTTACCCGATTTCTGACCTCGGTCGCGGTTCTGGGTCTGACGGCAGGCATGGCCGCTGCCGAATACAAGCTGACCATTTTGCATACCAACGACTTTCATGCGCGTTTTGAGCCGATCAACAAGTATGACAGTGGTTGCGGCGACGAAGACAACGCCGAAGGCAAGTGCTTTGGCGGCTCAGCGCGCCTTGTGACTGCGGTCAACGATGCCCGTGGCCGGGCCGAGAACTCGATCCTCGTGGATGGTGGCGATCAGTTTCAGGGGTCTTTGTTCTACACCTACTACAAGGGCAAGGTCGCGGCCGAGTTCATGAACAAGCTGGGCTATGACGCGATGACCGTGGGCAACCACGAATTTGACGATGGCCCCGAAGTGCTGCGTGGCTTTATCGATTCGGTTGATTTTCCGGTTCTGATGTCGAATGCGAATATTGCCGACGAAGAGCTTTTGACCGACAAAATCAAGAAATCCACGGTGATCGAGGTTGGCGGTGAAAAAATAGGACTGATCGGCCTGACCCCGGAAGATACGCATGATCTGGCGTCGCCTGGTCCAAATATCTCGTTCTCTGATCCGGTACCGGCGGTTCAGGCCGAGGTCGACAGGTTGACCGGCGAAGGTGTCAACAAGATCATCGTTCTCAGCCATTCGGGCTTCGGCGTCGACCAGCGTGTGGCGCAAGAGACGACGGGTGTCGACGTTATCGTTGGCGGGCACTCGAACACCTATCTGTCGAACGTATCAGACAAGGCGGCTGGCCCTTATCCGACAGTGGTAAATGGTGTGCAGATCGTTCAGGCCTATGCCTATGGCAAATTCCTTGGCGAGCTGAACGTGACCTTCGATGACGACGGCAATGTGGTCGAGGCCACGGGTGAGCCGCTGATCATGGACAACACAGTGACCGAGGATCAGGCCGCGTTGGATCGCATCGCGGAGCTGGCGGTGCCACTTGAGGAAATCCGCAACAAGGTTGTGGCCAGCGCAGGGGACTCGATCGAGGGCGATCGTGCTGTCTGCCGTGTGCAGGAATGCCAGATGGGCAATCTGGTGGCCGATGCCATGCTGGACCGGGTCGCGGATCAGGGCGTGCAATTGGCCATTGCCAACTCGGGTGGCCTGCGCGCCTCGATTGATCCGGGCAACGTGACCATGGGCGAGGTGCTGACCGTGCTGCCGTTCCAGAACACCCTGTCGACGTTCGAGATCAGCGGTCAGGGTGTCATCGACGCGCTGGAAAACGGTGTCAGCCAGGTTGAAGAGGTTAAAGGCCGCTTTCCGCAGGTTGCCGGCATGACCTTTACCTGGGACCCATCGGTCGCACCGAACGAAGGCCGCATCGTCGAGGTGCTGGTCGCTAAAGGTGATGGCTTTGAACCGATTGATCCCGCAGCGACCTATCTGGTTGTGACCAACAACTATGTGCGCAATGGCGGTGACGGCTACAAGATGTTCGCGGGCGATGACAAGAACGCCTATGACTTCGGACCCGATCTGGCGGATGTAACGGCCGAGTATCTGGCCGCGAACGCGCCATATCAGCCCTATCTGGATGGGCGCATCAAGCAGAAATAATCTGTGTTTGATCTACCGAGGGGCCGCCTGATCTGGGCGGCCTCTATCTTGTTTCAGGCAGACATGCTGAAATCACGAAGAACCTGACCTGAATTGACCGATGTGCGCTGGCCGTTTTTCATAGCCAGTTGCCCGTTCACCAATACATGCGCAATGCCCGAGGCGTATCGGCGCGGATGTTTCGCTGTGGCGTTGCTGGCGATATTGGCTTGATCGAACACGCAGATATCCGCCTGCTGTCCCTTTCGCAAATAGCCGCGATTTCCCAGCCCCAGCCGATTGGCGGGGATCGACGTCAGCTTGGCGATACCCTGTTCCAGCGTCAGCGCGCTGCGATCCCGCACGTAGTACTGCAGGAACCGCGCCGCCCAGCCGTAACCTGATAGCGAACCGATATGGTCCTTCAGGATACCCTCGTTCGCGATCGCCACAGTATCTGAAATCACCGCGCATTCCGGTTGCTCAAGACACAGTTCCACATCCGAGTTGCGGAAGGACTTGGAGGACCACATACAGGCCATCAGGTTCTCACCTTCCTCCAGCAGGATATCCAGTACCGCGTCATAGGGATGACAGTTGCGCATCCGTCCGATCTCGGCAAAGTCGGCGCCGACGATGTCCTTGTTGACGGTGGCGTTCAGCAGGATGATGTCCGACCATTTCTCAGCTTTGACGATCAACCACATGGGCTGTGGATTGGCTTTGATCTTTTCACGGGCTTCGGGATCGGCCAGCCGTTTCAGCACATCATCGACTGACCCGGCTTGTGCCCATTTCGGCAAGATCGCGGCCATCAGAGTATGGTTCCAGTCATGCGGGATGACGTCAAAGGCGATATCGACATCATGTTTGCGCGCCAGGTCGATCATCTCAAGCGTATGGTTCATCGCATAATCCGGCGCGCCGAATTTGGGCTGAATATGACTGATCTGCAGCTTTGCGCCGGATTGCCGTGCGGTCGCGATGGCCTCGGCAAAGCCCAGATCATAATGCGTGTCGCGGTTGCGCACATGGGTGGCGTAGAGGCGTTTGTACTTGGCCGCGACCTCGCACATCGGCACCAGATGTTCGGGCGCGGCGAGGCTGCCGGGGAAGTATTCCAGACCCGAGGAAAAGCCACCCGCGCCTTCATCCATGCACTGATCGACCAGACGTGCCATTTCGGCAACCTCCTCGACCTCACCCGGATGCAGCTGATCGCCCAGCACCGCGCGATGCACGGTGCCGTGGCCGACAAAGGCCATCACGTTCACGCCCAGATCTGTGGCGTCCAGCACGTCCAGATAGTCACCGAAGCCCAGCCATGTGTCATGCTTTGCCTGATCTGTGTACCATGGCGCGACACGGCAGATGTCACCGGGACTGTTGACCGGCGCACAGCTGATGCCGCATTGGCCGATCACCTCGGTCGTCACGCCCTGATGCACTTGACTTTCGGCGCGTCCATCCGCGATCAGGGTGAAATCGGAATGGGTGTGCATGTCGATGAACCCGGGCGCGACTACCAGACCTGAGACGTCGATCTCTTGCGCGGCCTTCTGCACCGGTAGCTCTCCGGCAGGAACCACTGCGGTGATCTGTTCACCTGTGACCGCCACGTCGCCGACAAAGCCATCTTGTCCCGTGCCATCGACGATGGTGCCGCCTTTCAGAACAAGATCGAACATGGGGGCCTCCTATTTCGCTTCTCCGTACAGCCAGTCGGGCAGGAAGGTGGTGAGGTCGGGGAAGAATATCAGGATCACCATGCCGATGATATAGGCGAGAATGAAGGGCAGGACAGCGACGGATATGCGTTCGATGGATATCCCGGATATCCGCGCCGCGACTGTCAGGTTCGCGCCCAAAGGCGGTGTAAGGAACCCGATCTCGCAGGTGATAACGGTGAAGATGCCGAACATCACCGGATCAACACCCAGAGAGCTGACCAGCGGCAGGAACACGGCGGTGAACAGGACGATCTGGGCCAACGACTGTCTGACGTCAGCACCAATGGGACAGTTTAGGTCGATTTGATAAGAGAGGGTTTCTGGCTCATCGTAACCGCCAAGGAGTGGAGATGAG
>NZ_JBQFPE010000012.1:0-167271 GCF_056534225.1 Ruegeria sp. E1 | reverse complement strand
ACCAGCCCCCCAAAGAGCTGATGTTCATCCCGGCGCTCCTGCTTCTGGCCCTCATCGCCTTCCTGCAAAAAACCCGCGCCGCACGCTCCAACGAACAAGAGGTAACACCATGATCAAAGCCGTTTTGTGTGCCGTGGATGCCGGGAAACCGGAAACGGATGCCGAAGTTCTGCGTCAGGCCGGGCGTCTGGCGGAACTCGACAATGCACAGCTGGATGTTGTCACGGTGCTACCGGATTTTGGGGAATCCTTTGTCGGCAGCTTTTTTGAACCCGAACATCATGAACAGGCCGTCGCCAAGGCGCAAGACGCGCTTGAGGCACTTGGCAAGTCAGTTCTGGGTGAAGAGCGCAATGCCAAGGTCCGTCATGTGGTGGCCACCGGCACGGCCTATCAGGAAATTCTGCACACGGCCAAAGAGGCCGGAAGCGATTTGATCGTCATCGGGGCGCATCGGCCCGACCTTAAGGACTATCTGCTGGGACCCAACGCAGCGCGGGTGGTCAGACACTCGGATGTTTCAGTTTACGTCGTCCGTTAGGCCACGGCGATTGCGGAAGACGAACGTGTTCAAGGTTCTAGTAACAAACAGTTTTGGAAAACCCCTCATCAAACGGAGGAACTTGTGATGAGAACACTTTTAAGAACCAGTGCCGCGCTGGCCCTTGGGGTCTTTGCAGGCGCGGCCAGCGCGCAAGACCCCGCGCCGGAATACGGCTATGGATGGGAGGACAAGGATTCGGTCACCGGCACCGAGTTCATGGTCTCAGCCGCCAACCCGATTGCCGCCAAAGCAGGCTATGACGTGCTGGCCGCTGGCGGCACTGCTGCCGATGCGATGATCGCCGTGCAGCTCATGCTGAACCTAGTCGAGCCGCAATCGTCGGGCATCGGCGGCGGTGCGTTCATGCTGTATTGGGACGCTGAGTCTGAAACGCTGACCACCTTTGACGCGCGCGAAAAAGCGCCTGCCAAAGCCAAGCCCGAGCGTTTCCTGAACGCCGAAGGCGAAAAGATCCCGTTTGCCGAGGCGATCTCGGGAGGGCAGGCCGTTGGCGTGCCCGGCATTCTCCGTCTGATGGAAGTGACCCATAACCTCTATGGCAAGAAAGACTGGGCCTCGCTGTTCCAGTCGACCATTGAGCAGGCCGAAAACGGGTTCGAAGTATCGCCGCGCATGGCAAACTCGATCCAGTCGACCATCGATCGCGAGCGTTATCTGGACGTCTTCCCAGGTGCCAAGGAATACTTCTTCAACGAAGATGGCAGCCCGCTGGCCGAAGGCACGCTGCTGAAGAACCCCGCCTTTGCCGAGACGCTGCGTATTCTGGCCGATCAGGGCGCGAATGCGTTCTATCACGGCCCGATTGCCGAGGATATCGTGGCTGCGGTAGACTCTACGTCCAAGGTGGAAAACAACATCACGCTGGAAGACATGGCTGCCTATCGCGTCAAGGTTCGACCCGCCGTCTGCGCCGATTATCGCGGCTATGACGTCTGCGGCATGGGCCCGCCGACCTCGGGTGGTCTGACCGTCGGTCAGATTCTGGGTATCCTGAACAACTTTGACCTCAAAGGCACTGGCTGGAACGCTGAACTGGCGCACCTTTATGCCGAAGCCGCCAAGCTGGCCTATGCCGACCGCGCGCTTTACATGGCTGACAGCGATTTCGTTGACGTGCCGGTCAAAGGTCTGCTGGACAAGGATTACCTGAAACTGCGTTCGGAAATGATCGACCCGGCTGCGGCCAGCGAAAAGCGTAAAGCCGGTGAGCCGCCGCGCGATCACACCGCGCTGTTCGCGCCGTCGCAGAACCCGGATCGTCCCGGCACCAGCCATATCGTGATCCGCGACCAGTATGGCAACGCGCTGTCGATGACCACGACCATCGAGACCTTCTTTGGCAGCCGTGTCTTCGTACGGGGTTTCCTGCTGAACAACGAGTTGACCGACTTTGACCGCGCGCCCAAGGATGGTGATCGTCTGGTGGCCAACCGGGTCGAGGGCGGCAAGCGTCCGCGCAGCTCGATGTCGCCGACCATCGTGATGAAGGATGGTGAGCCCTACCTGCTTATCGGTTCGCCCGGTGGCAGCCGCATCATCAACTATGTGGCCAAGACCATCATCGCGATCCTCGACTGGGACATGGACCCGCAGGACGCCATCGAGACCGGTCACTTCGTGCACCGCAACGGATCCAGCATGGATGTCGAACAGGAAACCGCGGCGGCTGATTTTGCCGAGGCGCTAACCGCCAAGGGCCATGAGGTCAAGACGGTCGACCTGAACTCGGGCCTGCACGCGATCCTGATCAAGGATGGTCAGCTGATCGGTGCTGCCGACCCCCGCCGCGAAGGTGTGGCACTGGGTCAGTAACCTACATAAACTAACTCGCGGCGGCTCAACTGAGCCGCCGCTTTCATTTTGACGACAGCCATTCCTACCCATCCCCGGAGGCTTTCATGAACCGAGAACATCACATCCTGCAACGCGCCATTGAAGACCGGCTTCTGGACAATGAAACGACCGTATTGGGCTTCATGGATCTGGACGGTCTGGCCAAATCCATCGATGATCTGATTGCGGCCTTTCCCGACAATTTCCAGCACACCTTTGCCGTCAAGGCGAACTCACTGCGTCATGTGCTGATGAAGATCTCGCATTGCGGCATCGGCGCCGAAGTGGCCAGCCCCGGAGAGCTGTCGATGGCGCAATCGGCAGGCTTCGACATCCGCAAGATCATCTTCGATTCCCCGGCCAAGACGATGGACGATCTGCGCCAGTGCCTGAAGCACTCGATTGCGTTCAATCTGGACAATGAACAGGAACTGGAGCGCGTCGCCGGGATGATCGAGGACTATCCCAATTCCGAGGCCATCATCGGTTTCCGCATCAACCCGCAGATCGGTTCGGGTGCAATCTCATCAACCAGTACCGCGACCAACACGTCGAAATTCGGCTATCCCATCGGGGATGCGGGCAATCGCGAGAAGCTGATCGAGTATTACCTGAAATACCCATGGCTGACCTCGATCCACACCCATGCCGGTTCGCAGGGCTGCCCGCTGGAGCTGATGGCACAGGGTATCGGTGAACTGGTGGCCGTGGCCGAAGAGATCAACACTCGCAAGGGCGAGCAGCAGATCACCCGGCTGGATATCGGGGGCGGGCTGCCGGTCAACTTCGCCTCGCCCGAGGTGAAACCGACCTTTGCCGAATATGCCGAGGTTCTGCGTCAGCATGTGCCGCTGTTGTTCACCGGCAAATACAGCGTGAAAACCGAGTTCGGCCGCGCGATTGCCGCCAAGAACGGGTTCATGGCGACGCGGGTGGAATACACCAAAAATGCCGGAGGGCGGCATATCGCGACCACCCATGCGGGTGCGCAGATCATGACACGCACGGCGTTTCTGCCCGCCGCATGGCCGATCCGGGTGGAAGGTTTTACACCGGATGGCGTGCTCAAAACCGAAGACAAGGTGCAGACCGACGTGGCTGGACCCTGCTGTTTCGCGGCTGATCTGGTGGCCAAAGATGTGCTGATCCCGCGCCTTGATCCCAATGACTATGTGGCGATCTACGACACCGGCGCGTATTACTTCAGCAACCATTTCGACTATAACAGCCTGCCGCGCATCGCCGTTTATGGCGTCAGCACCAAGTCAGGCGAGCTGTCGATCGAACTGATCCGCCGCGCCGAAACGCTCAGCGAAGTCGTCTCGAATATGTCATAAAAAAGGACCGGGCTGTGCGAAGCCCGGTCCTTTACGTGGCGATTGGGGTCAGACCCCAACGCCGGGGGGTCAGGAAATCTCGCCCATGCAGAGATATTTGATCTCAAGGAAATCCTCGGTCCCGTATTTCGACCCTTCGCGGCCCAGACCGGATTGTTTGACACCGCCGAACGGCGCAACTTCGGTCGAGATCAGGCCGGTGTTGATACCCACCATGCCCGATTCAAGCCCTTCAGCCACGCGCCAGACGCGGGCCAGATCGCGGCTGTAGAAGTATGAGGCCAGACCGAACTCGCTGTCATTGGCCATGGCGACGACATCGTCCTCTTCTTCGAACTTGAACAGGGGCGCGACGGGGCCGAAGGTTTCATCCTTTGCCACGACCATGTCCGGTGTGACGCCGGTGAGGACAGTGGGCTCGAAGAACGTGCCGCCCAGATCTGATCGCTTGCCGCCCAGCGTGACGGTCGCGCCTTTCGAAACCGCGTCCGCGATATGTTCCTCGACCTTGGCGACTGCGGCGTCGTTGATCAGCGGGCCAGTGGTTACACCGTCAGCAAACCCGTCACCAATGTTCAAGCTTTTGGTCTTTTCGGCCAGTTTGGCCGCGAACTCGTCATAGACGCCCGCCTGAACATAGATGCGGTTGGCGCAAACGCAGGTCTGGCCGTTGTTGCGAAACTTGGCGATCATCGCACCGTCCACAGCCGCATCCACGTCGGCGTCGTCGAACACGATGAAGGGGGCGTTGCCACCCAGTTCGAGGCTCATCTTCTTGATTGTGCCCGCCGCCTGACGCATCAGGATCTGACCCACGCGGGTGGACCCGGTAAAGGTGATCTTGGCCACCTTGTCATTGGTGCAAAGCTCATTTCCGACGCCCGAGCTGTCGGTGCCGGGGATGACGTTGAACACACCCGCCGGGATGCCTGCACGTTCGCCCAGCACAGCCATCGCCAGTGCGGACAGCGGCGTCAGCGTCGCGGGACGCGCCACAAAGGTGCAGCCCACCGCCAGCGCCGGGCCTACCTTGCGGGCGATCATCGCGTTGGGGAAGTTCCATGGGGTGATCGAGCCCACCACGCCAACGGGCTGTTTCAGCACCACGATGCGCTTGTCGCGCTGGTGGCCGGGGATGACGTCGCCGTAGACGCGCTTGGCCTCTTCCGAGAACCACTCGATGAAGGACGCACCATACAGGATTTCGCCGCGCGCTTCGGCCCAGGGCTTGCCCATCTCAGCGGTCAGGATGGTGGCCAGATCGTCGGCGTTTTCGACCATCAGATCGAACCATTTGCGCAGGATTGCGGCGCGCTCCTTACCGGTTTGTGCGGCCCATTCTTTCTTGGCCGCGTAAGCCGCATCCACGGTCTGTGCAGTACCTTCGATGCTGACATCGATCACGTTGGCGATCAGATCACCCGTGGCGGGGTTGTGGACGGGGAACGTCGCCTCGCCCTCGACCCATTCGCCGTTGATATAGGCGCGGGTTTCCAGAAGGCTGGGATCATTCAGCTCCAGCTTGGTCACTTTGGTATCCAGCATGTTCAGGCTCCTTTGACAGCGTCGATCGAGGCTTCGAGGATATCCATCGCCTCGGCGAAGATCTCGTCCTGCACCGTCAGCGGCGCGAGGAAACGGATTACGTTCCCATATACGCCGCATGTCAGCAGGATCAATCCACGCCTGAGCGCCTCGGCGCGCACAGCGTTCGCCATGTCGGGGTTCGGGGCGCTGCCATCGGTGGTGTTGAACTCGGCCGCGATCATGAAACCGGGGCCACGAATGTCGACGATTTCAGGCGTGCGGGCACGGATCGATTCCAGGCGCTGTTTCAGGCGCGAGCCCAGTTCGTTGGCGCGGGCGCACAGGTCTTCTTCTTCGATCACGTCCATAACCGCGTGGGCCGCAGCGATGCCCAGCGGGTTGCCACCATAAGTGCCACCCAGACCACCCGGTTGCGCGGCGTCCATCAGATCAGCGCGGCCCGTGACAGCAGCCAGCGGCAGACCGCCCGCCAGACCCTTGGCCATGGTGGTGATGTCGGCGGAGACATCATAAGCGGCCATCGCAAACAGATTACCAGTGCGGGCGAAACCGGTCTGCACCTCATCAGCGATCAGCACGATGCCATGTTCATCGCACAGCGCGCGCAGGCCACGCATCAGTTCAGCCGGGGCAGGGTAGAAGCCGCCTTCGCCCTGAACAGGCTCGATGATAATCGCGGCCACACGGCCCGGGTCCAGATCGGCCTTGAACAACTTGGTCAGCGCTCCCAGCGAATCCTCGGTCGAGGTGCCGTGCAGTTCAACCGGGAAGGGGACGTGATAGGTGTCGGGCATCATCGCGCCGAAGCCAGCCTTGTAGGGTTGCACCTTGCCGGTCAGCGACATGCCCATAAAGGTCCGGCCATGGAAACCGCCGCCAAAGGCGATCACGGCAGGGCGTCCGGTGGCGGCGCGGGCGATTTTGACGGCGTTCTCAACCGCTTCGGCACCGGTAGTCACAAAGACAGTCTTCTTGGTGAAATCGCCCGGTACCTTTTCGTTCAGACGCTCGGCCAGACGAATATAGGTCTCATAAGGCAGAACCTGATGGCAGGTATGGGTGAAGTTCGCGGCCTGCTTTTGCACCGCCTCCATCACCTTGGGGTGGCAATGCCCGGTATTCACAACGGCGATGCCTGCAGCGAAATCGATATAGCGCTTGCCTTCGACGTCCCAGACCTCGGAGTTCGCGGCGCGATCGACATAGACCTGCGTCTGCATCCCCACGCCTTGTGCGATCGAGGTGTTGCGGCGTTCAGCAATCTGAGCATTCAGCATCATGCGTCCTTTCGGGTTATCGGGCGCGGGCGCCCGGAAATCTGACCGCGCGACTGTAATGCGCACAGGCCTGAGCGAAAGCCTGTTTCTTGTGAATCGTAAGCCGTTGATTTACGGTCCCGGCACCCTTCAGATGATGCGGATAGTGAACATGAAGAACGCCAATCAGGATGATCTAACCCTTGGATTGCGCCTACGGACGCTGCGCGAACGCGCAGGCCTGTCGCAGCGGGCGCTGGCCAAGAAATCGGACGTACCAAATTCGACTATCTCGCTGATCGAGTCGGGCAAGATGAACCCTTCTGTCGGGGCTCTCCAGCGGATTCTGCATGGCATTCCAATCGGCATGTCCGACTTCTTTTCCTTCGAGATCGAGACCGAGCAGACCGTGTTCTATGCCGCTGAAGACCTGACCGAGATCGGCAAGGGCGGGCTGTCACTGCGTCAGGTCGGCTCTAACCTGCATGGACGCGCGATGATGATCCTGCAGGAAACCTATGATCTGGGCGCGGACACGGGCCGTGTGATGTATGGGCACGAGGCCGAAGAGGGCGGTATCGTGATCACGGGCCGTGTCGAGGTCACCGTGGGCGATCAGCGCAAAGTGCTAGGGCCGGGGGATGCCTATTATTTCGACAGCCGTACACCGCATCGGTTCCGGCAAGTGGGCCCGGAAAAATGCCGGATCGTCAGCGCCTGCACCCCACCGACATTTTAGATGGCGGGTCGGCGGCGATGTCGAGCATCGCTTTCTGCGTAAAGAAAGACCTTTGATCGGGGTCGCCGCCCTGCCTTTTGATTCTGACCCCTGATGCATCATCCGGGCTACGTTACTCCTTTTCAGTCAATCGGCGGAACGGGCAGGATCGGCGCGGGAAACCGTCCAAGGTGCCTGAAGTCGCTTGGAATTTTGTGGCTGCGGCGACACAAATTTCGGCACTATGCATCATAGTGTTGCCAAATCTACTGCAATGTTCCACAGTATGATGCATAGTGCGGGAAATTCCTCGCATGTCTCAACGGGCGACCCCCGCCCAATTTGGAGATTATGGATATGAAAAAGAAGCCTGCCACCTTGCCCCGCGGCTATCGCACCTGCACAGCATCGCTTGCCGTTGCTGACGTTCCTGCCGCGCTGCACTTTTATGAAAATGCCTTTGGTGCCAAGATTCAGGCCTATGACGCGGTCGAGGCCCCCGGCTTTGCTGCCATCAAGATCGGCAACTCGATGTTGTTTGTAACCGCTGGCTGGGGCACGCATGTCCCGTCCGTTCCTGGCACCGTTATCCCGGTTGGCCATCACATGTATGTTGAAGATACCGATGTGGCGCTGGCGACTGCGCTGGAAAACGGCGCGACCCTGATTGCGGACGCAAACGACACCTATTGGGGCGAGCGTTGTGCCACCGTCGCGGACCCGTTCGGCCATATCTGGACGCTGGCGACACGCGTCGAAAACCTCAAGTCCGAAGACATCAGCGAGCGCCGCAAGGCTCTGTTCCGCGCGATTCAGGATCAGGATGCCGAAGCGGTTGTCGAAACCGCCGAAGTCACCGAACAAACCGAGGCCGCGTGATCCCGTCAGAGGTTGAACAACGGGTGGATCGTGAGGTACCGAAATGGGTGTGTTCTTTAACAGGCAAATCATGAACGACGCACCCCTTCCTACTTTCACGATCCGCCAGAATGACCTGGCCATCCTCTCCGCTGAAAACCGGATCGGAGACTATCCGGTTGCCGTGCGCACCGCGCGCGAGGTGGTTAGCGGCGGTTTTGCCAATCAGTCGGCGCACCCAAACACCTGGACAGTCTACTTTCTGGTCGACGGCCAATGGGCGCTGGTTGAATCCACGCGCGGGCTGCGTCGGGAATGGTCCAGTCTGGACCGGCTGGAGAAGTGGTTGCGCAGTTGCGGCTTCCGGTTCTTCTGGGTGCGCAACGATATCGACTTTGTGGAAACGCTCGGCGAGGAGCTTGCCGAGGAAGAGACTGGATAAATCAGCGGCCTGCGAACAGTGGGCTTGCGCGAACACGCGGTTTTATGTTCCGATGAAGAACGCCAGATCACACCGGCGGTCGCAATCGGCAAAAAAAGAGAAGAAACAAAAAAATGACCCCCTTTGCGATAACCGGAATCCAGATGCATGTGGGTGCGTTGCATTCGAATGTCGAGGCGATGCTGCATCGGATCGAAGTGATGATGGCGCGGTTCCCGTGGACACAGATGGCGCTGTTCAGCGAACTGGCCCCTTACGGCCCTCTTGATCGCTTTGCCCAGCCCTTTCCCAATGATGACCTGTCTCGCTTTCAGGACGCCGCGCGCCGCTATGGCATCTGGCTGATCCCGGGCTCGATGTTCGAAAAGCGCGAGGACGGGCGGATTTTCAACACCTCTGTGGTGATCAATCCTGATGGTGAGATCGTCAAGAAATACTCCAAGATGTTCCCGTTCAAACCTTATGAGCAGAACATCGCCTCGGGCACTGATTTTTGCATCTTTGATGTCCCGGAGGTGGGCCGGTTCGGATTGTCGATCTGCTATGATATCTGGTTCCCCGAAACCACCCGTCACCTGACCAGCCAGGGCGTCGAGGTGCTGTTGCACCCTGTGCTGACCGGCACCACCGACCGCGAGGCCGAGCTGTCGATTGCCAAGGCCACCGCCGCGCAGTTCCAATGCTACGTATTCGACGTGAACGGACTGGCCGCCGGGGGCGTGGGCCGCTCGCTGGTGATTGATCCCTCGGCCACCGTGCTGCACCAATCGGCAGGGCAGGAGGATATCTTCCCCATCGAGATCGACCTTGATCAGGTTCGCCGACAGCGTGAGGTCGGGATGAAAGGTCTGGGGCAGGTCCTCAAAAGCTTCCGCGACCGCGAGGCGGATTTCCCGGTCTACGACCGCTCCAGCGGCGCAGATGCCTATCTGCACACGCTTGGCCCGCTGCGCATCCCGCAGAAGGGCGACGCCGCCGGGGTTGCCGCAACCGATCCCAGAACGGCGCTTGGATACAGCGAAGACGCCGCGAACAAGCCCGATAATCTGTATCTCTACAAAGGGCGCTCAGGCACAGACTGATATCGGGTCAGCTTTTCGATATCGGCAGAAAGGACAAAAATCCATGCATGGCATTTCCGACAGCGAAAAGCTCCACTCAATTTCGGATTACTACAGCGCCTCTCAGCTGCGGGCCGACCGATGGAGCGCGCTGCGGGAAACAGCCGAGTCGCTGGACCAGAGCGGAAGTGACACCGATCGGGACCGCGCGCGTCAATTGCTGCAGGCGCTGGCCCCAATCGAGATGTACTTCGCTTTCCCCGGCGGGTCGGCCTTCGACTACCTACGCCGTCTGCTGGACCACGGCAATTTCGCTGATTTCTCGACCGCTGTGCGGCGGGTGTCGCGGGCGCTGACCTCGGGGGCCTATCGTCGCCGGTCGATCCCTCTGATCGCGGATGAAACCGAAGGCGACGAGTTCGAGGATGAAGCGGCCCAAAGCCATGAGGCTCGCGCGTTGGGGCGGCCTTACTTCGAGGTGATGATCGTCGACAACGTCAACGAGCATCAGGAACGATTCTTGCAATCCAGCCTGCAACGGATGCGCCGCAGCGAAGATCAATTTATCTATGAAACCGTCGTGGTGCCCAGCGTCGAGGACGCGCTGATTGGTGTTCTGTTCAACCAGAATGTCCAGGCCGTTATCGTCCGCCCGGGGCTCAGCCTGAAATCCAAGAACGAATCCAATGTGTTGGGCCGCTATGTCAGCCTGTATGGCGAAGGTGCCGACCTGGATGCTCTGTCACCCTCGGAATACGGCCCCGAGACCTGTCGCCGCATCGGCAAGCTGCGACCCGAGTTGGACGCTTATCTGATCACCGATCGCTCGGCCGAGGATATCGCGGGCCTTGATCTGGGTCTGTGCCGGCGGGTGTTCTACAATCAGGAAGACTTTCTGGAACTGCACCTGAACATCCTGCGCGGTGTGCAGCGACGGTACAAAACGCCGTTCTTCACCGCGCTGAAAGAATATTCCAAGCAGCCCACCGGCGTGTTTCATGCGATGCCGATCAGCCGTGGCAAGTCGATCAGCCGCAGCCATTGGATCCAGGACATGGGGGCGTTCTACGGCTCGAACATCTTCATGGCCGAAACTTCGGCCACCTCGGGCGGACTGGATTCATTGCTAGAGCCAAGGGGGCCGATCAAAGAGGCGCAAGAGGCTGCTGCCCGCGCGTTCGGCTCGAAACAAACGTTCTTTGCCACCAATGGTACGTCGACCTGCAACAAGATCGTCGTGCAGGCGCTTGTGCGCCCCGGGGATATCGTGCTGGTCGACCGCGACTGCCACAAGTCGCACCACTATGGCATGGTGCTGGCGGGGGCGAGCGTGGTCTATATGGACAGCTATCCGCTGCACGATTACTCGATGTACGGTGCCGTCCCGATCCGTGAAATCAAGCACAAGCTGCTGGCCCTGAAAGCCGCAGGCAAGCTGGACCGCGTGCGCATGGTGTTGCTGACCAACTGCACCTTTGACGGCATCGTCTACAACGTGCAGCGCGTGATGCAGGAATGTCTGGCGATCAAGAAAGACCTTGTGTTCCTGTGGGATGAGGCCTGGTTCGGCTATGCCCGCTTTGCCCCCAACACCCGCGTGCGCACGGCGATGCGCTCGGCCAATTTGCTGCGCGAACAGTTCCGCACCCCCGAACATGCCGAAGCCTATGCCGCCCAGCAAGCCGAACTGGAAGGCGCGGATGACGAAACGCTGCTGAACACACGCCTGATCGCGCCGCCGGATGCGCGGGTGCGGGTCTATGCCACGCAATCGACGCACAAAACGCTGACGGCTCTTCGGCAAGGCTCGATGATCCACGTCAACGATCAGCAGTTCAAAGGCGCGGTGGAAGAGGCCTTTCACGAGGCTTATATGACCCACACCTCGACCTCGCCCAATTATCAGATCATCGCCTCTCTGGATGTGGGCCGCAGACAGGTCGAGATCGAAGGGTATGAGTTCGTCCAGCGACAAGTTGAAAGCGCCATGGCGATCCGCCGGGCGGTGACGACGCATCCATTGCTCAAGAAATACTTCCGACTGGTCACTGCGGGCGACATGATCCCCGAAGAATATCGCGAAAGCGGCATGACCAGCTATTTTGACCCGGATCAAGGTTGGGCCGACGTCTGGGATTGCTGGGCCAAGGACGAATTTGTTCTAGATGCCACCCGTATCACCCTGCATGTGGGCGCAACGGGCTGGGACGGTGATACGTTCAAGACCAAGATCCTGATGGACAAATACGGCATTCAGATCAACAAGACCTCGCGCAATACGGTGTTGTTCATGACCAATATAGGCACCACGCGCAGCTCGGTCGCCTATCTGATCGAGGTTCTGGTCGAGATCGCCAAGGAATTGGACGATCTGATGGACGACGCGTCCAAGATGGAAAAACTGGCCTTTGACAAACGCGTCAGAAACCTGAGCGAGCACGTTCCGCCGCTACCCGATTTCAGCCGTTTCCATGACGCGTTCCTAAGCGAAGAGGGCACCGAAGCGGGTGATATCCGTACGGCGTTCTTCCTGTCGTATGACGAGGACAATTGCGACTATGTGGAACCCGACAAGGACATGCTGGACCGGTTGGAAGCGGGCGAAGAAATGGTCTCGGCCACGTTTGTGATCCCTTATCCGCCGGGCTTCCCCATTCTGGTGCCAGGGCAGGTGATCAGCCCGGAAATCCTGAAATTCATGCAAGAGCTGGACGTTTCGGAAATACACGGTTTCCGCGCTGATCTGGGCCTGCGCATTTTTACCGAAGACGCTTTGAAATCAGTCAAGAACCCCTAAGGGGTCAGGGAGGACAACAATCATGCCAAAGAAGGTGCTCAAGAACATCTCGGAAATCCGCCGGTATTTCCACACCAACAAGGACCCGATCTATTTTGTATCGGCGACCAATTTCAACCTGTTGGGGCTGGATGAATGGGTGATGAACTTTACCTATATCTGCTACATGGATTGCTTTGACGGGCGGCATCCGAACGTGTTCGTGCCCTCTGAAATGCCGCATGACGAGTTTCAGTCCATCGAAGACATCAACAACTATCTGCTGCAGCACAAAGAGGTCATTGATCTGGTCAAACGGCGCGGCGGCAAGCCCAAGTTTGTCTTCCTGATGTTCGACGAGACGACCGAGAAGCTGGTCAAGGAACTGGGCGGTCAGTTGTGGTTCCCCAAGGCTAAACTGCGCACCAAATGCGACAACAAGATCGAAACCGTGCGCATCGGCAACAAGGCGGGCGTGCCGTCGGTGCCCAACACGCTGAGCGTGGTCAAAAGCTATGATCATCTGAAGAAAATCTGCGACAAGGCCGGGCTGGGGCATGATCTGGTTCTGCAATCGGCCTTTGGCGACAGCGGCCACACCACATTCTTCATCAAATCCGAGGCCGATTTCAACAAGCACAAGGATGAGATCATCGGCGAGGGCGAGATCAAGATCATGAAGCGGATCGATTGTCGCGGTGCGGCGATCGAGGCCTGTGCGACCTCGGAGGGCACCATCGTGGGCCCGCTAATGACCGAGCTTGTGGGCTTCAAGGAACTCACGCCCTATCGCGGCGGCTGGTGCGGGAACGAGATCTTCTCGACCGCATTCCCGCCCAAAGCCCGCGAACAGGCGCGGCAACTGACCTTCCAGTTCGGTGAAGAACTGCGCAAATCCGGCTATCGCGGCTATTTCGAGCTCGACTTCCTGATCGACAAAAAGACCGGAGAGCTGTGGCTGGGTGAATTGAACCCCCGGATCACCGGGGCCAGTTCCATGACCAACCATGCAGCCTTTGCCCACGCGGATGCGCCATTGTTCCTGTTCCACCTGCTGGAATTCACCAAGAAACCCTTCAAGCTGGATGTCGAAGAGCTGAACGCCCGCTGGGCCGACCCGGACATGATCGACAGCTGGTCGCAGATGGTGATCAAGCACACCGACGACAGCGTCGACCGCATCACCAAGGCCCCGCAATCGGGCATCTACAAAATGCTTGAAGATGGCCGCGTCGTGTTCGACAGGTTTGACTATCACCGCCGCGCCGTGGGTGATAATGAGGCGTTCTTCCTGCGCATCTCGGATGTGGGTGATTATCGCTATGAAGGGGCCGATCTGGGTATTCTGGTGACGCGTGGTCGGTCGATGACCAAGGGCTTCAAGCTGACTGAAAACTCGAAGAAGTGGATCCACGGCATCACGTCTGCCTATGAGGCCGAAGCCTTGCCCGCAGCGCAGCCGATGGAAGACCCCGCGTTCAAAATCATGTAGAAAGCCCCATGGCGCTTGTTTTTCGCTCAATTGACGAGGAACAGCCCGGTCCCAAGCTGGCCGGGCTGTTTGCCGAATACTGGCCCGCCTACCGGAAATGGTGGGCGAAAGAGGGGTATTCGGCGCGCCCGACTTATCGTGAGTGCCTGCGGGCTCTGGAACGCCACATGCCCGAAATTTTGCCGCTATACGAAGAGGTGGTCGAGCTTGTGGGCGGTACCGACAGCCAGGCGCGATTTCTCAGCTTTTATTGCCCGCCGAAGTACCTGTCGGGCTGCAGCCAGGCGATCTGGCGCGGCAAGACACCGATTTTGGTACGCAACTATGACTACCATCCGAAAACCTTTGACGCCGCCCTGCTGAAAACACGCTGGGACGGGCGCGGCGTGATTGGGATGAGTGATGGCATTCTGGGCTTGCTGGACGGGATTAACGATGCCGGTTTGACCGTATCCCTGACCTTTGGCGGGCGGCGCGCGGTGGGCGAAGGCTTTGGTGTACCGCTGATCCTGCGCTATGTCCTGCAAACCTGCAGCACCACCGCAGAAGCGGTTGACGCCCTGTGCCGCATCCCCTGCCACATGAGCTATAATGTCACCGTACTGGACGCCAAATACAACCACAGCACGGTTTACCTTGCCCCCGACCGGCACCCGCAAATCTCGGACGTGCCGGTGGCGACAAACCATCAGGGCCATGTCGAATGGTCCAAACACGCGCGGTTTACGGCAACCGTCGAACGGGAGCGGTTTCTGCTGAATCGCCTGAACCAGCATCCTGAAAGCGAAAAGCGGTTCATCGACGCTTTCCTTCGCCCACCGCTTTATTCGACCGCATTCTCGTCAGGGTTCGGAACGCTTTATACCGCCGTTTACCGGCCGGCCAAAAAACAGCTGCAACTGTTGTGGCCCGGCGCGTCATGGGATCTCTCGCTGGATGATTTCGGTGAGAGCGCGCGCAAAATCCTGATGCCGGTTGGTGATCTTCAGGCCTAGCCCTGATCACCCACCCAACATCTCAAGCACTGCGTCGCGTTCGGACAGAACCAGCAGCAGCGCCAGATCCCCCGGCTGAAGCGTCTCAAGGATCATCGCAGCCGCACGGGACGGGGAAGATGCGCGCAGCACCTTTTTGGGGTCCAGACCCTGCGCCGACGCGGTCTGTTCGATCAGATCCGGGATCTCACCCAACGCGCGGCCCCTCAGATAGCCTTCCAATTCGGCAGCTACGATGACGTCAGGCTGGAACGCCATAGCGGTTGCCGTGACGTCCCGAATATCCTGATCAGACCGGTCCCCCGCATGGCTAAGCATGATCAACCGCCGCTTTGCGGGCAAACCGGACAGCGCCTCGCAGACCGCCGAGATCGAATGCGGGTTATGGGCGAAATCGACAAAGACCCGCGCACCGTTATAGCTGAACTCGTTGCAGCGGCCCGGATTGTCCTTGGCATCCGGTTTGAACCCGGCCAGACCTTTCTGCACTGCGTGTTCCGGCACGTTCAACGCAAACGCGAGGCACAGGGCTGCCAGTGCGTTCTGGATGTTGTACTTTGCGGCCCCGTTCATGGTCAGGGGCACGTCGGCAACAGGGATTACCACCTGCTCGGTAGTGCCGTCGAAAAAGACGATATTCTCGTGCTGCACATAGGCGCAGCACCGGCCAGCAGCGTGCGCCTGAAGGATCAAGTCGTTCTGTGCATCCAGAGAGAACCACCAGATATTTGCCTCGGTGTGCTCAGCCTCATCCCGGACATAGGCATCGTCCGCGTTCAGGGCCAAAACTCCGCCTTTGGCCAAGGTACGGTGAACCGCGAATTTGGCCTGCGCCAGTTCCGGCACCGTGTTGACGCCATACTGGCCCAGATGATCATTCGCCACATTGGTCACAGCCGCCGCCGTGGCTGCGCGGGTCGGCAAACCCCGACGCAGGATACCTCCCCGCGCTACTTCGAGGCACGCGATCTCTAGCCGCTTGTCGCGCAGCAGCATCCGCCCACCGCCGGGCCCCGAGTAATCGCCACGATCCAGAATGTCATCGCCCACCCGCACAAACTCGGTCGAGGTCAGACCCGCAACTTTGCCCGAGGCACGCGCAATCGCCTCAAGCAACCGCGTCGTGGTGGTTTTGCCATTTGTACCCGTTATGAAGGCAACCGGGATATTGTGAAGCCGCGACCAGTCCACATCTTCAGGGGCGGGAAGGGCATCGACCGACCAGACCTGACTGCCGGTGCCGTGCCCGATCGAGACCTCATCATCGTCACACAGGATGTCCACGCCATGCGCATCGGCCGCCGCGATCAGCGTGATCAGCGCCGGATTGGCCTCTTTCGCCATGACGGATTTGACATCCGCAACCATCTGACCAAAGTCGCCGTGGCTGGCACCCACCAATTGGGCAGCACAAAAGTGCCAAGCGGTCTGCGCGGCAAAGATCGCGGAATAAAGCTGGTCCATCGGGGCAGAAATGGCCAGATTGACCCCACCGGTAAAGGTGCGGTGGGTCAGGCTCTGATCTTGCCAGCCAAGCGCGTCCAGGACCCTGCGGGCATGGATCTCCCACAGCGTCGTCACCTGCGCGGTGTCAATATCGGTGAAAAACACGTCCATCACCGCGCCGGGCTTATCCCATAGCAGGCCGGGGCCGGTCAGGCGTCGGGCATCATCCACGCGGATATGTTCAGCGGTCGCGCTTTCGATTGTCAGTGCGGTTTCAAGCTCTTCGATCCGGTCCATTCCGGGGCCCCCACCTAGTCCGCGTCTTCGCTGACGTCACGTGCCAGACGCACACCGCGCGCGTCTCGGACCAGGTTCTGATCAATTTCGAACATATCTTCGAATGACGGGTCTTCGGGGCTGGCTGCGGGGGCAGCCTCGGGTTTGGGCGCGTCGCCGTCCGAGTTGAAATAGACGATCTGTTTCCAGCATCGCGCAGTATCGTCGCCGAAAATGACCAACAGATCGCCCGGCGCAGCCATTTCAAGCGCGCTTTTCACCGCTTCAACCTCATCGGGAATGATCGAGATCGTCTCCTCGGGCGTGCCATTGTTGATCAGCGCCTGCCGCAGCATTTGTGGCACCTCGTCATGCCCACGCCCACGACGGCGATCGTCAGCTTTGCAGATGAAATGGTCGAAATGACCGGCCAGCGCGGCACCGGCATCGGCTATATCCTCGTCCCGCCGGTCACCTGGCATCGATGCAACGCACAGCCTGCGGCCCTTGACCTCTAGGTGATCGGCCAGCGACGCCAGTGCTTTCAGAGCGGCAGGGTTGTGGCCGTAGTCCAGGATGACTTTGAAAGGATGTTCGTCATAAACATTCATACGCCCCGGTGCCTGGAAATAGCTGGTGTCGAAGGTTCGCAGCCCGTGCCGGATATTGTCCAGATCGACCCCGAAACTATAGGCCATTGCGGCTGCGAACATCGCGTTCTGCACGTTGAAGATCGCCTTGCCCTCAAGCGCCGCAGGGATCAGATGCGACCACAGAACCGGGATGTGAAGCCCGTTGTCATAGATGGTCAGCATGTCGCCATTCATGCCCTTTTCCAGCACGATGGCTTTGCCGCCGGCCTTTATGTGTTCTTTCACCAGAGCGTGGCCGGGGTTTGTCGTGACATAAAAGATCTGATTGGCATCCGCGTAATCAGCCATTTTCAAACAGTTTATGTCATCGGCGTTCAGTACCGCCGTGTCTGTGGCGCTTTCAACAACCACACGTTTGACCACGGCCAGTTCCTCGACCGTGTTGATGCCGCCAAGACCCAGATGATCTGCCGAAACATTCAGACACGCGGCCACGTCCGAGCGTTGATATCCCAGACCCGACCGCACCAGCCCGCCGCGTGCGGTTTCCATCACCGCAAAATCCACCATCGGATCGCGCAGCACGATCTGGGCTGATTTGGGCCCGGTCATGTCACCTTTGACGCTTAGCTTGCCATCCACATAGACCCCATCGGTTGACGTCATCCCGACGGTTTTGCCGCTGGTCTTCATGATATGGCCCAGCATCCGAGACGTCGTGGTCTTGCCATTTGTCCCTGTGATTGCTGCAATCGGGATGCGGGTTTCCTCGTTGGCAGGGAACAGCATGTCGATCACTTTGCCAGCCACATCACGAGGCTGACCTTCCGACGGCGCGACGTGCATCCGGAATCCGGGGGCTGCGTTCACCTCGACAATTGCGCCGCCAATGTCTTTGTAGGACTTGGTGATATCGTCGATCAGGAAATCGACACCGCCCACATCCAGCCCAACGGCCATGATGGCACGTTCAGCCATATCGCGGTTGTCGGGATGCACAACATCGGTCAGGTCAATCGCTGTGCCGCCAGTGGACAGGTTCGCAGTCGAGCGCAGATAGAACACTTCTCCGTCCGGCAAGACAGTTTCATCAGTCACGCCTGCATTTTCCATCAACCGCTTTGCCTGATTATCTATCTCAAGCATGGTCAGCACTTTCTCGTGGCCAATCCCGCGACGCGGGTCTTGGTTCACGATGTCGACCAGTTCAGCGATCGTGTGCTTTCCGTCGCCAACCACATGGCCCGGAACCCGCTTAGCCACCGCAACCAGTTTGTTATCAACCACCAGCATCCTGTGATCAAAGCCGGTGATGAAGCTTTCCACCAGAATGGCCCGGCTGCGCGAATGCTCTTTGGCTTCGGCAAAACCGGCTTCAACTTCGGCGTCCGAATTAAGATTGATCGAGACCCCGCGCCCGTGATTGGCGTTGAGCGGTTTGACGACCACTGGAAATCCAATGCGACCAGCTGCCCTAACGGCCTCGCGCGCGGAATAGACCATGCGCTGCTGCGGAACCGGCAGGCCCAGATCATTAAGCAGATTGTGGGTGTCTTCCTTGTCACAGGAGATCTCGACCGAGATATGTTTGGTCTCGGACGTAATCGTCGCCTGAATACGTTTTTGGAACTTGCCGTGCCCGAACTGCACAAGCGAGCCTGAATTCAGCCGGATCCACGGAATATCGCGCTCTTGCGCCGCCTTGACCAGTGACCCGGTCGATGGGCCAAACTCCCTGCGCTGCGCGCGCAGGACAAAGCTGCGCAATTCTTCGTCCCAGTTGAAATCCGGATCGAAATCGTAATCCACCTGATCCTTGAGGGATTGTGGAAGCAGATGCATCAGCAATCTTAGCGCCAGCTTTCCCGCATCCAGACCAACGTCGCGCTGGCGGTATTCATAGACCATGTTGTACTGACCCGGCACACCTGTTCCCCGTGTCCGGCCAAAGGTCACATCGGATCCGGCTACATTCTGCACCTCGATGGCGCAATGTTCCAGTACATGACCCAGCCAGGTGCCTTCATCCTCGCGCAGCCGGCGGATGAAACCACCAGGTTCGCGATAGGAACAGCCATGTTCCGCCAGCCCGGGCAACGCCTCGATCAGCGCGTCTATGAACTCGGAACCTATCTTTGCCGAGGGCCACTCTTCCAATATGCCCAGATCGATAACGTGGCGAATGACTGGAAAACTTGCCCAGACATTGGGGCCGACAAAGACATTGGTCGAGATTATTTTCATGAGGCTCCCCGTTGGATAGCTTAGTTATTCCCCCCCGCTGGCGGCCTCGTCTGCGGACAGGTCCGGCAAGGTGCAGAACGCCAGATGCTCGTCCGGCGGAAAAGCCTGACGCGCGGTCAGATCATAACGGCATCCTTCGCCCAGAACGTCAAGCCGAAGTCCAAGCAAGCTCAGCGCTTCTCCCGCGCGCGCGTCCCACATCGACGAATGGGTCAGCTGGCTGGCATCGACCACCGTGACCGTACCGCTGCCAACAACTTCAAGAACATTGTCCGGCCCAATGAAGGCTGCGGTATCCTCGTCGATGCCCAATCCGATCAGAAACGGGTTGAACGACGATGCGGTCAGCAGCCGACCCAACCGGTTGCGCTGAGTAAAATGCTGATCGATGATCACGGCATTGGTCAAACCCATGCCGGGGGCCAGCGTGATATTGCCTTCGGCCGGGGCCGCGTTGCTGCTGCCGCCGCCTACCATGTGTTCCGACATGATTGAAGCGCCCGCCGAGGTTCCGGCCACCGGCACGCCCGCCGCGTTCCGGCGGCGAATTTTCTGCGCCACAAGCGTACCGCCCAGAATCGCAGAAAGCCGCAGTTGGTTCCCGCCGGTCATGAAAATCCCGGTGGCACGGTCCAAAACGTCGGCATAGTCGGGGTTGTCGCAATCGGCGCGGCGCGAAATTGGCAGAAACTCGACCTTACCAGCGCCAAGCTCGGAAAAGATGCGATGATAATCTGGCCCGGTTTCTTCCAGCATCGAGGCGGTGGGGATTACCACGATATCGGCTTCCGCACCGCCCGACAGTTCCACGAATTTGCGGTGAATCTGCATTTCCTTGACGCGGTCCTCACCGCCGCCAATCGGAATGATGAACCCGCGCGGGGTCTCTGCATCAACGGGTGCAGGGCACATGACTTGACTACCTTCCGGTGCTGATGCGCCCGGTCACGCAGAACCGCGCAGACGCTTGAACCTGTTCACACATTCGCTTTGGGCAATTTCCCTTGCGGATATGCCATTCCCCCCGGCAAACCACATGCCGCACGGCGGGGTTTTCGTCAAGAACGACGATGTCGAGTGACGAGTGTGACCAGGTTTTGCTTGCTATGTTAATTATATTAGTTGACACAACTTGACGCGATCTAATAGGGTCATATTGGTTAACATGATAAGGTTAGATGATGCCGCATTTCCAGATCGACTATTCTGGCAATCTTGAAGATGCCGTTGATATGGGGGCGCTGTGTGATTGCATCCGAGAGGCTGCGACCAAGATTGAGACTTTCCCGATGGCGGGCATTCGGGTCCGTGCGGTACGGGTGGATCACTATGCAATTGCCGATGGCGATCCGAAGCACGGCTTCATTGATATCTCGATCCGATTGCGCGGCGGCCGTGCACCTAAGGTCAAAGCTGACGCCACCCAGCGCATCTTCGAGGCTGCCCGCAAATTCCTTACTCCCGCTCTGGACAGCCGGTCGGTCGCATTGTCGCTTGAAATGCGGGATATCGATCCTGAGCTTTCCCCCAAAACTGGCAGCATCCGCGCCCATCTGGAGACGTGAACATGAGCGTACTGGACGCAAATCTTGAAAAACTTGGCCGTCTGCTGGAACAGTTTCGCAATGGCGGCATTCCGAACCGGATAGCAGGTCAGGATCAACCCGGTGCGGGTGGTGTGTTTCAGTCCATCAGCCCGGTAGACAAAAGCGTCATCTGTGATGTGGCGCGCAGTTCCGAAGCCGATGTGGACACCGCAGCGAACGCCGCGCATGATGCCTTTCCGGCCTGGCGCGACTTACCTGCCGTCGAGCGCCGGAAAATCCTGCTGAACATCGCCGAAGCCATTGAGGCACGCGCCGAAGAAATCGCCCTGTGCGAATGCTGGGATACTGGCCAAACCTGGCGGTTCATGTCCAAGGCAGCCTTGCGCGGGGCTGAAAATTTTCGCTATTTTGCTGATCAAGTGGTGCAGGCACGGGACGGACAGCATCTGAAATCGCCCACTTTGATGAACATCACTACCCGCGTTCCGATTGGCCCGGTTGGCGTGATTACGCCGTGGAACACCCCATTCATGCTTTCGACGTGGAAAATCGCTCCGGCTTTGGCGGCGGGTTGTACCGTGGTTCACAAACCCGCCGAAGACGGCCCCCTGACCGCGCGTCTGCTGATTGAGATCGCCGAAGAAGCAGGGCTGCCGCCGGGTGTTTTGAACACCGTCAACGGCTACGGTCACGATGCGGGCAAACGCCTGACCGAACACCCTCTGATCCGCGCCATTGCGTTTGTCGGCGAAAGCCGAACAGGCAGCATGATTACCAAACAGGGTGCTGACACGCTAAAGCGGATGCATCTGGAACTGGGCGGGAAGAACCCGGTGGTGGTCTTTGATGACGCGGATCTTGATCGGGCGCTGGATGCGGTGATCTTCATGATCTATTCGATCAATGGCGAGCGCTGCACGTCATCCTCGCGGCTGCTTGTGCAAGATACGATCAAGGAAGAATTCGAAGCCAAGCTGATTGAACGAGTGAACAACATCAAGGTCGGCCATCCGCTGGACCCGGCGACCGAGATCGGCCCGCTTGTGACCGAAGAGCACTATAACAAGGTCACCAGCTATTTCGACATCGCCCAAGAGGATGGGGCGACGGTTGCGGCTGGCGGGGTCACACTGGGTGATGACGGATACTTTGTTCGCCCGACCCTGTTCACCAATGCCACAAACCAAATGCGCATCGCGCGCGAGGAGATCTTTGGCCCTGTCCTGACCTCGATCCCGTTCTCGTCCGAAGACGAGGCGCTGGAACTGGCCAATGACACCCCATACGGGCTGACCGGATATGTCTGGACCAACGATCTGACCCGGGCGCTGCGCTTTACCGATCAGCTTGAGGCCGGGATGATCTGGGTGAACTCGGAAAACGTGCGCCATCTGCCCACCCCCTTTGGAGGCGTCAAGTCCAGCGGCATCGGTCGGGACGGCGGCGACTGGAGCTTTGAGTTCTACATGGAACAAAAGCACATTGGCTTTGCCACCGGTCAGCACAAGATCATGCGCCTCGGCGCATAAGACCCGACTTATCGAAATCGCGCGCCCCAGTTCAGTAGGAGAAACCAATGCCTGTTCCCGCTCCGAACCTTTATCCGGACTTCAACACAATCCGGCTGAGCCATGTTTGCCTGAACGTCAGCGATCTGGCCGCCTCGCGCAGGTTCTATGTCGATATACTGGGCCTGCAAGTGAGCGATGAAAGCGACAGCCGCATCTATCTGCGCGCGATGGAAGAGCGTGGGCATCACTGTGTAATTCTGCAGAAATCCGACCAGCCTGGTACTGTCGAGGTGATGGGGTTCAAAACCTTTGACGAGGATGACCTGAACCGCGCCGAGAGCTATTTCAGAGCCAAGGATCGACCCACCCAATGGGTTGAACGCCCCTATCAGGGCCGGACGCTTTTGACCTCGGACAATATCGGGATCCCGCTGGAATTTTATCACAAGATGGACAGGCTTGAGCCGATCCATCAGAAATACGCGCTGTATCGCGGGGTCAAACCGCTGCGGATCGACCATTTCAACTGTTTTTCGCCCAATGTGGATGACAGCGTGGCTTTCTATTCCGACTTCGGGTTCCGGGTCACGGAATATACCGAGGATGAGGACAGCAAGCGTCTGTGGGCGGCATGGCTGCACCGCAAGGGTGGGGTGCATGACATGGCCTTTACCAACGGGACCGGACCGAGGATGCACCACGTTGCTTTTTGGGTGCCGACCCCATTGAACATCATCGATCTGCTCGATCTGATGGCGACCACTGGCTATGTCGACAATATCGAACGCGGGCCGGGGCGGCATGGCATCTCGAACGCGTTTTTCCTTTATATCCTTGACCCGGATGGCCACCGCATCGAGATTTATTGTTCAGACTACCAGACTGTCGATCCCGATCTCGAGCCGATCAAATGGGATCTGAAAGACCCCCAACGCCAGACCTTGTGGGGCGCACCGGCACCACGCAGCTGGTTCGAACACGGCACGCCGTTTGTCGGGGTAGAAACCAGTGACTCGGACATCGCCGCCAGCCCGATCATTGCGCCCTAACCGGAGAAGATGATGCGTTTTGCAACTTACACTGCTTCGGGCGAGAATTTCTACGGGGCCGTGACCGATGACGGCATGATCGCCCTGAACGGTGACTTTCCCGATTGCGCGACACTTTATGAAGTGATCGCAGCCGGACGGTTCAGCGAACTGGCCGCAGCAGCAGCGGGCAAATCCGTAACTCATACGAACTTCACCTATGAAATGGTGATGCCCGACGCCCGACGCATTCTTTGTGTTGGCGTGAACTTTCCAGACCGCAATGCCGAATACAAAGATGGCAGCGCACAGCCGAAATACATGTCGCTGTTTCCCCGTTTTGCCAGCGGGTTTACCGGGCACGGACAGCCCCTGATCCGGCCACCGGAAAACCACACACTGGACTATGAGGGCGAGGTCGCCATTGTCATCGGCAAAGCGGGCCGCCGTATACCGCAGGCTGACGCCTATGACCATATTGCAGCACTGACCTTGTGCAACGAAGGCACGATCCGCGACTGGGTGCGCCATGCCAAGTTCAACGTCACGCAGGGCAAGAACTGGGACTGCTCGGGCGCGATGGGGCCGTGGCTGGTGCCGTTTACGGATGCCACTCAGCTGGATGATGCCAGGATTGTCACACGGGTGAATGGTGAGGTCCGGCAGGACGATTTGCTGTCGCGCATGATGTTCCCGATCCGGCGCGAGATCGAATATATCTCGACCTTCATGACCCTTCAGCCCGGTGACATCATCGTCACCGGCACCCCTACCGGCGCGGGTGCTCGGTTCGATCCGCCCCGTTACCTAAAACCCGGAGATATGGTCGAGATCGAAGTCGACGGCATCGGCACCCTGCGCAATGGCATCAAGGATGAGGTTTCATGACACCCGAAGACCATACTCAGGCGGCGTCTGACCTGTTAGAGGCCGAGGCCAGCCGCAAACAGATCGGTTTGCTAAGCCTGCGCCACCCGGAAATGGATATGGATGACGCCTATGCCGTGCAAAACGCGATTTATCGGCAGAAGCTGGCCCGGGGTCGCAACGTCATCGGGTGGAAGATCGGGCTGACCAGCAAGGCGATGCAATATGCGCTGAACATCGACATCCCTGACAGCGGCATCCTGTTTGACGACATGGCCTTCGGATCGGGCGATACCGTGCCTGCGGGCCGTTTCATCCAACCCCGGATCGAGGCCGAGATTGCTTTTGTCATGAAAGACCCCATTGGTGGCACTGATGTGAGCCGTAAGGACGTGATCGATGCGACCGACTATGTGGCGCCTTCAATAGAGATCCTTGATACGCGCATTCAACGCGTCGATCCGCAAACCGGCAAGGCGCGCACCGTGTTTGACACCATCAGTGACAACGCCGCCAATGCCGGGGTTGTGCTGGGGCCCGAACGCCATGCGGTTGACGCCTTTGATCTGCGCTGGGTCGGGGCGCTGACCTTTCGCGATGGCGAGATCGAGGAAACGGGCCTTGGGGCAGGGGTGCTGAACGATCCGGTCGAAAGTGTGGTCTGGCTTGCACGGCGCATGGCGCAGTATGGTCAGGCCGTCGAACCGGGTCAGATCATCCTGTCGGGCAGTTTCATCCGCCCCATCGAATGCCCACCCGGTACTGACATTCACGCCGATTTCGGCCCATTCGGGTCGGTCGACATCAGCTTTGCGTAAGGACATATCATGCCTGCACCAATTAACCGTTTCAAACAGGTGCTAGCCGAGGGGCGGCCGCAAATTGGCTGCTGGGTCGGTCTGGCGAACGACTATGCCGCCGAGATCACGGCAACCGCCGGATTCGACTGGCTGCTGGTTGATGGCGAACACGCCCCGAACGATCTGCGGTCTACCCTGGCGCAGATCCGGGTGATCGAGGCGTCAAACAGCGCGCCAGTTGCCCGACTGCCGATTGGCGAGGTCTGGATGGTCAAGCAATACCTTGATGCCGGGGTGCAGAGCCTTCTGATCCCGATGGTCGAAAGTGGCGCACAGGCAGAGCAAATGGTTCGCGCCGTGCGGTACCCGCCGGACGGGCTGCGCGGGGTTGGAGCGTCGCTGGCGCGAGCCTCACGATTTGGGGGCGTATCTGACTATTTGACCACTGCCGACGATCAGATCTGTCTGCTGGTCCAGGTCGAAAACCGTGCTGGGATGGCAGCGCTGGATGACATTCTGGCGACCGATGTGGACGGCGTTTTTATCGGCCCTGCCGATTTGGCAGCGGATATGGGATATGTCGGCCAATCCAGCCACCCGCAGGTCAAGGCCGCTATTCTGGACGCGATCCAGCGCATCGTGGCGGCGGGCAAGGCAGCGGGCATACTGACCCTTGACCCGGGGATGCAGCGGGAATGCCTCGATCTTGGCGTCACATTCATCGCCACCGATATCGATGTGACCCGCTTTGCCGACTCTCTGCGCGCCAGTGCCCGCTCCGCTATGGACCTACTGCCCGATCGGGCCACAACACAGCAGAGATCCTGACCCTCTGAACTACGCCCTACAAGCCGCGACGCGGAAAGGCGCCAAGCTTAGAACCGAAACTCAAGCCCTGCGCGGGCTGAGAGCTGATACGATCCCGAGGTCTCGTAAATCGCCTCGGTCCCGGCGCTCACGATCAGGCCGTTCCGGGTCTGGTATTCGCCCGACAGGTTGACGAAACCACCCAGCACGTTGTCATCGCCTCCGGTGTCAAAGCGGATGTCCTGACCCAGCAGAACGCCATCAACACTGTCACCGCCGAAATTCGTCCGAGCCTCAAGCCCCCCTTGCACGCGGTACTTCAACAGCGATCCGCTTGCCGTGATCCTTTGATGCGGGGCTGCGATCTGAAGCCGGGCAACGCCCACGTGAACCGTGCGGCTGTCTATCGTTTGAGGAGACGTCGTTCCAGTCTCGGTATAGCTGTCCAGAAACAGACCGGCATATCGCAGGCCAAGGCTGCTTTCGAATTGGCGCCCGGCAATTTGCGTGGGTCGGGTGAACGTCACGGCGGGCGATACAAACCAACCGTCAAAATCCGCGCTGATCGTCTCGCGCCCGCCGCTGACGGTGTTGTTGGCCGCCTGCCGTTCCTGATCAAATTCGGAATACCCAAGCGTCAGGGCCATATCGATCAGCGTTCCACCCCAACGGGTCGAGGCATAAGAGCCCAGGAAATAACTTTTGTTGTCAACTGATTGCGACACGTCATCGGCATCGACGCCTCCGCGCGATCCACCAATGAAGAAACCGGTTTCAAGCCCGTTGATATCCACCGCATCAACGCCGGCAAGCACCCCACCAACCCATTGGGTATTTTCAGCGACCTGCCCATCCGCGTCCTGATTGCGATACGATCCAAACGTGTCCAGCCAGACCGAATGGTCGGCCTGCGGTTCAGCAAACGGGAACGCGGCACGGTTTCGTGTCACCGCGTCGGGGGCAGGGGATCGCAGTGCCTGAAACCGGCCATCCAGGACGGATGAAATACCTCCTGTCAGATTGGCAAGTTGTTCATCCTGCGTGGACAGCGCCGTGGTATTGATGATGGACAAACGGTTGCCCGACAGAACATAAGGCGCACCATTGGTCACAACCCGGTTCGGGGTGCCGTCGAAGGTATAATTGACCTCTCCCAGATCACCGATTTCCAGCGTTTGCGTTCCGCCGCCCTGAAACGAAATCTGGCCCTCGATCACCGAGCCGCGCCGCAGTTCCAGGCGCGCATTCGCACCCAGAAATTCAATGCCGTCGCCACTGTTACCGCCGCCAATGCGACCCGAATTGAGAACACGCACATTGTCGCCCGAGGTGCCGATCAGATCGATCCGGCCCGAGTTGTCGATGGATGTGTTTTCCCCCGCACCAACAAACGACCCGGCGCGACCACTATTGATAAAACGCGCGCCGTTTCCATCGGCACGCACCAGTTCGGTAACGATGCCCGAATTTACAATCTCGGAACCGGCTCCATCGGCAATCAGCGCGGTTGCCCTGCCTGAATTGGTGATGGTGGCGTTGTCTGCCGTCATCTCGATTGCGCCGCCGACAGTGCCGGAATTGTCAACCGTGACCCCGCTGGCTTCGACAAATATGTCGTTCGCAACTGTGCCCGTGTTATCGACGCTGGACCCAGTCGCTGCAGATGACACCAGGATTGAATCCGCTGCTCCCGAGTTGTTGATGCGTGTGTTTTCGCCCCGCACATCAATCTGTCCGGACACTTGGCCCGAATTGACGACTTGGGTGCTGTCGCCAGTAGTCAGGATATTCGCGCCAACCGTGCCAGAGTTGTCGACGACAGCATTGTCACCCAACGAGAAGACCGTGTCCGAAACCGATCCGGTGTTGGTCACGTCAGCGTTCCGGCCAAATGTCAGAATATTGAGGCCAACATTCCCGCTGTTGATGATATCCGCATTCTCTGCACTTGTCTGTATACCCTGATTGACCGTACCGGAATTTGTCACGATCCCGTTTTCGTCAAAGGTGGTGATGAAGTCTGTCACCAGACCCTCGTTGTTGACGGTTGAGTTGACGCCGCGCGTGACGATGCTTGTCACCGTACCGGAGTTCTCGACAATGGAATTGTCGCCAAACGCGTTGAACTGTGTTGCGGTGCCCGAGTTTGTTAACCTCGCATTGGCCCCTCGGGCGATGGTAAAACTGCCAATGCTGTCGCTATTAACAATCCGGGTATTATCGCCAGAAGTGTCAACAGAACCGAAGATCGTGCCCGAGTTGATAAGCTCGAAATCGTCTCCGATACTGGTCACAGACCCATCAATTGTACCTGCGTTTTCAACGACGGTTACGTCACCATCCAGATCTACATCACCCGAAATCAGATTGGTGTTTTCGATCCGCAGATTGTTGGCCAATGGGATGGCTTCCAGCGCGGCGGTGGTGCCTGAATTGACAAAGGTAATATCCTCGCCGGTAAAGACGATGAAATTGGCATCGCCCTCGTTCTCGAACCGCGAATTTTGCCCTGAGATATTGGTGATCGAGGAAATACTGCCTGTATTCCTGAACAAGCCGTCCTGCGCCCCAAGTTGAGCCGTCGCCGCGCTGCCCGAGTTGATGATGGTGCCGCCAGCCCCGCGGTTTTCCAGCAATGCGGCTGACCCAGAGTTGAAAAATGTCCGATCCTGCGCCGAACGCTCGGAGGTCAGGGAAGCGAAAAGGAAACGTATTGCTGGTGTTGATGATGTCAGAATTGTCACCCAGGGTCGCGATGAAGAACCCGCCACCGCCGTTGTTTGTTACCCCAGAATTGGGATCAAAGGTGACAACGCCGCCGGTAACGTCTCCCTCGATGCCAATGGTCGATCCATCACCTCTGGATTCAACGCGTGTCAGCGTCGTGCCGTCGGGCACGACGCAAGGGGCCAAGTTGACCGGATCACCTGGGCCATCGTGATCCAGACATACTGCCTGTGCGTTAGCCTGCGACGCCTGAACCAAAAGAAACAGACCCGCACCTGTTGCCGATCTGCATTTGAAACCCCATGCGCGGAACTGCATCATTCACTCGTAACCTTTGCGATTCAAAATTTACGCAAGGTAAGCACAAGGCCGCACATTAACGTCAAATTAACATTTTAAGGATTTACCGGATGCGCGTGGAGTTTGGTGCAAATGTTGCGCGTTCGCTACATTTGCTACGAATAGTTCACACTCCGTATCATATTGATACAGTGTGTTTTTTTAATACAAGTATCGCTCCGTCCTTACCCATCATTGCCATACGGCAGTGTGATCGCGGCGGCAGAGTTCAGCGGTCAGAATGAGCCTGGGCGAACCGTTTCATTGAAACTGACAGGACAATGGTCATCAAATAGGCAAGGCAGGCCACGATCAGGGCGTACCACAGGAAGGTCAGTAGCGAAATCAGCACCAGCGCACCGGTCAGAACGCACAACCGCACCTGATGCGGTTTGGGTCGCCAGCGTTTGATTGACACGGTCCGGACCGTACTGATCGCCAAACCGGCGACGCACAGCAGATAGATGGCCATCCAGCCGACATGGGCCGAAATGAAATCCAACTGGGTTTGCAGCAGATAAATCGGCAACAACGCCAGGAACGCCAGCGCAGGGGCCGGAATCCCGACAAAGTAAGAGCATGTGCCGTCGTCTTCGGCAGTGTTGAAACGCGCAAGGCGCAACATGCAGCACACCACCAGACATAGACACACCGCCCAGCCCAGATTGGCATAAGGCGTGCCTTGATAGATCTGGTTATAGACCAGCAGGGCCGGGGCGATACCGAAGTTCAAGAAATCGGCAAGAGAATCCAGTTCGGCGCCGAAATCCGACGCCGCATCCAGAAACCGCGCCATGCGACCATCCAGCCCGTCCAGAATGACAGCCAGCAGGATCAGATAGATGGCAAGCTCCCACCGGTTGTCCAGCGTCATGCGGATCGAGGTCAGACCCGCACATAACGCCAGTACCGTCAACAGGTTGGGAATGTTGCGGGCAATTCGTCCGGGTCCATTGCCCTTATTGGGTTGCGTCATATCGGTTTTCCCTGGCGTTGCTGCTGAGGCGCGCCCATCTGAGCCAGAATGGTCTCTCCGGCTGTTGTGGTCTGACCCAGAGTCACCAGCGGCTGCACTCCCGGCGGCAGATAGACGTCCAACCGGCTGCCAAACCGGATCAGGCCAAACCGCTCACCCGCGTTCAGGCGGTCGGTCGGACGGACAAAACAGACGATCCGCCGTGCGACCAGACCGGCGATCTGGACCACGGCGATATCGTGCCCTGCCTCGGCGCGAATAGCCAGCAGATTACGCTCGTTATTTTCGCTGGCCTTGTCCAGCGATGCGTTCACGAACTTGCCCTTGTGATAGACAATATCGGACACCGTGCCCGCCATCGGCATCCGGTTCACATGGCAGTTGAACACACTCATGAAGACCGAAACGCGAATGCGGGGCGCGTCCCCCAGACCCAACTCAGCCGGGGCAGGCGTTTCGGTGATCAGTGACACAACCCCGTCCGCCGGAGAGACAATCAGCGTGTCATCCTGCGGCACAGACCGGACCGGGTCGCGGAAGAAGTAGTAACACCAGACCGTCAGCCCCGCACCGACCAAGAACAGGGGTGCCCACAGCCAGCCCAGAAACAGGCTGATCGCCGCGAAGATCGCAACGAACTTGCGCCCTTCGGGATGCATTGGAACAGCAACAATGCGCCACATACTCATAATCAGCTCCGATCAAGGCTTAGACAGGCCACAGATCATGGCCTCATCTGTTCGCCATAGACAGCACAAGACGAACGATCCCTAGCTCTTGCCCAAAGGCCGCTCGGTTGTAAACTCATAAAAGCCTTGTGTGGCTTGAACGATCGCTTGTTGCAAAGCTCCGCTTTGGCTGGTCGCCCCTTGCGCCGATGCCCCGATCAGGCAGTGCGCGCACGGCTTCACCGAGATCACAAACAGCGGGACGGGGGCCAAAATTGCTCAAGCCACCTGCGATATGAAGCTTGCTTTTTCTCAGTGTTGACAACCTATATGTCAACACATAACAATATAAAGCAGAGTCATAACGATCCCGGTCACGACCAAACCGGGGCATGTATTCTGGCGACAACGCCAGCGACCCGACAGAGGAGTGTATTATGGAAAGACGGCAATTCCTGAAAGCAGGGGCCATTGGTGCATCCGCGGCGGCATTGGCCAGCCCGGCAATTGCGCAAGACATTCGTCAGTGGAAAATGGTGACGGCATGGCCCAAGAACCTGCCCGGACCCGGTGTCGCGGCGCAGATGCTGGCGGATCGCATCACCACCCTGTCAGGTGGCCGGATCGAAGTGAAACTGTTTGCTGCAGGTGAACTGGTTCCGGGGCGCGGCGTGTTTGATGCCGTCAGCGAAGGCACGGCCGAGCTGTACCATGCGGTGCCGGCCTATTGGGGATCGAAATCCAAGGGTATCCTGCTATTCGGTTCGCAACCCTTTGGCCTGCGTGCGGACGAACAGGTTGGCTGGATGTATCACGGCGGCGGTCAGGCGCTTTATGACGAGATGTACGGGCGTTTTGGCATCAAGCCGTTCCTGTGTGGCAATTCCGGCCCGCAATGGGGCGGCTGGTTCAAAACCGAAATCAACTCGGTCGAGGATCTGAAAGGTCTCAAGTTCCGCACCACTGGTCTGGCCTCGGAAATGGCGACCAAGCTGGGCATGGCCGCCGAGGCAACCAGCGGCCCGGCGATGTTCCAGGGTCTGCAAACCGGGGCGCTGGACGCGGGTGAATTCATCGGACCATGGACTGATAGCGCCCTGGGCTATTTCCAGGTTGCCAAAAACTACTACTGGCCCGGCGTGGGCGAGCCGTCCTCGGCCGAGGAATGCGGCGTCAACGCGGCTGCGTATGACGGTCTGCCTGACGATTTGAAACAGGTGGTGTCTCTGGCTTGTGAAAGCCTCTACAACCCGGTCTGGACCGAATACACGACCAAGCACGCGCTGGCGCTGAGAAAGCTGGTCGATGACGAAGGCGTTCAGGTCAAGAACTTCCCCGACTCCGTCATCACCGCTATGGGCGAGGCCGCAAAAGAAGTGATCGAAGACCTGCGCAACGACGACGATGAATTGGTGCGCCGGATTACCGAAAGCTTCATCGCCCATCGGGATCTTGTTGGCACCTATATGTCTTATGCCGACAATGGCCAGATGAACTCGCGCGCTGCGGTCATGGGGTACTAAACGGCGGTTCAGCAACAGGGCAGGGACCAACCGGATGGAGCACATCGCCACCTTGCTTGACCGCGTTAATCGCGGTCTGATCCTTGGCGTGCGCTGGCTGGCGTTGCTGATGGTCCTTGTCCAGTTCGGGATCGTGATTGGCCGTTTCGTATTCGGCGTCAATTCGATCGCGGCGCAGGAAAGTGTCCTTTATATGCACGCGGCTTTGTTCATGCTGGCGGCGGGCTATACCCTGCAGGTCGACAAACATGTGCGTGTCGATGTGTTCTACGCCAAAGCTAGCGCAAAGGCCCGGCGGCGGATCGACATGTTTGGCCATCTGTTTCTGTTGCTGCCAGCGATGATCGCGCTGCTTTATTGGTCCTGGCCTTCGGTCCGCAATTCCTGGGCCATCTTCGAGGGGCCAATCGCGGTGGGCGGGATCAAGGCGGTGTTTCTAATGAAATCCCTGATCCCCGCCTTTTGCATACTGGTCATTCTACAATCTGTGGCGTTGCTGATACGTCTGATAACCGGAACACCGCGTGAATGACCGCCTATCTTGACCTGATCATGTTCGGCACCCTGATGGGTGCGATCCTGCTGGGCTTTCCTGTTGCTTTCAGCATTGCCGGGGTGGCAATTTTCTTTGCCTATCTCGGCTGGCTGCTGGGGGTCATGGACATAACACTGCTGGGCGCGCTGGGGCAGCGGGTCTTTGGCCTGCTTAGCAACCAGGTCCTGATCGCCATCCCGCTTTTTGTGTTCATGGGGGCGGTGCTGGAAAAAAGCCGTATCGCCGAGGATCTGTTGGACACGATGGGCCGCCTGTTCGGCCAGTTGAAAGGCGGGCTGGGCATCTCGGTGGTTCTGGTCGGTGCGATGCTTGCAGCCTCGACAGGCATTGTCGGGGCGACGGTTGTTGCGATGGGGCTGATCGCGCTGCCCACAATGCTGCGCGCAGGCTATGACCCGCGCGTTGCTTCGGGCATTGTTTGCACCGCCGGGACGTTGGGCCAGATCATCCCGCCCTCGACATTGCTGATCATCCTCGCCGATGTCATGTCGAACGCCTACCAGCAGGCGCAGTATGAACAAGGAAAGTTCTCGGTCGAGGCGCTTTCCGTCGGCCAGTTCTTTGCCGCAGCCCTGATACCGGGCCTGACGCTGGTGGTCCTCTACCTGCTTTACATTGTCATTCGTGGGGCATTGCGCCCGCAGGACATGCCTTCTGCCCCGCCCGATCTGGCCCGTCCCACCGGTCGCGAGATACTAAGCGCGGTAGTTCCACCTGTGTTGCTGATCTTTGCCGTGCTGGGTGCAATTCTGGGCGGCGTCGCCACACCGACCGAGGCTGCTTCGGTCGGGGCGGTCGGGGCGCTGCTGATGGCCGGAGTGACATCCCATGGTCCAAAGCGGCTTATCCTATTGGGCGCTGCGGCCCTGATCCTGTTGGGCGTGTTATCGGGTCTGGCCCCGGTCCGCCTGCAGCGCAATGACCTGAGCAGCGGTGAGATGGCGCTGGGAGTATTCTATACCGTGCTGGTCGTTATCGGTGGCATCGCCATTCTGGTCGCATTGCGCGCCGCCCTGCGCAAACGCATCCTGCACGAGGCCGTCACATCCACCACCACCATGACCGCGATGATCTTTGCCACCATTCTGGCGGCAGGCATGTTCTCGCTAGTGTTCATCGGCCTTGGCGGTGAAGAACGTGTGGCGGACATCCTCGACAACATGCCCGGCGGCCCGACCGGGGCACTGATGTTCTGCATGGTGTTCATCTTTGTGCTGGGGTTCTTCCTGGATTTCGTGGAAATCTCGGTGATCGTGCTGCCTTTGGTCATGCCGACGCTGATTGTGATGGGGCACGATCCGATCTGGCTGGGCATTCTTATCGCCATTAACCTGCAAACCAGCTTTCTGACCCCGCCTTTCGGATTTTCCCTGTTCTACCTGCGCGGCGCGGCCCCGGCCGAGGTCACGACAGGGCACATATATCAGGGGGTCATCCCGTTCATCGGTCTGCAAGCCGTCGGCGTTTTGCTGGTCTGGCTGTTCCCTATATTGGCAACCTGGCTGCCGGACAGCATCTTCTAGGCAGCCCGTGCCTACAGATGCGTCGTCATCCGGTAGCCCGGGGCGAAATACAGTTTGGCGTATGTGACCGGCGCACCGCGCAGCCAAGTGATGCGCTCGGCTGTGAAAATCGGATCTCCCGGCGGCATATCCATGAAACCTGCGATGGTATCGTCCGCTTTGGTTGCCATAAAGCTGAGTTCCAGATTGGTGAACGGCACTTTCTGCACCAGCCAGTCATTTGGCCCCGAGGTGTCAAAGGGCTCGGCCAGAACTTCTGGGACCACGTCGGCGACAATCCACCGGACCTCGTACTGGAACGGGGCGTTGTTGGCGTAATGCATACAGCGCACGTGCAAAACCGTCTGATCCTTTGTCAGGTCCAGCCGCGCCGCAAGCCATGCGGGCGCGGGCATTTCCTGCCGGTCCACCAGTGAATAGCGATAGCCGGCCCCCGATGCGACGATCTCGTCCCGGACCAGCGGGATGGAAAAGCGGGCCCTGCGGATCGGCGCGTTCAGAACTCGCGTCCCGGTCTTGCGGCGGCGTTCAAGATAGCCCTCTTCCGCCAGCTCTCTCAGCGCCCGGTTGACAGTGGTACGGGTGCTGGAAAATTCGGCCGCCAGGTCCATCTCGCTTGGCAGGATGGAATCGGGAACCCAGACCCCGGTTTGGATACGGTCTAAGACGATCTGCTTGATGTCCCGATAGCTCATGTAGTCATGAGGTCGCGTCATATGGCTTTCCAATCCCAGACTTTGGCCTTAGTGCGCACATATGACATATGCCCATAAAGCAGTGAAGCGCGATATGCAGATCATCCGGAGCCACGATTATTTTCGCAAACCGTGGAAAAACGGTTTGGGTACAACCCGCGAAATCGCAAGCCGTCTGACCGGTCAGGACATGATTTGGCGGCTTGGCCTTGCGCGGGTCGATCGCGATGGTCCGTTTTCGAACTTTGCAGGTTTTGAACGGATTCTGACCGTCGTCAAAGGCGACGGGATGCGCTTGTCCAGCCGCGATGCAACATTTGAGGCCCGCCCGTTTATGCCGGTGCGATTTCCCGGGCATCTCGAAATCAAGGGGCAATGCCTCAGCACCCCGATTGAAAACTTCAATCTGATCTTTGACCCAAATCGGGTTCAGGTTGATGTGACGATTGCCAGCGGTCCGGCGATACGGCACCTTGCGGGTGACAGCGGGGGAACGACCATCCTGCATCTGCGTGAAGGTCACGTATCTGTTGCAAATGGCATCCGGTTGCGAACCGAAGACAGCTGTATCTGCGAGGGAGCGCTGCCTGCGTTCGAAGCAAGTGATAATGCCTGCTGCGCCCTTGTGTCTTTGACCCCGCGCTGACGCAGCGCGAGGTTTGGATGGCAGGGCGGGAGTTATCCCAATATCCCCGGCAGGCGCAGCCCATGTTCGCGGGCGCACTCCTTGGCCTGCTCATACCCTGCATCAGCATGACGCCAGACGCCCGAGGCCGGATCGTTCCACAAGACACGTTCCAGCCGTTTGGCGGCATCGTCCGAGCCGTCGGCGCAGATCACCACACCTGCGTGCTGGGAAAAGCCCATGCCGACGCCACCGCCATGATGCAGCGACACCCATGTGGCGCCCGAGGCGGTGTTGACCAGTGCATTCAGAAGCGGCCAGTCGGACACGGCGTCCGAGCCGTCCATCATTGCTTCGGTCTCACGGTTCGGCGACGCGACCGAGCCTGAATCGAGATGATCGCGCCCGATCACGACAGGGGCGCTTAGCTCGCCGTTTTTGACCATTTCGTTGAAGGCCAGCCCCAGACGGTGCCGATCCCCCAAACCGACCCAGCAGATACGAGCAGGCAGGCCCTGGAACGAAATCCGTTCGCGCGCCATGTCCAGCCAGTTGTGCAGGTGCGTGTTGTCAGGCAGCAGCTCTTTGACCTTTTGATCGGTCTTGTAGATGTCCTCGGGGTCGCCCGATAGGGCCGCCCAGCGGAATGGGCCGATGCCACGGCAGAACAGCGGACGGATATAGGCGGGGACAAACCCGGGGAAAGCAAAGGCGTCCTCCAGCCCTTCTTCCAGCGCCATCTGGCGGATGTTATTGCCGTAATCGACCGTGGGCACACCGTCGTTGTGGAAGGCCACCATGGCCTCGACCTGCACCTTCATTGAGGCGCGGGCGGCTTTTTCCACCTCTTTCGGCGCGGTTTCGGCCTTGGCGCGCCATTCTGCAACCGTCCAACCCTGCGGCAGGTAGCCATTGACCGGATCATGCGCGCTGGTCTGGTCGGTCACAATGTCGGGCCTGACACCGCGCTTGTGGATTTCCGGGAATAAGTCGGCCGCATTACCGATCAGTGCAACGGATTTCGCCTCGCCGGCCTTGGTCCAGCGGTCGATCATCTCAAGCGCTTCGTCCAGCGAATGGGTCTTTTCGTCCACATAGCGGGTGCGCAGGCGGAAATCGGCGGATTTTTCGTCGCATTCCACCGCCAGACAGCAGGCCCCCGCCATCACCGCAGCCAGCGGTTGCGCGCCACCCATGCCGCCCAGACCACCGGTCAAGATCCAGCGGCCTTTCAGATCGCCGCCATAATGCTGGCGACCCGCCTCCATAAAGGTCTCGTACGTACCCTGAACGATGCCCTGCGAGCCGATATAGATCCACGAGCCAGCGGTCATCTGGCCGTACATCATAAGACCTTTCTTATCCAATTCGTTGAAATGATCCCAATTCGCCCAATGCGGCACCAGATTCGAGTTGGCAATCAGCACGCGCGGCGCATCCTTGTGTGTGCGCACGATGGCCACCGGTTTTCCCGATTGCACCACTAGCGTTTCGTCCGCCTCAAGCCCCTTGAGGCTGTCGACGATCAGATCGAAATCCTTCCACGTCCGCGCGGCGCGACCAATGCCGCCATAGACGACCAGTTCATGCGGGTTCTCGGCCACATCCGGGTGCAGGTTGTTCATCAGCATCCGCATCGGCGCCTCGGTCAGCCAGCTTTTTGCGTTCAGTTCGGGGCCGGTGGGTGGATAGATGTCACGGGTGTTCTTGCGAGGATCGCTCATGGGTCATTCCCTTCAGATCATATGGCGCCCGACAGGGCGAGGTCGTTCAGTTTTTCAAGCATGGTCTGCAGATGCTGCCGGGCTGCGGTGGCGCGGGCATCGTCCCAATCCCAGGGCGGGGTCTCGTGCATATAGGCGCGTTGCGCGGTCTCCATCTGGATTGCATGGATGCCGGTTTCAGGCTGGCCATAGTGGCGCGTGGTCCAACCGCCCTTGAAGCGCCCGTTCAACACCGCGCCCATCCTCGAGGCCTGTGCCACCGCATCTACCGCCGCCTCGATCCCCGGCGCACAGGTTGCGCCCAGATTGGTGCCCGTGTTCCAGATCGGCAACTTGCCATCAAACAGGAACGGAATGTTGGACCGTATGGAATGACAATCGAACAGGATCGCCACACCATGTTTTGCCCGCACCCGCTCCAACTCGGCACGTAGCGCGTTATGATACGGCGCGTGATAGGCCACGCGGCGGGCGTCGATCTCATCCGTCGAGGGCTCTTGCCCGTCGATCCAGATCGGTTGACCGTCAAAATCGGTCAGCGGCACCAACGTCGTAGTGTTCTGACCGGGATACAGCGAGACGCCGCCCGGATCGCGATTGGCATCAATCACATAGCGATGGACATTGGACGCCACCACGGTCGCGCCGGGTAGCAAGCCATCATACAGCCGCGTGATGTGCCAGTCTGTGTCTGCCAATCCGGCTCCGGTCGCATTCAGCCGCGCCGCGATGGCATCGGGTACATGGGTGCCGCCATGGGGTTGACCCAGCACGATGGGGCTGTCGCCCGGTTTGACGTCAAAGACCTGCATCACGCCAGCCCCGGCAAGGGCGCGTCCAGCGTATCAAGCAACACAGCCGCCGCGACCAGCGCCTTGGCCGCCTCAAGATCCGGGGCCATATAGCGATCCTCCGCAAGGCGCGAAACATCCTGACGCAACCGCGCGATGGTCCCTTGCAGCGTTGGGCTGGTGACAAGCGGGGCGCGGAATTCGACCCCTTGCGCAGCACAGAGCAGTTCGACACCCAGAATATAGCTTAGATTTTCAACCATCCGCGTCAGCCGCCGCGCACCATGCGCCGCCATCGAGACGTGATCTTCCTGATTGGCCGAGGTCGGCGTGCTGTCGGTCACACACGGGTTTGCCAGATGCTTATTCTCGCTCATCAGTGCTGCGGTTGTCACCTCGGCAATCATCAGGCCCGAGTTCAGCCCGGGTTCCGGCGTCAGGAAGGGTGGCAAATCAAAGCTGAGCGTCGGGTCGACCATCAGCGCGATCCGGCGTTGGGCGATGGCTCCGATTTCGGACAGGGCCAGTGCGATCATGTCGGCGGCAAAACCCACCGGTTCGGCATGGAAGTTACCACCTGAAACAATCAATCCTGCCTCGGTCAGCACCAGAGGGTTGTCGGTGGCGGCGTTCGCCTCGATCAGCAGGGTCTGCGCCGCCTGCCGCAGCACATCCATCGCCGCGCCTGTGACCTGCGGCTGACACCGGATGCAATAGGGGTCCTGCACGCGGGTGTCGCCCTCGCGATGGCTTTCGCGGATTTCCGACCCGGCAAGGATCGCGCGCATGGCCTCGGCCGCCTCAATCTGCCCGCGATGGCCTCGCAAGGCGTGGATTTCCGGCTGCAAGGGCGCGGTAGAGCCCATGATCGCATCCGTCGACAGGGCTGAAATCACCAGTGCATTCTGCGCCGCGCGCCAGCCCTCGAATAGACCGGCCAGTGCGTATGCGGTGGAAAACTGGGTTCCGTTGATAAACGCCAGACCTTCCTTGGGGCCCAGTTCAATCGGCGACAAGCCCGCCTTGGCCAAGGCCTGTGCACCCTGCAGAACCTCACCCTGATATTCCGCCTCGCCCTCACCGATCACCACGGCGGTCATGTGTGACAGCGGGGCCAGGTCGCCCGACGCCCCGACAGAACCCTGCGCGGGAACAACCGGCGTGACGCCTTTGTCGAGCATGTCCTGCATAAGCTCGATCAATGCCCAGCGGACGCCGGACGCACCGCGCCCAAAGCTAAGCAGTTTCAGCGACATCATCAGCCGAACCATCCGGCGCGGCATTGCCTCACCCACGCCGCAGCAATGGCTGAAGATCAGGTTCCGCTGCAGCGTGGCGGTATCTTCGGTTGCAATCTTAAGGCTGGCCAGCTTGCCAAAACCGGTATTGACGCCATAAACCGGCACATCGCCCGATGCGGCGTCGGCAATGCGGCCCGCGGCCTGATCAACGGCGGCGCGGCAGGATGTATCCAGCCTGACGGGCACGCCGTTCCAGTAAATATCCTCGAGCTGCGGCAGCGTGACCTGCCCGGGAACCAGAGTGAGCGTTGTCACGAGTGACCTCCGAAAATACGTTTGTGCAGCGGATTGAATCCGATGCGATAAGACAGCTCAGCCGGGCGCGCGACGTCCCAGACCGCGAGATCGGCGCGCATACCAGTCGCGATAGTGCCGCGATCCGTCAGACCCAGCGCCCGCGCCGCATTGCGTGTTACACCGGCCAGCGTTTCCTCGGGCGTCAGGCGGAACAGGGTGCAGCCCATGTTCATGGTCAGCAGCAGCGAGGTCAGTGGGGATGAGCCTGGGTTACAATCAGTCGCCAGCGCCATCGGCACATTATGTCTGCGCAGTAGATCAATCGGCGGAACCTGAGTTTCCCGCAGAGTATAAAACGCCCCCGGCAGGATTACTCCGACGGTCCCGCCATGCGCCATCGCGGCCACGCCATCCTCGTCCAGATATTCGATATGATCTGCCGACAGCGCGCCATAAGACGCGGCCAGTTTTGCCCCGCCCAGATTGGACAGCTGTTCTGCGTGCAGCTTAACCCGCAGGCCCAGCGACTTGGCGACGTCAAAAACCCGCGCGATCTGAGCAGGTTGAAACGCAATCCCCTCGCAGAACCCGTCCACCGCGTCCACCAATCCCTCGGCGTGTGCGGCACGCAAGGCGGGAATTGCCACCTCATCGATATAAGCGTCATCACGACCCTTGTATTCGGGTGGCGTCGCATGTGCGCCCAGAAAGGTTGTCTGCACCGTGATCGGACGGCGGTTGCCGATTTCACGCGCGGCCCGCAGCATGTTCAGCTCGGTTTCCGTATCCAGACCATAGCCGGACTTGATCTCAATGGTGGTCAGACCTTCGGCAATCAGCGCATCGACGCGGGGCAGGGCAGTTGTAAGCAATTCATCCACACCGGCGGCGCGGGTGGCGCGGACGGTCGAGTTGATGCCGCCCCCGGCGCGCGCGATCTCTTCATATCCTGCCCCGTTCAGGCGCATCTCGAACTCTTCGGCGCGATCACCGCCAAACACCACATGTGTGTGACAATCGATCAGCCCCGGTGTCACCAGCCGCCCGCCCAGATCTTCGGTCGCATCGCCCTGATATTTCGCGGGCAAATTAGTCTGTGGGCCGACCCATTCGATTTGTTCTTCCGAGACCACAACCGCTGCGTCAGGGATCAACCCATACGGTGCGCCCGTTTCGGTCAGGGTTGCAATATTCGCGTGGTGGTAAACGGTTCTGGGGCTCATCAGAGATTTCCAAAGTTGCGGCGTTCGATATTTTGGTATAGTTGATAGATTATAATGTCTACACAAATTGAGGGCAAGATGAAGATTCACGCAAACCGGGCGCTTGTGGGGCAGGACTGGCTGGAGAACGTCACGCTCAGTTGCACCAACGGCAGGATTGCCAGGATCGATTCCGGCACAGGTGCCGCGGGTGCGGACTGTTCCGTTGATGTATTGCTGCCATCTCTGCCCAACCTTCACAGCCACACGTTTCAGCGCGCAATGGCCGGAATGACCGAGTTCCGCGCCGCCGGTAAAGAAAGCTTCTGGACATGGCGCGATCTGATGTACCGGTTTCTGGATCACCTGACACCCGAACACTACGAGGCCATCGCCGCGCTTGTGTTCATGGAGATGCAGGAGGCCGGATATGCCTCGGTCGGGGAATTCCACTATGTCCATCACCAACCGGGCGGTATGCCTTATGCAAACCTGACAGAGCTTAGCGACCGGGTTTTTACCGCCGCTGCGCATACTGGAATCGGTCTGACCCATTTGCCGGTGCTCTATACCTATGGCGGCGTGAATCAGGAGCCTTTGGCAGGCGGACAAATGCGGTTTTCTAATGATGTGGACCAGTTCCTGTCACTGGTCGAAGCGTGCCGCGGCAACCTTGCAACCCTGCCCGCCGATGCCGCCGTCGGCATCGCACCCCATTCGCTGCGTGCGACCTCGCCCGACGATCTGGCGCGGGTGCTGCAGGCTGTACCTCAGGGGCCGGTGCACATCCATATCTCAGAGCAGCTGAAAGAAGTTGCCGATGTTAAGGCGAAGCTGGGTCAGCGCCCGGTGGCATGGCTGCTGGACAATGTCGAGGTCGATACTCGCTGGTGCCTGATCCACGCCACCCATATGACCGACTCAGAAACCGCAGGCATGGCAAAAAGCGGTGCGGTGGCGGGTCTCTGCCCGATTACCGAGGCCAATCTTGGCGACGGTATTTTCAACGGCCCCACCTATCTGCAGCATGGCGGCGCATTCGGTGTCGGGTCGGATTCGAATATCCGTATTTCACTGACCGAGGAGTTGCGGACATTGGAATACTCGCAACGCCTGCGCGACATGGCGCGCAACGTCATGGTTGCGAATCAGGGGTCGGTCGGGCGCACGCTGTATACCGGCGCAGCCATGGGAGGGGCGCAGGCCTTGGGCCGTAACGCGGGTGTTATCGAGGTTGGAAAACTGGCCGATCTGGTGGCCATCGACCGCGCGCATCCCGCGCTGTGTGCCTTGCGCGATGATCAATTGCTTGACGGTTTGTGCTTTGCCGCAGCCGACACGGTTGTCACTGACACCTGGTCGGCAGGGCGGCATATGGTTCAGAGAGGACGGCACCGCCACCGCGATACCATTCTGGCGCGGTACAAAACCGCCATTTCCGAATTGCTTGAGGTGATCTGAAGTCAGCTATTTCATGCATCTGATCCATGTAGCGGATGATCTTGACAGTAGAGCGGCAAGGCGATCACCCTCGGCTACATGACCGCGCGTCGGATCAGGTTGAGGCCCAACAGCAGAAACGCCGCAAGAAACAGTTTACGGAACATGTCCTGATCGACCCGGTTTCTGATCCGCTCCCCCAAGTGGTACCCCAGAAATGTCGGGATCAGTAGAAGGGTCGAGATCGTGAATGTCTCTTTGTCGGCCAGACCCTGCGAGATATAGCCGCTTGCCAGCGGCAGGCTGCCAAAGAAGATCAGCAACCCGCTGGCGCGCACGAACTCTGTCTTATCGACCCGCCGCGATGACAAATAGATTGCAATCGGCGGAGCCCAAACCGATGTGAGCCCGCCCATGATCCCGCCAAGCACGCCGAATGCGACCTGCGCGTATGGGGCGACCTCGTCCCTGATCACCGGGGCCCAATCCAGGGCGCTGAAGAAAACGAACACGACGACGACAACCCCCAGAATGGCCATCAGGGTCTGTTCAGAGATGCTCTGCGTTAGGTTGACGGTCAGCCAGACGCCAATACACATGGCGACAAGAAAGGGCAGATAGCGCCGAAATGTTCGCGCCATCTTGCCCGACCGATAGGCCTGCCAGGCATTCGACACGATCATGGGCACCAGAACATAGGCAATCGCCTGCCTCGGGTTTCCGGTCAGCGTCAGGATCCCCAATGCTGTCGCCGGAAGACCAAGGCCAACCGTCCCCTTGACTGCCCCGGCCACAAAAAAAGCAACGACAGGTAGGATCAGCAAACCCGGAGCGCCAGCAATTCCATCAAGCACGGCCATCATTCACCTTTGTCGTCAGCTTGCCATGGCTGGATGTGACGCAAGTCGGCACTGTGACGTTCAGTACACGCGATACACTTAGGTTGGCCATCAAAGTTCCCGGAGTAACAAAAAGATTGATTGCCCCATACCTAGAGCGAATGTTCCGATTTCGCCAAACCCAATCGCTCATACCCCGGCCTTCGTGTGCGCGGTGCGGTCGGTCTACGCGACAACCAGACAGAGTTCCGCCCCCAATCAAACCACGCCCGATATCGGTATTCAGCGCTCGGGTCAGCTGATCAGTCTCAGCGGCGCGGACCGGGCGGTTGGGGTCATAATATGCGATGGCAACATAGGACCGGCCAATCTTCGTCAGCGACAGATCATGCAGGATACCTCCGTCCTTTTGCAGGGTTTCGCGGACGGCACACCGAACCCGCGCAACCTGTGTCGGAGCTGCATCATGCAATCAGGTTATGATCAATCACCTCGAACGCGAATTCATCGACTGTGAACATGGTGTCTCCGCTTGCCGACAGCTCTACCGAGTCAAAAGTTGTGCGACCCAGCGAGCCGTTGAAATCCCCGTCGGCGGCATCCGCGGTCATCGTTCCCACAAGATCACCGTCATCGTAAAAGGCAACTTCGACCTCGCCGTTGCCATGACTTTCGCCAAAGCTGAAGATGAACTCGACCGCTTCAAAATCCGAGTCTTCAAGCGCAATCCTCAGACTTTCGTCGCCATCGACCGTTCTGGCCGCGCGCCCGAACAGGGGGTCGTCAAACGAATAGACGCCAATTGCACCATGCTTGATGGCGACAAGTTCGAAATTCGTTGGATCGATCGCATCGACCTTAATACCAACGTCCGAGAACTTGAGGCTTTTGCGCACAGGACCAAGCCGGTCGACATCTACAACCTCGCCATCGATGCTTTCAATCGCCTCGGTTCGGAACCATCGCCCGGCCTCAAACTCGACCGCAAGTGTCTGCGTGTCCGGCAGAAACAGGCTGGTCAGCATCGGGTCATGGTCGGATGCCCGCGAACTGGTGGCCGCGAATTCGGAATTGACATGTACGATGTCCACCAACGCACCGGAATACAAATCTTCAGACACCAGAATATGGTCCAGTGACTGGCTGTTTCCCTGAAACTCGAAAGTATAGCGTTCGTCTTCGGGGACGTCGTTGGTCAGGTTGACGAGGCTGGTGTTGTTTTCAAGATCAGCAACGGGCGAGACAAATTCGAACTCGTTGAAATCCCCCAGCACGACGGCATTGGCGCCGTCGCCCAGACCGTTGACGAAATCCTGTACGGCCTGACTCTGGGCTTGCCGCTCATCGAGACTGCCGTTGACTGTGACATCCTCTTGCCGGGCTGTGAAATCCTGTTCGGTCCCCAGAATGGGTGCGGACCCGCCTTTTGAGGAAAAGTGGTTGTTGACCACCGTCACGGTCTCGCCGTTGAAGGCAAATTCAGCGACCAGCGGCAGGCGCGCGCCCTCGAACGCTTCGCCCGGGCCTTGTCCGCTGATGGTTTGCACCGATCCTTCAACCAGCGCCACGCGGTCAGGGTTATACAGAAAGGCCGTGCGGATATTGCCCCCCGGCTGACCGCCCGAGGTTCCATCGCCGATGAAGGTATTGTCGATCACCTCATAAGCCGGACCTCCGGCAGCAAGAATGGCCGCCGCCAATTGCGCCAAAGTTTCGGACGCTGAAACGGTTCCGTCATTGTCCGAGCCCGAGTTGTCCTGCACCTCTTGCAGGCCAATGATATCCGGGCGGCCCAGATTGTTGGTGATATGCGCGGCTATGGCGTCGAACCGGCCATCGGCCACATCCTGATCGCCGTCGTCATCGTTTGGATCGAGGTTGAGAACATTGTAAGTGGCAATCGTTAGCTCGTTGGCTGATCCGGCAAGGTCGGTCGATTCCGGCTCCAACCCGGCGGCTACGATGTTTGGCGTGAAATCCTCGGTTGGCAGGATTTCATAGTTGCCAAAGCTATAGCCAACAACACCGGTGACGTCGCCAAGCTGGTCCCCAACATTCACCGTCGGAAAGTCAAAGTTGAATATCCCGCTGTCTTCGTCGATCTGGATTTTTTCAGGGTTGAAATCATCGGGAGAGATGTTCAGCGTGCCACGCTCGGAAAGACCCGTGGCGTCGCTGCCCTGATCAGCGACCGCAAAGATCTCGCCAAACCGGCTGGTGCCGCTGACGGCCAGCAAATCGGTCGCCGTCACGCGCATCCCTTCGAGGCTTTCAAAGAAATCGATGCCATCCTGGGTGGGATCGAATGAGGCAAAAGCGTCATCGTCGATGCTTTGATTGGGAACCGCCCGTTCGCCCGGATCATTGCCAATCAGAACGGCATCGGGCAGGGCGTTGCCCGATGACTGAACCTCAAGATCGAAGATGTTGGTCAGCTGAGTGGTGGGCAGGTTCCGACTGCCCGTTCCGCCGGGAAAGAATTCGGCAACCGTTCCGCCAAGTGTAATGGCGTCCCCAACGGCTACGGTAGGGCTGGACCCGGTGAACACGAATATCGCGTCCGAAGTCGCGTCATCCCCGTCTCCGTCCGGATCCTGCAAATAGAACCCATTGGAATCAACCGCCGTGACGATACCGCTGGTCGACACCATAGCGCCAAGGATGCTCGACGGGCCAGCGGGCAGGTCATCAAAAAACTCTGCAACGGTTTGCCCCTCAGGCAACACGAATTCCGACATATGGCCCGCGCCCTGAATCTCGTAGATTGCGACGATTTCGATGTCGCTGGCCGAGATTGAGACCTCGACAACAGGGGCAAGGATACCGTCATATGCCGGGTCATCGGATGTGACGGTATGTTCGATATCTGCAACCTCGGCCGCCTCTGGCAGATCGTCGTCTACGGCGGTGACGGCAACCTGCTGCGGTTGGTCAAAGTTGCTTGCATCAAACACTAGCTGTGCGGGCACGACATCCAGATCCGGGCCTGCTGCGATGGTAATCGTCACGGGTTGCGTTGGTGCGACTGACAAGGTGACTTCGTAGGAATCCGCCAAGCCGCCTTCGTCAGCGGCAAGGTCGAGATCGTTGATGATGACCGAGGCAGAGGGCGTGGCGTCCGTGACCGTGAAACACGCAGGTTCGATATCGTCTATCCGCACATTGTCGGTCTGCCAGTTGTCCGGATCGTTAATGGCTGCTTGCAACTCGGCCTTGGTGCCGCTGAGGGGGCCGGAATAGACGCCATTGTCAGCCTCGGGCACTGCAACCGCGCTGGTCCCGACGGTCAAGCCCGTCGGAAGCGCTGAAGTATTCGACGAGGTCGCGTCAGCCTCGTACCCATTGCCGTTGAAATGAACAGACGCAACAAAAGTCGGCGCGGCCTCATCCCCCTGATAGGCATGTATCTGATCGCCACTGGCCGAGAATGACGGCCCTGAGAACGCCGGATTAATCACGGTACCCGCCGCGATATTTGCGGGTGCGATCCAGATGAATATGCCTTCGGTATTCCGGAAACCACCCGCTGCAAGCCAGCCGTTGTCGGTAAATCTGATCTCGGTTCCAGCTTCGATATCTGTCAAAGCAACAAAGGTGAACTCATCAGGATTGTCAGAATTGAACCCGGTAAACGCAATATCACCCGCTGATAAAATAGTCGGCATGTCAGTCTCTCTTTTTTGATCGATAGTACGGCGGCGCGCCGAAATGCGACTCGTCGCGACACAACCCACGGTAGCTTGGCCAGTTGGATTTAGTTAATTAGTTGTATGCCCCGGGCCCAATAGGCGGAGCTTTGCCATTTCCGCCAGATCAGGCAAGTGGTTGCACACTGCGCCACAAATGATCAGATCAATACCGGCCATAACAATTGAAAGATGCAAGAATGAACTATGCTTTCCCTCCGCGCGAGCAGCCAGCGCTTCCGATTAGCGGATCGGATGCGGCGTTCCCGGTGCATCGGATCTATTGTGTTGGGCGTAATTATGCAGCGCACGCGATCGAAATGGGTTACGACCCGAACCGCGAGCCGCCGTTTTTTTTTCAAAAGAACCCGGACAACATTCTGCGCGAGGGCAATGACTTTCCATATCCGCCGATGACCGGCGATGTGCATCACGAAATCGAACTGGCCGTGGCGCTGGGGTCTGGAGGCGACAACATTCCTTTGGGCGACGCATTAAACTGCGTATTTGGCTACGGCGTCGCGTTGGACATGACCCGGCGCGATCTGCAAGGCCAGATGAAAAAACAGGGCAGGCCGTGGGAAATTGGTAAGGCATTCGAACACTCGGCCCCCTGCGGTGCGCTGGTGCCCACGGCTGATATCGGGCACCCGGACAGGGGTGCGATTTCGCTGAGCATTAATGGAGAGGTTCGACAACAGGGCGATCTGAGCCAGATGATCTGGAAGGTGCCCGAAGTCATCTCGTATCTGTCCGAATTTTTCACCTTGCGGGCAGGAGACATCATTCTGACCGGAACACCTTCGGGTGTCGGGCCGGTCACGCGTGGGGATCGGCTGCATGGGCATATTCAGGGTGTTGGTGATCTGAGACTTGCTGTTGTGTAGCTGAGAATTAGTTGAAGCAAACAAAGGAACGCAAACCCCAACATGTCTGACTTCACGACCCGCCCCGAGATCCGAGGAACCTTTGGCGTTGTTACCTCGACCCACTGGATCGCTTCGGCGGTGGGGATGTCCATTCTGGAAAAGGGCGGCAACGCCTTTGATGCGGCTGTCGCCTGTGCGCTAACGCTTCAAGTGGTCGAGCCGCATCTGAACGGGCCTGCCGGGGATATGCCCGCGATTTTCTACTCTGCAGACCGGGATGAGGTACAGGTTCTGTGTGCGCAGGGTGTGGCGCCAGCCGCTGCGACGGTCGAACATTACGCTGCACAGGGCCTGACTCTGGTCCCCGGATCGGGCCTGCTGTCGACGGTGGTGCCCGGCGCATTTGACGGCTGGATGCTGATGCTGCGCGATCATGGCAGCCTGTCTTTGCGCGAGGTCATGCAGCCCGCCATCGACTATGCCCGCGACGGTCATCCCGTCCTGCCACGCGTTGCGCATACGATAGCGGGGCTTGCGGATTTCTTTGCCCGTGAATGGCCTAGCTCTGCCAAGGTCTGGACGCCGGGCGGTGAAGCTCCGGACCCACATGCGCTGTTTTGCAATCCCGATCTGGCTGCGACCTATGACCGGTTGGCCGCCAGCACCGGCGACACCCGCGAGGCGCAGATCGACGAGGCGCGGCGTCAGTGGCGCGAAGGCTTTGTTGCTGATGCCATCTTTGACTATCTCAAGGATGCCTGTGTGATGGATGTTTCCGATGCGCATCATTCGGCAGTATTGGCGCCAGAGGATTTGGCCAACTGGCGGGCAAGCTATGAGGCACCTCTTTGCTATGATTACCACGGCTGGACCGTCAAAAAGACCCATGCCTGGGGTCAGGGGCCTGTGCTGTTGCAGGCGCTTGCCCTGCTCAAGGGCTTTGATCTGGCCGCGATGGATCCCAACGGTGCCGATTTCGTGCACCTTGTTGTCGAGGCCATGAAACTCGCCTATGCCGACCGCGAAGCGTACTATGGAGACCCCGATCACAGCGACATTCCGATGGATGTGCTGCTGAGCGAGGATTACAACGCCGCGCGACGCAAGCTGATCACGCCCAAGGCGTCACTGGAACAGCGACCGGGCCGCGTGCCGGGGTATGAGCATCTGGCCGATGCCTATCTCGAGCGCAGCGCGCGTGATTTCGGCGTTGGTCAAGTCGCGGCGCAGGAACCCACCATGTCGCATCTGACGGAAAAGCGTGGCGATACAGTACATCTGGATGTGATCGACCGCTGGGGCAACATGGTCGCGGCCACGCCGTCAGGGGGTTGGTTGCAAAGCAACCCGGTTATCCCCGGGCTGGGCTTTCCGCTGAATTCCCGTGCGCAGATGTTCTGGCTGGAACACGGCCTGCCCAACGCGCTTGAGCCGGGTCGCAGGCCCAGAACTACCCTGTCACCAAGTCTGGCTGAAAAAGACGGCGTCCGCATGGTCTTTGGCACACCGGGAGGGGATCAGCAGGATCAATGGCAGCTGATCTGGTTCCTGCGATTTGTGCATTTCGGAATGGGGTTGCAGGCCTGCATGGATGCGCCCTTATTCCATACAACGCATTTTCAGGGCTCGTTCTTTCCGCGCGGAGTCAGATCCGGCGAAATGATGATCGAACCGGATGTGGGGCAAGATGTCATCGCCGATCTGCGGGCCCGGGGGCACAAGTTGATCGTGGCCGACCCATGGTCTGTCGGTCGCATGACGGCTGCACTGCGCGAGGCGGATGGCACCCTGCGCGCCGCAGCGACGCCACGGCTGATGCAAGCTTATGCGGTGGGTCGATGATCCAGATGCGTACCGCGAAAACCACGAAAACAAGGGCTTGCACACGAACCGGAACCGGCATCAAAATCGAGATGATGTGATCGCGCAAAACACAGCGAACCGAACAAAATAATTGCGATATTATGCACATCGTGCATTAAATCGCATCCAAAATGCTGTGCAGAGGAGGAAATGATGAATATTTCACCAACGCTGAAGGGTGCCTTTGGCGCTTTGGCCCTTGTTTTTGGAACATCTGCCACAGCGGCAGAGTACGAATTTAATCTTCAAAGCTTTCTGCCGGCACAAGCAACTATCCCGGCGCAGATCATCGATGTTTGGGCCGACAAGATCGAAGCGGATTCCGATGGGCGGATCGAGATCACGCGCTACCCATCGATGCAGTTGGGTGGCAAGCCGCCCGAATTGCTGGATCAGGTGATCGACGGGGTCATCGACATCACCTGGAACGTGATCGGATATACCCCCGGTCGGTTCCCCTCGACCGAAGTGTTCGAGCTTCCTTTCCTGGTAAACGATGCCAAGCCCGCATCTGCTGCGTTCTGGACCTTGCTGGAAGAAAACATCGCCGAGCGTGAATTTTCCGACGTCAAAGTCCTTGGCGGGTGGGTACATGGCCCCGGCATGATCCACGCCAACAAAGAGGTTCTGACGCCCGCCGATTTCAATGGCATGAAAATTCGCGGTGCATCGCGGCAGGTAAACGCGTTGCTCAGCACTCTGGGCGCAACCCCAGTGGGGATGCCGGTACCAGCCGTCCCCGAGGCGCTGTCCAAGGGCGTGATCGACGGCACCACCATCCCCTGGGAAGTGACAAAAGCTCTGAAGGTACCGGAACTGGTTGATAACCATACCGAATTTACCGGCCCGATGATGTACACCGTTACCTTTGTTCTGGCGATGAACAAAGACAAGTACGCCGCTCTGCCGGATGATCTGAAGGCTGTTATCGATAAGCATTCCGGACTGGAATTTTCGATGTTCGCAGGCGAAGTCCAGCAATCCTATGACGAACCGGCGCGCGAAATTGCGCTGGATCGCGGCAACAACGTGGTTACTCTGGACGCCGAACAATCTGCCGCCTGGGCCGAGGCCGCGCAGCCTGTCTATGACACCTGGCTTGCGGAAATGACCGAAAAGGGAATTGACGGTCAGGCGTTGATTGACCGGGCCAAGGCGCTTATGGCCGACTACGGAAGTTAAGACCTGACCGAAACGGTCCGCGCGGCGCAGATTGCGGTCGCGCGGCGTCGGTCTCGGAGGGGGAATGCACCGATTTATCGAAAGACTGGCACGGGCCATGGCATTGCTCGGCGGGCTAGTGCTGACCTTGCTGATCGTGATGATCTGCGTCTCTGTTCTGGGTCGGTCGCTGAACACGCTGTTGCACGGGTGGCTTGGGCAGGTGATGCCCGGTTTCTCGGAATGGGCGCTGGAACTAGGCGTTGGCCCGATAAATGGTGACTTCGAGATTGTCGAGGCAGGCGTGGCTTTTGCTATCTTTGCGTTCCTGCCGCTCTGCCAACTGACGTCCAGCCATGCAGTTGTTGATATCTTTACCGAGAAACTGCCGCCCCGGATCAACCGCGCACTGCAGATGGTGATCGAGATCGTCTTTGCCGCCGTTCTGGTCCTGATCGCAGTACAGCTGTTTGGCGGAATGTTGGCCAAGTTCCGCTTTGGCGAGAACACCTTTATCCTGCAATTCCCCGTCTGGTGGGGATATGCCGCCAGCTTTTGCGCCGCCGCCGTCGCGGCAATCGTCGGGATTTACATGGCAGTCATGCGCATCCGCGCATGTGTCACCGGAAGGGAAATCCTGCCGTGAGCGATCTTGCCATTGGATTGCTGTCCTTTCCCGCGCTTCTGTTTCTGATCTTTGTCCGTGTGCCGATCGGGCTGGCCATGTTCCTGACCGGGCTGGTTGGCATCGTAATGGTGACGGGCAACCTGAATATCCCGCTGGGCCGGCTAAAGTCCGAAACCTATACGACCTTTTCCAGCTATTCCCTGTCTATCGTTCCGATGTTCCTGCTAATGGGGTATTTCGCGACCCTCGGCGGCATGTCGACAGCCCTGTTCAAAGCGGCCGAGGGGTTTCTGGGGCACCGTCGGGGCGGCGTTGCGATGGCCGCAATTGGTGCCTGCGCCGGGTTTGGCGCGATCTGCGGCTCGTCACTGGCAACGGCTGCCACGATGGGGCGCGTGGCCCTACCTGAACTGCGCCGCTATGGCTATGCGGGCGGGTTTTCCACTGCAACGCTGGCGGCAGGTGGCACATTGGGTATCCTCATCCCGCCTTCGGTTGTGCTGGTGATCTATGCCATCCTGACTGAACAGAACATTGCCAAACTGTTTCTGGCCGCCTTCATTCCCGGCATCTTGGCCGCCGTTGGCTATGTTATTGCCGTCTCTGTATATGTCCGTCTCTATCCCGATAGCGCAGGCACCCGAGAGGCGATCCCCTATCGTGAACGGTTCCGCTTGTTGCTGGGCGTCTGGCCCGTCTTGCTGGTGTTCGGCGGCGTGGTCGGCGGGATCTACGCTGGGTGGTTTACACCTACCGAAGGCGCCGCAGTCGGGGCTGCCGGAACCGGGTTGATTGCCCTTGCCAATGGCGGTTTGACGCTAAAGACGCTCAAGGACAGTTTCACGACGACCGCCAAATCGACGGCGATGATCTTTTTCATCATTCTGGGCGCAGGGTTCTATAACGGATTTCTTGCGCTGACCAATGTCCCGCAAGAGCTTGCGAACTACGTGCTGGGGCAGGGGTTCAGCCCCTGGGCCATCCTTGCGCTGATCCTTGTGTTTTACGTGATCCTTGGCTGCGTGATGGACAGCCTGAGTATGATCCTTCTGACCATCCCGATCTTTTACCCGGTGATTTCCGTGTTGGATTTCGGCCTCGTGGATCTGATCGCAATGCAACATGATGCAGCCCGGACCGCCTTGGCCGGAGCGACAGACATAGCGCCCGATATTCGCGCGGAAATCGAAAGCCTGATCGCCTCGGGGTCGGAAATCAGCCGTGAGCTGCAAAAGGAAATCGGTATCCGTGTCACGCAAGGCATGGCGGACCGCATCGCTCTGGAACGCACCGCGATCTGGTTCGGCATTCTGGTTCTGATCGTGGTCGAGGTTGGCTTGATCACACCGCCCGTTGGCATGAATCTGTTTGTGATCAACGCGATGGACAAAAGCACTCCGATGCTGGAGACCTATAAGGCGGTTTTGTTCTTTGTCGGATCAGACATGGTTCGCGTTATCCTGCTGGTTCTGTTTCCCGCGATCACACTGTTCCTCATTCCGTTCGGATAGCACGCTTTTCATGCATGAAAGTGCACATTGTAGAAATACCTGTTGCATCTGAACTTGGTGATCCTGCAGTATATCGCATAGCACAGCCACCGGGAGGACGCCGTGTCAGAAAACAGGAACGCAGCCCTCTGGTTTGTTGACCGGCATATCGCGGAAGGACGCGGCGACAAGGTTGCTTATCGAGAGGCGGACGGGCAGGGCCGCGGCCTGACCTACGGGCAGCTTTCCGATCAAAGCGCCAGATTTGCCGGTGCGCTGGTAAATCGCGGCGTGCGCCGCGAAGAACGCATGGCGATGATCGTGCTGGATCAGATCGAATTTCCCGTGGCGTTCTGGGGCGCGATCAAGGCGGGGGTCATTCCGATCCCGATAAACACGTTGCTGTCAACACAGGTCTATACCGCCACCCTGAACGACAGTCGGGCCACAACTCTGTTGGTATCAGCCGCCTTGTGGGAAACGGTCGCCCCGGCGCTTGAAGGCAACACAAGCCTGCACACCGTGATCGTGATCAGTGATGCGCCCGACAACGCGATGAGCTACGCCAGATTTATGGAGGGGGCCCGGGCCATCGCACCCGTCGAGGCGCTGGAGGATGAGACTGCATTCTGGCTTTATTCCTCGGGCTCGACCGGGTTGCCCAAGGGCGTGCGGCATGTGCATTCCAGCCTCAAGGCCACCGCCGACACGTTCAGCGCGCAGGTGCTGGGCCTGCGGGAAGACGATGTGGTGTATTCGGTCGCCAAACTGTTTTTCGCCTATGGGCTGGGCAACGGCATGACCTTTCCGCTGGCAGTTGGGGCAACAACAATCTTGCTGAACGGTCGCCCGTTGCCCGATGCCGCCTTTGATATCATCGAAGCCCACAAACCCACGATCTTCTGCGCCGTGCCCACATTCTTTGCTGCCATGAACGCACAGCTGGATACCCGCGATGGGCCTGCCGGCTCACACCTTCGGCTCTGCACCTCGGCAGGCGAGGCTTTGCCGCGTGAAGTGGGAGAGGTCTGGGAAAACCGCATGGGGACGGAAATCGTCGATGGGGTCGGATCGACCGAGATGCTGCACATCTTCCTGTCCAATCGTCCCGGCGACATTGTCTATGGCACCTCGGGCACCGCTGTGCCCGGTTATGAGGTGCGTCTGGTAGATGACGACGATAACGAGGTCGCCGACGGCGAAATCGGAGAGCTGCTGGTTCGCGGACCCTCTGCCGCCGAAAGCTATTGGAATCGTCGCGAAAAATCGCGCGCCACTTTCGAAGGGCACTGGACCCGTACAGGGGACAAATATGAACGCACGCCGGAAGGGCGCTACATATACTGCGGGCGGACCGATGATATGTTCAAAGTCTCGGGCATCTGGGTCAGCCCGTTTGAAGTTGAACAGGCCCTGATCGACCATCCCGCAATACTAGAAGCCGCCGTTGTTGCGCAGCCAGACGAGCAGGGGCTGCTCAAACCCAAGGCGTTTGTGGTGCTCAAGGATGGCAACGTCGCCGACGCGGTTCAGGATGTCCGGGAGTTTGTCAAAGACCGGATCGGTAAATGGAAATACCCGCGTTGGGTGCAGGTGGTTGACGATCTGCCGAAGACCGCAACCGGCAAGATTCAGCGTTTCAAACTGAGGGACGAGCCATGATCTGGCAGGATGGCAGCGCTGGCCGGATCGAGGTGGACGGCGTCTGGCTGGAATACCGCATCTGGGGGCCATCGCCAGAAACCGCCCCGACACTTGTCATGCTGCACGAAGGGTTGGGTTGCGTCGCCATGTGGCGCGACTTTCCCGCGCAACTCAGCGCGGCGACCGGGTTCGGTGTTTTTGCCTATTCACGCGCCGGGTACGGGCAATCCGACCCCGCGGCACTGCCGCGTCCGCTGGACTACATGACAACTGAGGCGCGTCAGGTTCTGCCGCAGGTGCTGGACAAGGCCGGAGCCCAAAGGTGCGTCCTGCTGGGCCATTCAGACGGCGCAACCATCGCTGCGATCTACGCAGGGTCCATCTTTGATCCGCGCGTGCGCGGACTGATCCTGATGGCCCCCCATTTCTTTACCGAAGAGATCGGTCTGCAATCGATCAAAGCCACGCAAGAGGCGTTCAGTACCAGCGACCTCTCTGCCCGTTTGGCAAATTACCACCTCGATCCCCAGGCGACGTTTCAGGGTTGGTGCGACGCATGGCTTCACCCGGATTTCCACGACTGGAACGTTGCGGATGTCATCGATTATCTGCGCATTCCAACCCTTGCGATACAGGGGCGGGATGACCAATACGGCACGCTGGCCCAGATCTCCGAGATTAAAACCCGCAGCTATGCGCCGGTCGAAACCGCCATATTCGATCATTGCCGCCACGCACCGCATATAGACCAGCCCGAGGCAACCCTTGCCGCCATTTCCGAGTTCACGCAGCGGCTGGAGCGGCTAGAGCATTCGGCCCCAACAGTCGCATGACCAAAGACTGGCGACCTCCATATGCCTATGTTCCGGGCCTGACACCCCGGCACCCCGAGGGCCTGTTCGACCACCTCAAGACCGGCCTGAGCGAAACCCCGCCCCACGGTCTGCACGAAACACAAGCTTGGGCATCCGGCATGGCGTTTCTGCACGAGGGGTTTTTCTGGGAGGCGCACGAAGTGCTCGAGGCCGTCTGGATGGCATGCCCTCATAACTCACCTGAACGGCTGATGGTGCAGGCGATCATTCAGCGGGCCAATGCCGGGCTGAAGCAGAAGATGGGAAAGAACAAGGCGGCACGCCGCCTGCTTGATCTGTCGGCCAAGCTGCATGGCGAAGCGCTTGTTCGGGCGGGGCAGGACGTGTTTGGAATTGGCTCGTATAGCAGCATTATATTGCATTAAATATGAGGAGCGGACGCATAACAGGCGAAACCAGTATCCATCGAGTGTATTATTATGCATATATTGCTTTACTCGTCATACCCTACGCACTAACTTTCATGACAGTTATCAGGAGCACCACATGACCACGGTCATCGACTTTCAGACCGATCCATCCAGATACCGCCACTGGCGTGTCGAATACGATGGTGCGATTGCCAATTTGATCATGGATGTCGATGAAGACGCCGGCCTGTTCGAGGGGTATCAGCTCAAGTTGAACTCATATGATCTGGGTGTTGATATTGAACTTGCCGATATCGTCCAGCGGATGCGGTTTGAACACCCCGAGATCAAGGTAGTCGTGATGCAATCCGGTAAGGACAGGGTGTTCTGCGCTGGTGCAAATATCCGGATGCTGGGCGGGGCGGCGCATAGTCACAAGGTCAATTTCTGCAAGTTCACGAACGAGACCCGTAACACCTATGAAGCTGCCGAAAAGGATAGCGGCCAGAAATACATTGCTGCCGTCAAAGGGGCCTGTGCAGGCGGTGGCTACGAATTGGCGCTGGCCTGCAATCATATCATGCTGACGGATGACAGCACCTCATCTGTGGCCTTGCCGGAGGTGCCTCTGCTGGCCGTTCTACCCGGTACCGGTGGCCTGACGCGCGTGACGGACAAACGCAAGGTGCGGCGCGATCTGGCAGATGTCTTCTGTTCGACCGAAGAGGGGGTCAAGGGCAAACGCGCGCTGAACTGGCGTCTGGTGGACGAGGTTGTCCCGAATTCGAAATTCGATGCCACAGTATCAGAACGCGCGCGTGAGTTCGCTACGAAGATTCAGAAGCTAGATGGCATCAACGGAATCTCACTGGGGCCATTGGACAAAACCATCAGCGATGATGGCTCGGTCACTTATTCATTGGTTGAAATTGCAGTTGACCGGCGCACCCGAAAGGCAACGATCACGCTGAATGGACCCGATGCGCCAGCACCTGAGGATATGGATGACTTTTCTGCCCGCGGGGATCAATCCTATTTGCTGCGACTGGCGCGGGAACTGGATGATGCGATCCTGCATCTGCGCCTGAACGAGATGGAGCTGGGATTACTTGTGTTCCGCACGCAAGGCGATCCGCATCTGTTTCAGGCACATGAGGCGGTTTTGCTGGCCAATCGCGACCACTGGCTTGCCAATGAGGTACTGCATTATTGGAAACGCCTGTTGAAGCGCATCGATATCACATCGCGTTCGATGTCTGCGCTGGTTGAACACGGGTCATGTTTCACCGGCATTCTCGCAGAAATACTTTGGGCGGTGGATCGGTCCTATATGATGGAGGACGAGTTCGAAGGCGACAATCGCCACATCGCAACCATCACGCTGACCGATGCCAATTTCGGTCCTTTGCCGATGGGCAATGATCTGACTCGATTGGAAACCCGGTTTTGGGGTGACCCGGATGCAACGACAAGGGCCAAGGCGCAGAAGAACACCGCGCTTGAGGCTGATGCAGCGCAAGAGCTTGGGCTGGTGACAATGATCCTGGACGACATCGACTGGGACGATGAGATCCGGGTTTTCGAAGAAGAACGCGCCTCGTTCAGCCCCGATGCGATGACCGGGATGGAGGCCAACCTGCGCTTTGCCGGACCCGAAACCATGGAAACCCGCATCTTTGGCCGCCTGACCGCGTGGCAGAACTGGATCTTCAACCGCCCCAATGCGGTCGGACCGGACGGTGCATTGCAACGCTATGGCACCGGCGTGCGTGGCGCATACGATATGGAACGCGTTTGATGCGCCCACTCAGCAGGAGAGCGAAATGGCTGACGTCATTAACGTAAGTTACGACACACGTATCCCCAACAATGTCGGCCTGAGTCAGGACCGCAAGGTTCTGAAAGCGCTTGAGAAATGGCATCCGGGATATATCGATTGGTGGAACAAGCTGATCCCTCAGCAATTTCAGGAATCGATGATCTATCTGCGCACAGCCGTCAGTGTTGATCCAAAAGGCTGGGCAAAGTTCGATTATGTGAAGATGCCGGAATACCGCTGGGGTATTCTGCTGGCCCCCGAGGTCGAAGACCGGGTAATCCCCATGGGTGAACACAAAGGCGAAAAAGCATGGCAAGAGGTGCCTGGCGAATATCGCAACATGCTGAAACGCCTGATCGTCATTCAGGGCGATACCGAACCCGGTTCGGTTGAACAGCAGCGGTTTCTGGGCCTCACCGCGCCGTCGCTTTATGACATGCGTAACTTGTTTCAGGTCAATGTCGAGGAAGGCCGCCACCTGTGGGCGATGGTGTATCTGCTGCAAAAGTACTTTGGCAAGGACGGCCGGGAAGAGGCGGATGATCTGCTGATCCGATCCTCGGGTTCGGACGAGGCGCCGCGGATGCTGGGTGCGTTCAACGAAGAAACTCCGGATTGGCTGTCCTTCTTCATGTTTACATACTTCACCGATCGCGACGGCAAGATGCAGCTCGAAAGCCTTGCACAATCCGGGTTCGATCCGCTCAGCCGGACCTGTCGCTTCATGCTGACGGAAGAGGCACATCATATGTTTGTTGGTGAAACCGGCGTCAGCCGCATCGTCCAAAGAACCTGCGAGGCCATGAACGAAGCGGGCCTGACCGATCCCTACGACGTCGGCAAGGTGCGCGATCTGGACGTCATTGATCTGCCGACGATCCAGAAAAAGCTGAACCTTCACTACACGTTGTCGCTGGATCTATTCGGGCAAGAGGTTTCGACCAACGCCGCCAATGCGTTCAATGCGGGCATCAAAGGGCGTTATATGGAGATCCGCATCGACGACGATCATCAACTTCGCGACGATACCTATGCCGTCAAAAGTATCGTGGACGGCAAGGTTATCAGTCAGGATGTACCTGCGCTGACCGCCATCAACATGCGGCTGCGCGACGATTACGTGCGCGATGCAGCCGGCGGGGTAGGGCGCTGGAACAAGATCATTCAGAAGGCAGGCATCGACTTTGCCCTGACCCTGCCGCATGAGGCGTTCCATCGTCAGATCGGTGTATTTGCTACGATCAAGGCCAATCCGGATGGCGACATCATCTCTGATACGGATTGGGAGGCGAACAAGAACAAGTGGCTGCCAACTAAAGAGGATGGCGCCTATATCCAGTCGCTTATGGTCCCATGCTATGAGCCCGGGAAATATGCGGGTTGGATTGCGCCACCCAAGGTCGGGATCGACAACAAGCCCGGCGATTATGAATATGTGAAACTCCATATGGCCTGATGGAAAAGCAAAACGTGAGCGGCGCCGTCAAACAACACCTGATCGACCCTGAAATCTGCATCCGCTGTTACACCTGCGAGATGACCTGCCCGGTTCAGGCCATCGAACATGACGACACCAACGTCGTGGTAAATGCGGAATTGTGCAATTTCTGCATGGATTGCATTCCTGTCTGCCCGACCGGATCGATCGATGAATGGCGCGTGGTGGCCGAACCCTACAGCCTTGAGGAACAGTATTCCTGGGACGAATTGCCAGATCAGGAAGATCTCGGAGGCGGCGAGGCAAACTCGGGGCCAGAGGCGTTGGACGACGCCATAGCGGCCCTGCTGGAAGAGGCGCATAAGGGGGCAGGCGGGAGATCGCGGGCCCCGGCTTCGGCCTCGAAGCCGACAATAAACCTGTATAGCCCGGGCAAACCTGTTCAGGCCGTTGTGCAGGGAAATTACCGGCTGACGGCGGAACAGTCTGAAAGTGATGTCAGACACATCATTCTGGATTTTCAAGGCCACCCCATGCCGGTTCTCGAAGGTCAATCCATCGGGATCATTCCGCCGGGAACCGATGCCCAGAACGCCCCGCACCTGCCGCGTCTTTATTCCGTGTCCAGCCCGCGGGACGGAGAGCGACCCGGTTACAACAATGTCTCGCTGACGGTGAAACGTGAAAACGACGGGATCTGTTCGAACTATCTGTGTGATCTGAAAACCGGTGATACAGTCAACATTACCGGCCCGTTCGGGGCCACGTTCCTGTTGCCCGACGATCCGAAGGCCCGGATTTTGATGATCTGTACGGGCACCGGATCCGCTCCGATGCGGGCGTTCACCATGCGCAGGCAGCGTAAGATCGGAATGGTGCAGGGTGGCATGACGATGTTCTTTGGTGCCAGAACGCCGGACAGCCTGCCATATTTCGGCCCCTTGCAGAAAATCCCTGAGACCCTGCTAAAGCAGCATCTGGTGTTCAGCCGCCAGGACGGCCAGCAAAAGGAATATGTCCAGCATCGGATGCTGAAGGAACAGGATGCCGTCGGCGAAATGCTTCTGGACCCAAATTGCCACATCTACATCTGCGGCCTGCGCGAGATGGAAGGCGGTGTTGACGACGCGCTTGGCCAGATATCTGCGTCTTTAGATCAGAACTGGCAGGATCTGCGCGACCGGATGCGCAACGATGGGCGTTATCACGTCGAAACCTACTAAGATGTCCGTCAGGCCCTCATCTGCGTATCGTCATGAAATCCGCGTGACCTTGGGGGGATTGCGATCCGGCGCGCATCGCCTATACCGGTCGCCTTCCATGGTTTGCCCTGGACGCGATCAATGCATGGTGGGAACACCATCTGGGGCAGGGCTGGTATCAGCTTGAACTGGACCGCAATATCGGTACTCCGTTTGTGCGGCTCGAAATGGATTTCCTGTCCCCGGTAACACCGCGTCACAGGCTGGTATGCCATGTCTGGCCCAGCCGTCTGGGCGAGTCGTCAATCGCATTTCGCGTCGATGGGGAACAGGATGGTGTTTTGTGTTTTTCAGCCGCGACGGTCAGCGTGTTCACAACCGCCGATGCGTTCGTAAAACGTCGGCCACCCGAGGATATACGGGACCTGCTTTCCCCGCATCTGAAGGCGGTCGAGCAGAGCGGTGAATAGACGCAATCACCACATAATGATGATTATGTTCAATTAATGCCACTAATCTGTTACCCAGACAAAATATGAGATTGGAACAGTTCGACAAACAGTCTGGCGTATTGAGATAGTTCAAAAAATTGACCTGTTTTCTTTTGTTGGATACCAGACGGATATTCATCCGGGCTGCCTGACACGCGGCAGACTGTAACGTATCCCGAGGTTCGAATTTCATGCACAGAAATCCTTTGCGCCGGGTCGTCAGATTGCGATGACAATTGACGCGCTTCTTATCGTTTTGGCTGCAGCCTTTCTGCACGCGCTGTGGAATGCGGTAGTCAAAGGCGCGCCGGATAAGGCAATTGTTTTGGGGCTGGTCTCGCTTGGTCATGCGATCCCGGCGCTGTTTGTGTTGCCGTTCATCGGCTTGCCAGTTTGGGCTGCCTTTCCGTTCATCGTCGGCTCGACCTTGATCCACTGGGGCTACTACTGGTTTCTGAACACTGCCTATAAACACGGCGATCTATCGGTGGTCTATCCCATCTCGCGCGGGATGACTCCTATCCTAGTTGCGATTGGGGCAATTGTTTTTGCGGGCGAATTTCTGCCCCCTATCGCCTGGATCGGCATTGTCTGCATCTCAGTCGGAATCGGGTGCCTGTCCCTTGCCGGGTTGGGCAAAAGCACAAATTGGATTGCCATCGCGGCTGCGTTTGGTACCGGCATGATGATTGCGTCCTATTCAATTGTCGATGGGATCGGCATCCGTTTGTCAGGGAATACACTTGGGTATATCGCGGCCTTGTTTGCTGCCGAGATCTTTGTTGCGGGCTTTATCTTCACGACGCGTTGGCAACGCTTGGTGGCGCTGCCAACACGCTATGTATGGGCAGGGCTTGCGGGTGGCGTGATCTCGGGTTTGGCTTATGGCCTAGTACTTTACGCCAAGACAATCGCACCATTGGGCATGGTTTCGGCGCTCAGGGAAAGCTCAGTTATCTTCGCGTCGATTATCGGGGTCATGTGGTTTGGTGAAGGGCCAAAGTCCAATCGGTTATTGGCAGGGACCATCGTGGCCATCGGGATCGTGGTTCTGGCCATGGCGCGATGATGCCAAATCAGACCCTTCAAAAGGCAGCGGCAGTCACGTACATAGGTTCAGCTTATGATGTTGAAGATATAATCGATTTTTCTTGATGCCTTAATCTGTCACACTGTCGATACAAAACCGTAATAGATCGCCGCGCGAGAATGGCGACTGCCAATATCACCAACAGAGGATAACAATGAAACATACGACATCTTTTCTTGCGGCGCTGGCCGTCGGCGCGCTGACGGCAACAGTTGCGGCATCAGAAACCGAGTTGACGGTCTATACCGCCGTCGAGGCGGAAGATCTGGCGCGCTATGCTGAACAGTTCAATGCTGTTCATCCTGACATCAAGATCAACTGGGTTCGCGATTCGACCGGCATCGTCACCGCAAAGTTGCTGGCCGAGCGGGACAACCCGCAAGCCGACGTGGTTTGGGGTCTGGCAGCGACCTCGCTTCTGCTGCTGAAATCCGAAGACATGCTGGAGCCTTATGCGCCTGCTGGTGTTGAGAAGCTGGATCCGAAATTTGTTGACAGCGGCGATGTGCCAAGCTGGGTCGGCATGGACGCCTGGGTTGCTTCGGTTTGCTACAATACGGTTGAGGCCGAGAAGCTGGGTCTGACGCCGCCGACCTCTTGGAAAGATCTGACCGACGCGCAGTACAAGGGCCACGTGATCATGCCGAACCCGAACTCGTCGGGGACCGGTTTCCTTGACGTGTCCAGCTGGCTGCAGATGTTTGGCGAAGACGGCGGCTGGGAGTATATGGACGCGCTGCATGAGAACATCGCGCGCTATACCCATTCCGGCTCGAAACCCTGTAAGCTTGCAGCAGCAGGCGAGATTCCCATCGGTATCTCGTTTGCCTTCCGTGGTGCCAAGTCCAAGGCTGATGGTGCGCCGCTTGAGATCATCGTGCCGAGTGAAGGTGTAGGTTGGGACATGGAAGCCACCGCGATTGTTGCGGGCACCGACAAACTGGAAGCCGCTCAGAAACTTGTGGACTTCTCGGTCACGCCCGAGGCCAACGAGATGTACAATGTCGGTTACGCAGTTGTTGCCTACCCAGGCATCGCCAAGCCGGTTGAGCATTTCCCCGAAGGTCTGCTGGACGCGATGATCGACAATGATTTCGAATTCGCAGCCAACAACCGGGCCGCCATCCTTGAGGAATGGCAGTCGCGTTACGACGGTAAATCTGAACCCAAAGAATAAACCACTCTAGTCGGGGGGGGGGCTTAACGCCCCTCCCTCCTTTCGATAAACTCTCCCCCACAACTCACAAGAACCACGCGGCAACTTTCTGGCCATTCTCAAGACGTGGCCGCTGTGCAAAGCTCAAGGATCCCTCCCAGTGCTTAAGAAAACCTCACCCGGTGATCTCTATCTGAGTATCCAAGACCTTTGGAAAGCGTTTGGCGATTTTCTGGCCCTCCGGGATATCTCGCTGGACATCAACGAAGGTGAATTCATCTGCTTTCTGGGCCCTTCGGGCTGTGGCAAGACCACATTGTTGCGCGCAATCGCGGGTCTGGATCTTCAGACCAAGGGAACGGTCATGCAGGACGGCAAGGATGTGTCGAACCTGCCCCCGTCCGAGCGGGATTTCGGGATTGTCTTCCAATCCTACGCACTGTTTCCGAACCTGACGATTGAAAAGAACATCGCCTTTGGTCTGGAAAACACCGGTCGCAGCAAGTCCGAGATTGCCGTCCGCGTGGCAGAGCTGCTGAAGCTGGTCGGTCTGCCGGATCAAGGTAAGAAATACCCCGCCCAATTGTCGGGCGGTCAGCAACAGCGGATCGCGCTGGCGCGTGCCATCGCCACCAACCCCGGCCTGTTGCTGCTGGATGAACCGCTATCGGCGTTGGATGCCAAGGTGCGTGTTCATTTGCGGCACGAAATCAAGGAGTTGCAGCGCAAGCTTGGCGTGACCACCGTGATGGTGACGCACGATCAGGAAGAAGCTCTGGCCATGGCTGATCGGATCGTGGTCATGAACCACGGCGTGATCGAACAGGTCGGAACTCCGACCGAAATCTATCGCCACCCGGCCAACCTCTTTGTGGCCGACTTTATTGGTGAAATGAACCAGTTGCCTGCCATCGCAGGCAATGCCGAGGCGCTGGAACTGGGTGGTTCGGTTCTGAAATGTGAACCACACGACCATCAGAAAGGCACCCGCATCGTGGCCGCCGTCCGCCCCGAGGATATCATTCCGCATGGCGAAGGCGCGCGCTCGCCCGGTGCGCCGGACATCATCACAACGCAGGAAAACGCGTTCGAGGTGTCGATCACCGAAATGGAATTCCTCGGTTCGTTCTGGCGCTGCCGGCTGGCGCACCAGATTTTCGGGGATGAAGAACTGATCGCCGATTTCTCGATCAACGCGGTGCGTCGTCTGGGCCTTGAAGATGGCGGACAGATGATGATCGAACTGCCCCGCAACCGCCTAATGGCCTTCACCCCGGCGGAGGAGGGCTAATGACGGATACCACCTCTCTGCCCGCTGGCCCGACGATCAAGGGCAAGCTGAGCCGCGACGACATCATAATGCGTGGTGGCATGATGGTCATCGCCTTGTATCTGGTTGTGACACTTGCCTTCCCGCTGTGGGCGATGCTGTCCAAGTCGTTTTCGACCTACCAGATGGAGCTGTCGCAATACGAATTTCAGGTCAGCGACGACAATGGTGTTTTTGATGGCACAATCCTGAACGGTGCCCAACTGAACGCCGAGACCGGAGCCTATCCCGAGGAAGATCTTTCAACCGGGGCCGATGGGCGGCTATCTGTCACGCCATTCTTCCCGGATTTTAGTTTCCGCAGCCCGGTTATGTATCAGATCCGGAATACCGTACCTGATGGCCGGTTCCTGATCGGGTCCAATCTGCAAACGGGCACGGATTGGATCGAGCTGGATTCCAACACCTTCCGCAGGGTGCAGCTCAGGCCGGTGGAAGCAACTGGGGTGGATAACTTTGTCAGATATTTCTCGACCCCGGCGCTGTTCAAATCGATCAAGAATTCACTGTGGATTTCGGTCGTTGTTACAATCATTACGGTGACGCTGGCCTTTTGGTTTGCCTATGCGCTGAATCGCAGCTGCATGCGCTTCAAGGGAGTGTTCCGTCTGGTTGCAATGGCACCGATTCTTGTGCCGTCACTATTGCCGGGGATCGCCTTGGTGTATCTCTTCGGCAACCAGGGTATGATCAAGGAACTGCTGTTCGGTGCCAGTATTTACGGACCCATTGGTATCATCATAGGTTCGGTCTTCTTCACCTTTCCACATGCGTTCATCATCATCTCAACCGCGCTGGCCATTTCTGATGCCCGTCTTTACGAGGCGGCGGCCAGTCTGCGTTCGACCCCGTGGCGGACCTTTTGGACCGTGACCATACCCGGTGTGCGCTATGGTCTGATCTCGGCAGCGTTCGTGGTGTTCAACCTTGTGATCACGGATTTTGGTCTTCCCAAAGTCATTGGTGGACAGTTCAATGTTCTGGCGGTGGACATCTTCAAACAAGTGATCGGCCAGCAAAACTTTGAAATGGGCGCTGTTGTGTCCGTGGTTCTGGTGGTGCCGGCGATCCTAGCCTTTGCCATAGACCGGCTGGTACAATCAAAACAGGTGGCGCTGCTGTCGGCGCGTTCCGTGCCCTATCAGCCGAACCCGAACCCAAAAACCGACCGCATCATGTTGATCTATTGCAGCCTGGTGGCCCTGTTCATTGTCGGTATTCTCGCGGTCTGTCAGTTCGCAGCACTGATCAAGTTCTGGCCTTACGATCTGAGCCTGAGCCTGCGCAACTATGACTTCAACCGCATGGATGGCGGCGGTTGGGCGTCATACTTTAACTCGATCAGAATGGCGCTGCTGACTGCAGTGATCGGCACCTCGGTCGTGTTCTTCGGCGCCTATCTTGTTGAAAAGTCAAACGGGTTTAAGACCGGGCGCGCTTTGTTCCAGATGTTTGCCATGTTGCCCATGGCAATACCCGGAATGGTGCTGGGTCTGGCCTATATCTTTTTCTTCAACAATCCTGCAAACCCGCTGAATGCGATCTACGGTACGATGGCCATTCTGGTGATTTGCTCGGTGACACACTTCTATACCGTGTCGCACCTGACCGCCGTAACGGCACTCAAGCAGATGGATCGCGAGTTCGAATCCGTCTCGTCTTCGCTAAAACAGCCCACCATGAGGCTGTTCGCCCGAGTGACGGTGCCGGTTTGCTTGCCTGCAGTGCTGGATATCTCGATCTACCTGTTCGTCAACGCGATGACGACGGTGTCGGCGGTGGTGTTCCTGTATTCACCCAAGACCACGCTGGCTTCGATTGCGGTGCTGAACATGGATGATGCGGGGGATATTGCACCGGCGGCGGCGATGGGGATGATGATCTTTTACACCAATGCCGGGGCGCGGATCATTCACCTGATCGCGTCAAAGGGCATCCTAAGCCGAACGCAAGCCTGGCGCAGCCGCTGACAGCCACTACTCGTAAGCGCCCTGCCCCGCCAATCATGTATTGGCGGGGTTTTCTTTTAGCTGACGCTGCGCAAAGTCCATAAAGGCGCGGATGATCTTGACCTCGCGCCGTTGCGACAGCGCAATGATGCTTTCACCCATCTGCAGGTTGATACCCTTGAGCTTGATCTGACGCAGACGGTCATCATGCCCATATTCCGCCTGCGACACAAACCCGATACCCGCGCCAGATGCCACCAGCTCGCGTATCGCCTCGCGCCCTTCGGCCACAATTGCGGGTTTCAGAGTTATCCCGTGCTTTTTGGCTTCGTCTTCCAGCTTTTGGCGCGTCTTTGATCCACTTTCGCGGAAAATAAGCGGCAGGTTCGAAAGTTCTTTCAGGGATAGCGTTGGCTTGGACGCCAACAGAACACCCTGGGCCGCAAAGGCCACGATCTCGGTCGAGCCAAGGCTGAGAACATCCATGTCCTTACCCGGAGATAGGCTGCCGACGACGCCGATCTCGGCGTTATAGGATCTAAGTTCCTCGAGAATTTCCTCGGTATTGCCCGAACGGACGGTAATTGTGACTTTTGGATTCTTTTTCTGGAACGGCCCCAGAAAGGTCGTCATGTGATGCGCGGAATCCGCGATGATGCGCAGTTCACCGTCAATCGCGGCTTTGGTTTCAGACAGGTAATCCTCGATCTGATCTTCGATCTCAAAATACTGCTTGGTATAGCGATAAAGTTGCTCTCCTTCAGGGGTCAGGGTGACACGCTTGCGCTCACGTTGAAACAGCAGCAGGTCGTGATCCTGCTCCAGCTTTCGCACCTGCTCGGAAATCGCAGGCTGAGTCAGAAAAAGGGCCTCTGCCGCGCGGGAAAAACCGCCATGTTTTGCAACAAAATGAAAGGCTTTGAGCTGGCTGTGTCGCATCGCTTATCCCCGATTCACATCACATAGGCTGAGCTTATAATTGGATTGATAATTGCAATTTCACATATAGCAACCGTTCCTGCAAATGTGTTGTTGAAATCGCTTTTCAGGAGCCCGGACATGACGTCTTCCAACTTAAGTATTGAACAGCCTCGCCTGGGTGAACCCTATCTTCTGACACCCGGCCCCCTGACGACATCCTATGCAGTGAAAGAGGCCATGCTAAGGGATTGGGGCAGCTGGGATGACGATTTCCGCGCAATGACGCGCGAGTTGCGGACCGGCCTGCTGGCGCTGCTGGGCGATGGGGCCGATGATTTTGACTGCGTGCCGATGCAGGGCAGCGGATCGTTTTCGGTCGAAGCGATGCTTGCGTCATTCATTCCACGTGATGGCAAGGCGCTGGTTCTGGCCAACGGGGCCTATGGGCAGCGGTCAGCGAAAACTCTGGAATACCTGGGCCGCGAGCATATCGTTCTGGACAAGGGCGACTATCTGCCGCCCCGGGGTGACGAGGTTGCCCGCATTCTGGCCGACGACCCGGCCATCACCCATGTGGTCGCTATCCACTGCGAAACAAGCTCGGGCATCCTGAACCCGGTCGAAGAGATTTCTGAAGCCACCTATGCCGCTGGCCGCAAGCTTCTGGTCGACTCAATGTCGGCGTTCGGAGCGGTCGAACTGAAACCGTCCGAGATCCGGTACGAGGCGATGGTGTCCTCGGCCAACAAATGCATCGAAGGCGTGCCCGGATTCGGCTTTATCATTGCCCGCAAATCCGAGCTTGAGGCGGCCGAGGGCAACAGCCATTCGCTGTCGCTGGATGTCCATGCGCAGTGGGCACATATGAACAAGACCGGCCAATGGCGGTTTACCCCCCCGACCCATGTGGTCGCGGCGTTTATCGAAGCGCTCAGGGCGCACGCTGTCGAAGGCGGTGTTGCCGGGCGCGGCGGGCGCTATACTCGCAACCGCGATGTCATGGTCGCCGGAATGCGCGAGCTTGGCTTTGAGACATTGCTGGACAATCGCTGGCTCAGCCCGATCATCGTCACCTTTTTCTGCCCCGCGGACGAGAACTTTGTCTTTGATCAATTCTATAACCTGATGAAAGAAAAAGGATTTATCATCTATCCGGGCAAACTGACGGTTGTTGACAGTTTCCGCGTGGGATGTATCGGCCAAATGGACGAACACGTCATGCGCAAGGTTGTAACCGCAGCAAAAGAATCACTGGAGGAGATGGGCGTCGCCACCGCAGCACCCCCCCTTCGGGCATTGGAAGAACGCGCCAAACTGGCCGCCTAAGAGAACAAAGGAATCAAATATGACCATCCACACTCCCGTGACCGCGAATGAGCGCGTCTACCCGGCCCCCAAAGTGCCCGCCATTGCCATCTGCCTGGACGGTTGCGAGCCGGAATACCTTGAGGTCGCCATCGCCAAAGGCCTGATGCCGACGCTCAAGCGCATCCGCGAGACCGGTACCGACCGTCTAGCGCATTCGGTGATCCCCAGCTTCACCAACCCCAACAACCTGTCGATTGCCACCGGTCGCCCGCCGATCGTGCACGGCATTTGCGGCAACTTCCTCTATGACCCGGAAACCGGTGAAGAGGTGATGATGAACGATGTGCGCTTCCTGCGCGCGCCGACCATCTTCTCGCAATTCTACGAGGCGGGCTATCGCGTCGCCATGGTCACCGCCAAGGACAAGCTGCGGGCATTGCTGGGCGCAGGCCTGAAGTTCGACGACGACCGCGCTGTTGCCTTCTCGGCTGAACGTTCGGGCGAGACCACCAAGGCCGAGCACGGCATCGACAATGCCAGCGCTTGGCTCGGGATGCCGGTTCCGGAAGTGTATTCCGCCGAGCTGTCGGAATTTGTCTTTGCCGCCGGTGTGAAACTGCTGAAAGAGATGCGCCCGGACGTGATGTACCTGTCGACCACCGACTATGTGCAGCACAAGTTCGCCCCCGAAGAACAAGGCGCGCTGGATTTCTACGCCATGTTCGACAAATACCTGGCGCAGCTGGATGAAATGGGTGCAGCTATTGTCGTCACTGCCGACCACGGCATGAAAGCCAAGCACGAGCCGACCTCGAAGGAGCCGTCGGTCATCTACATGCAGGACGTGTTCGACGAGTGGCTGGGCGAGGGCAAGGCCCGCGTGATCCTGCCGATTACCGACCCGTATGTGGTCCACCACGGCGCGCTTGGCTCGTTTGCCACTGTCTACCTGCCCGAAGGCGCGGACCGTGGTGAGGTCAAGGCCAAGGTTGCAGCCCTGCCCGAGATGCTGGAAGTGCTGACCAAGGAAGAAGCGGTTGCTAAATACGAACTGCCCGCCGACCGCATCGGGGACCTGACCATGGTCTGCACCGGCGAGATGACCATCGGCACCTCTGAGGATCGTCATGATCTGGCTGCTTTGGGTGAGCCGCTGCGCAGCCATGGCGGCTTGACCGAGCAGGAAGTGCCCTTCATCGTCAACCGAGTGATCGATCTGGGCAACGCGCCCGATCTGCGCAACTTTGATGCGTTTTTCTACGCCACAACAGCGGCGGCACAGTAAACCATGAAGGACCAGACCGTGTCTGAGATCAGAAACGAAGGGATGCGCATTGGCGGCGAGATCGTCTTTACCGACGAGACGGTGCCGGTTCTCTACCCCTACACCAACGAAGTGATTGGCCATGTCCCCGCGGGCAAGGCCGAGCACGCCCGCAAGGCTTTCGAAATCGCAGCGGCCTACAAGCCCAAGCTGACCCGGTACGAACGCAGCCAGATCCTGCAACGCGCCGGAGAGCTGATCGGTGAGCGCCGCGAATACCTGGCCAAATGGCTGGTGCTGGAGCTGGGCATCTGCCACCAGCACGCGATCTACGAGACCAAGCGCGCGCAGGATGTCTATCAGTTCGCCGCCGCCGAGGCGCTGAAAGATGACGGCGAGATCTTTTCCTGCGATCTGACCCACAATGGCAAAGACCGTAAGATCTTTACCACCCGCGAACCGGTAGGTGCGATCAGCGCGATCACGCCTTTCAACCACCCGCTGAACATGGTCAGCCACAAGATCGCGCCGTCGATTGCGTCGAACAATTGCATGGTCTGCAAGCCGACCGAGCTGACGCCGCTGACGGCGCTGACGCTGGCGGATATCCTGTACGAAGCCGGTCTGCCGCCCGAGATGTTCCAGGTGGTCACAGGCTGGCCGCAGGACATTGGCGAAGAGATGATCGTCAATGACAATATCGATATCATCACCTTCACCGGCGGCGTGCCGGTTGGTAAGATGATTGCGGCCAAGGCGGTCTATAAACGTCAGGCGCTGGAGTTGGGGGGTAATGACCCGCTGATCGTTCTGAACGACCTTTCCGATGCCGATCTGGACAAGGCGGCCACCATTGCCGTGGCCGGGGCCACCGGCAACTCGGGCCAGCGCTGCACAGCGATCAAGCGCATTCTGGTTCAAGAGAGCGTGGCGGATAAATTCGTGCCGCTGGTGCTGGAAAAGGCAAAGAAGATCAAGTTCGGCGACCCGCAAGATCCTGAAACCGAACTTGGCTGCGTGATCCACGACAAGGCGGCGGAAGTGTTCGAGAACCGCGTCTATCAGGCCGAGAAAGAAGGGGCGGAAATCCTCTATCACCCCGGTCGTCAGGGCGCGCTACTGCCGCCCATCGTGGTCGACAAGGTGCCCCATGACAGCGAATTGGTGATGGAAGAAACCTTCGGCCCCATCGTTCCGATCGTCCGCGTGCCGGATAATGATGAAGAAGTGATGGCGATCTCGAACTCGACCGAGTTCGGCCTGTCATCAGGCGTGTGCACCAACGACCTGAACCGGGCGATTGCCTATATCAACGGTCTGAACGTGGGCACCTGCAACATCTGGGAACAACCCGGTTATCGGATCGAGATGTCCCCCTTTGGCGGCATCAAAGACAGCGGCAACGGCGTCAAGGAAGGGGTCATCGAAGCGATGAAATTCTTCACAAACGTCAAAACCTATTCGCTGCCCTGGCCACGCTGACCCCCCTGCCCCGTTCGTTCGCGGGCGGGGCACCTGAAATTTCTCCCGGAAACTGGCGGACCCTTGGGGTCCGCGTATTTTCCAAAGTGACAGCAAGGATTGGAGATGCCGCAGATTGTCCATACCGAAGGTGAATCGAACACCTCGGACGCCCGCAAGACCTGGCTGAAGAAATCCATCGGACCAAAGTCGTCTCCGTTGCTGAAACGCGATGCGGACGTGTTCCTGCATCAATCCCTGTCCAGCCCCTGCGTCAGCACGATTTCCAAGGCCGAAGGTATCTGGATCGAGGATCTGGATGGTCGCCGCTATATGGATTTCCATGGCAACTCGGTGCATCACATCGGCTATGGCCATCCGCGACTGGTGCAGGCGATCAAGGATCAACTGGACGATCTGCCCTTTGCCCCGCGCCGCTTTACCAATGATCCGGCGGTGGAACTGGCCGAAAAGCTGGTCGCCATCACCCCTGGTGATCTGGGCAAGGTTCTGTTTACCACCGGCGGGTCCGACGCCAATGAGGTGGCACTAAAAATTGCTCGCGCCGCGACGGGCCGGTTCAAGACGCTCAGCTTTTGGGATGCCTTCCATGGCGCGGGTTTTGGTGCGGCCAGCGTGGGCGGCGAGGCCACGTTCCGCAGCCATATCGCCGGGCCATTGCTGCCGGGGACCGAGCATGTGGCCCCATTCCACCCCACCCGCTGCCCCTATGGTCACACCACGCTTGAGGCTAGCGCCGAAGCCTGCGCCAACATGATCGACTATGTGCTGGAACGCGAAGGCGATATCTGCGCTGTTGTGGCCGAAGCGATGCGCGCCGTTCCCATCGTGCCGCCGCCCGGGTTCTGGAAACGGGTGCGCGAGATTTGCGACCGCCACGGCGCGCTGCTGATACTGGACGAGATCCCGACCGGGCTGGGAAAAACTGGTCAGATGTTCTCGTTCCAGCATGACGAAATCGTTCCTGATATCGTCACTGTAGGCAAAGCACTGGGTGGTGGCATCCTGCCCATCGCAGCCTGTATTGCCCGCACGAACCTGGATGTATGCGGAGATTTTGCCATCGGGCACTATACGCATGAAAAAAACCCAGTGACGGCCCGCGCCGCTTTGACGACTCTGCAAATCATCGAGGATGAGGGGTTGGTCGAGCGCGCGGCCAAACTGGGCGAACACGCGATTGGCCGCCTGATGGACGCGCTGCAGAATGTGCCCATTGTCGGCGATATCCGAGGTCGCGGCCTGATGTTCGGGATCGAGATTGTCGAGGACCGGTCCAGCAAAACACCGGGAACCGCGTGCGCAGAACGGATCTACTATGCCTGTCTCGAAGCCGGGTTGAGCTACAAAATCAGTCAGGGCTGCGTGCTGACCCTGTCGCCGCCACTGACGATTTCGCAGGCCGAACTTGACCGGGCAATCGATATCGTTGTCGCTGCCATCGAGGACGAATACTGACTTGTCTTTCCACTCCCTCAGCCCGCTCTGGCGTCACGCAAAGACGCTCGGACCGGTTGGGTGCCACAAAATCGGCTGGAAGCCACGTCACCATTGCCGTAGACGAAGAGGTTAGCACTAATTTCAGGGTATCGCGTGAATACTGCGATGATCTGAGCAAAGTTTGAAGTCGGAGCGAAGCATGGCAATTGTCACCTTCCTGATCAGCCTCGCCGGGGCGACCATGTTGCTGCTTTACGCGGTCCGCATGGTGCGCACTGGGATCGAGCGCAGCTATGGTGCGTCCTTCCAACGGGTGATGACGCAGCAGCGCAGCTACCTGCAGGCCTCGCTGGTGGGCATTATGATGGCGATTGTATTGCAAAGCTCGGCCGCGGTTGCCCTGCTCAGCTCGGGCTTCGCCGCCAGCGGGATACTCAGCTTTCCGGCTGGGCTGGCCATCGTGTTGGGCGGGGATCTGGGCTCTGCTCTGATCATTCAGATCCTGTCGTTCAAGCTGGACTGGCTGGTGCCGCTGCTGTTGGCCATCGGCGGCTATCTGTTCGTCAAGACCGAGGCCAAGAAGGCCCGGCAACTTGGGCGTATTCTGATGGGTGTGGCCTTTATCCTGATCTCGCTCAGGTTCCTGCGCGAGGCGATGGACCCGATCCGGGACAGCGCATTCCTGCCCGCCGTGGCCGATTATCTGGCCCGTGACTATATCACCGCTTTCCTCGTTGGTGGCGCGCTGGCCTTTGTGATGCATTCATCGGTGGCCGCGATCCTTATGTGCGTGACGCTGGTGCAGATCGGTGCAATTCCGTTTGCCGCTGGTATGTCGTTGGTTTTTGGCGCGAATTTCGGATCGGCCTTCATTCCGGTCTGGCTGACCCGTGGGATGCCCGTGACCGCCCGACGGATACCCTATGCCAACCTTGCGCTGCGGGGCAGTTGGGCGCTGATCGCTTTGTTTGCAGCAAATCTGGCCTTGCGCGCTGGGTTGTTGGGCGATCCGCAGGGCGGCCAGATGCTGGTTAACGCGCATCTTGCCTTCAACCTGTCGTTGCTGGTTCTGGCCCTGCCATTTTGCGGACGATTGCAGGGCCTGTTTGAAACGCTATTGCCGGATCAGAAGAAAGAACAACTTGCGCAACCCGCCCGGCCGGTCAGCGCGCTGGACATGGAAAATGTCGCAACCCCCAGTCAGGCTCTGCCAAGCCTCAAGCGGGAATTGCTGCGAATGAGTGATCTAGTCGAAACCATGTTCCGCCCCGTCCTTGAATTGTATCGCAGCGGTGACAAGCAGCAAATCCGGTCCGTTCAGACCATTGACGAGGATGTAAACGACTGTCTGTCGGGCATTCGGGCCTTTGTCGCCGCGATCCCGCCCGAACTTTATGAAAAGCAGGATGCAAAAACCGCGCGGGATCTTATGGAGTTTGCGATCCGACTTGAAACAGCGGGTGACGTTGTGGCCAAACGACTGACCGTGTTGGCCGGTGAAATGCGCGCCAAGGGATCAAGTTTCTCGCAAGAGGGCTGGTCGGAACTGGTTCAGATGCACGAGGGCATTCTGGCCAATATGAAGCTGGCCTCGAACGTGTTGATCTCGGATGATCTGGAAAGTGCACGACTTCTGAGCCTGGAGAAGACCGAGATCAAGCGGGTCGAGCGGGACAGTCGCAAGCGCCACCTGCGCCGGTTGCAGCACGGCACAACCGAAAGCTTCGAAACAAGCGACATCCATCTGGAGACCTTGCGCGCGTTCCGCGAGTTCAATAGTCACATCGCCTCAATTGCCTATCCCGTGTTGTACCGTAACGGCCAGCTGCTTGAGACACGCTTGATCAACGAAATCGCCGATTGACCCCTTCAGTCCCCGCGTATCAATCGCGGACCGGATCGGGGATGTTTCGTGTAGAAATGTGTTATTATACAAATATTTGAACTATCCTTAACCCGCCCTTCATTAAAACCTCAGTTGACATATTTTACCCTGACGCCCCAGATATAGACCCACGGTCGTCCATGTTGTGACGAGCTGCGCTAAGCCGCGCATTTTCCCCGCCTCGCTGCGGGGTTTCAGGCTTACCGATAGGGACCGCAGACCACTTTATCCGGGGGACACAGCACAATGTCAGGCTCTGACAGATATTCTGTTCTGTTCGAACCGGTGAAGATCGGGCCTGTGACCGCACGAAACCGGTTCTATCAGGTGCCCCATTGCAACGGCATGGGTCATCTGCGCCCGCAGGCCGAGACCGCGATGCGCGCGATGAAGGCCGAGGGCGGCTGGGCCGTTGTGTCCAACCAAGAAACTGAGATTCATCCGACCTCCGACCTTTCGCCCTATGCCGAAAACCGCCTGTGGGACGCGCGGGATATTCCGGCGCTGCGACTAATGACCGATGCCGTGCACGAAAAAGGTGCGCTGGCGGCGATCGAACTGGTGCATAACGGCCATCACGCCCAAAACCATCTGAGCCGGGCGCCGTTACTGGCCGCCTCGGAGCTGGCATTGCAAACCGCCTATCCGAAGCAGGCCCGCGCAATGGACAAGTCGGACATTCGCGCATTCCGCAAATGGCACCGCGCGGCGGCACGGCGGGCACGCGAGGCCGGGTTTGACATCATCTATGTCTATGCCGGGCATCATATGACGTTGCCGCATCACTTTCTGCTGCCCCAATTCAACGACAGGACCGACGAGTATGGCGGATCACTGGAAAACCGCGTGCGCTTGACCCGCGAGCTTTTGGAGGAAACCAGGGCAGAGGTCGGCGATGATTGCGCCATCGCCCTGCGTTTGGCGGTGGACGAGATGATGGGCCCCGACGGGATGCAGGCGCAGGAAGAAGGCCGCGCGGTGGTCGAAATGTTGTCATACCTGCCCGATCTCTGGGACGTCAATGTCGCGGATTGGAGCAATGACTCGGCCACAACCCGGTTTGAGCCGCGCGACGGGTTTCAGACCGACTATGTCGCCTTCGTCAAGCAGGTCACGTCAAAGCCGGTTGTTGGGGTCGGTCGCCTGACCTCGCCTGATCTGATGGCCTCGTTGGTCCGCAAGGGCATTCTCGATTTCATCGGCGCGGCGCGTCCGTCGATCGCCGATCCGTTCCTGCCAAACAAAATCCGCGAGGGCCGGATCGACGAGATACGCGAGTGTATTGGTTGCAATATCTGCGTCTCGTCCGACTCGCTGGGCGTGCCGATCCGCTGCACCCAAAACCCCACCATGGGCGAAGAATGGCGACGCAGATGGCATCCCGAAAAGATCGCGCCCAAGGGGCAAGAGGATGCCGCCTTGGTGGTCGGCGGTGGTCCGGCGGGGCTGGAATGCGCCATGCAACTGGCGCGGCGGGGCTATGAGGTCACGCTGGCCGATGCCCGGCCAGACTTGGGCGGGCGTGTAGTACAAGAATCCGGTTTGGCCGGGTTGTCAGCGTGGAAACGGGTGGCCGACCACCGGATTTACGACCTGCAGCAACGGAGCAATGTGCAGATGTTCACCGAAAGCCGCCTGTCGGCGGCCGAGGTCGTAGAACTGGGCGTCCCGAATGTCTTTCTGGCCACCGGCGCGTCATGGCGGCGAGACGGGCGCGGCAAATCCGCGTTTCGCGGTATTTCGATCGCCCCCGGTACGCAGGTCTACACGCCAGACGATATCATGTCGGGAAATTTGCCGGACGGCGGGCCGGTTCTGATCTATGACGACGATCAGGCCTATCTGGGCGGTGTAATCGCCGATCATCTGGCGCAGGTGGGTCATCAGGTCATCTTTGTGACCCCTGCCCCAATGGTATCTCCGTTTACCGAGCTGACACTGGAACAAACACGCGTGCAGCGCCGCCTTCTTGAGCAGGGCGTGCGATTGGTACTGTCCCATACTGTGACCCGCGCCGCACCCGGATGGGTAGAAGCGCAATGTGCTTATACGGGGCAAATCCAAGTGATTGAGTGCGACGCGGTCGTACTGGTAACACAGCGAAAGCGCGAAACCACGCTTTATGACGACCTGCACGCACTGGCCGACTCTTCGCTAAAAACACTGGAATTGATCGGTGATGCCGCCAATCCCGGCCTGATCGCAGATGCGGTCTATTTCGGCCACATGGCAGCGCGAAATTTCGAACGAGACGCGGCTGACGTCGAGCGCGAATTTTTTCAACGAGAGATGATCTCGCTTGTCCCTGAATGAAACGCCCGAAAATCGGAGAGCCAGCATGAAAGACCTAGCACAGCGCAGAACACGGCGTGGCGGGCGCGAGGCGCGCGCAGCCGTGCGGACCAGCAACACCGCCTCGCAAGCGATCTGGCCCGGCCTCTCGGGCGGGCGGTACAGGCCGTTGTCGGACAGCGACATGGCGCGCATTCACGATGCGGCCATGACCATTCTGGAACGTACGGGCATTGGCGATCCGACACCCGAGGTGCTGGATCTTGTCTTGCCCAAAGGAGCCACCGTAAACGAACACGGCAGGCTCTGCTTTCCCCGCCCTTTGATGGAGGATCTGCTGGCCAAAGCGGCCAGCGAGTTCTACGTCCACGCGCGCGGATCGCGGGCGGGCAAGGACGATATGCATTGCACCAAAGACAAGGTGTATTACGCAAACTCAGGCACAGCCGTGACCACATTCGACGCGGAAACGCGCAGCTACAGGCCATCGACCCTGAAGGACATTTACGACTTTACCCGTTTGGTGGATCGGCTGGACAACATCAACATGATTGGCGACACGGTTCTGGCAACGGACGTGGTGCAGGATTTTGAACATGACATGAGTATGCTCTACGCCATGCTCGCTGGCAGCGAAAAGCCTGCCTGCCTGTCCTTCCGATCCCGTGATCACATTCGGGATGCGATCCACCTGTTCGATCTGGCCTCGGGGGGTGAGGGCAAGTTCCTTGAAAAACCATCGGCGATCTTTGGCGGCTGTCCGATTGTCTCACCCCTGCGGTTTGGACGGGAAAATCTTGAGATTCTGATCGATACGGCGAAAATGGGGCTGGTCTGCGACCTTGCCGTGCCGCCGCAGGCGGGGGCCACCTCTCCTGCCCCGTTGGCCGGAACATTGGCGCAGGCTGTCGCTGAGACCTTGTCCTGTGTCGCCATCGCCAACCTGATCAACCCCGGAACGCCGGTGGTCTTTGCCGCCTGGCCCTTTATCACCGACCTGCGCACCGGCGCGTTTACCGGCGGCAGCGGTGAACAGGCGTTGATTTCGGCTGCGGCCATTCAGATGGGCAATTTCTACAACCTGCCCACCAGCGTCGGCTGCGGCATGACCGATTCCAAAATCCCCGACGCGCAATACGGGTTGGAAAAGGCGCTGACCTTTGCGCTGGCGGCCCATGCAGGTGCCAACCGGCTGTGCGAGTTTGGCGGGATGCTGGGCAGTCTGATGGGATGCAGCTTTGAATCGATGGTCATCGATAACGAGGCGGCGGGCATGATCTCGCGCACTCTGCGCGGGATCGAGGTCAACGATGATACGCTCTCGGTCGATGTCATCCACGAGTGCGCCGTTGATCCCGGCCATTTTCTGGGCAACCCGCAGACCCTGCAATATATGGAAACCGAGTATGTCTATCCAACGCTGATGGATCGCGAACTGACCGACACATGGGAAAAAGCAGGCCGTCAGGATATGTTCGAGCGTAGCCGGTCCGTGGTAACTGACGTCCTGTCCAACCACTATCCCAACTATTTTGGTAGCAAGGCGGATACCGAGGTGCGCGCAAGGTTCCCGATCAAACTGCCGCCCGAGGCGATGCGCCCGGGCGGCTAGTCGTCATCACGGGACCGGCGCAGGTCGTTGAACATCGCCTTGGCCAGCGAGACGCACATCAGCAGTAAAACAACGCTGAAGGGCAAAGCTCCGATGATCATAGAATTGGTCAGCGCCTCAAGCCCGCCACCTCCCGCAATTAGCAGGGTGCCAATAACCAGCGTCAGAAGGATACCCCAGATGACGCGATGCATTACGCCGGTATCCTCGGACCCGCCGGACATGATCGTGTTCATCACCAGAATGCCGGAATCGGCTGAGGTGACGAGGAAGGTCATGGTCAGCAGCACGCACATAACGGTAATGATCGTCAGAAAGTGGCCCGAGATCATTTCGCCCAGCGTGACGAACAGAGTCGCCGTTGTAGATGCCGACAGGATCGCCCCGTTGGCGTCCCCATTCAACTCAAGATCAATGGCCGCTCCACCCAGAATAGTCATCCAGGCAAAGCAGACCAGCGACGGGGCAATCACAGCGCCCAGAATGAACTCGCGCACGGTGCGACCTTTGGAAATGCGCGCCAGAAACAGGCCGACAAAGGGAGAAAATGCAATCCACCACGCCCAATAGAACGTGGTCCAGCCCGCTTGCCAGTCGAATAACCGCCCTTTTGTTCCGGCGTCATAGGCTGCAGCTTTTGTCGCATCGGACAGTCCTGCGGCGTTGTCGCTGAGCCCCGTCAGAAACGCCTCTTTCGTGCCCCAGGCATCGGTTGCACCGGCAAACAACTCTCCGACAAAGGGCGCAGCTTCGGCTGGCAGGACCGAGGCAAACTCGGCCTCGGAAATCGGGCTGTAGGCCCTGAAACTCAGCGGGATGAAGTTGACGATATAGTCCAGCATCGCCTGCGCGTAGGTGGTGGCAGAAAAGAGGAACGAGCCGAAGATGATGAAAACCGCCAGCAGAACCAGCGACAGCACCAGATTGATGTTCGACAGATACCTGACCCCGCTGCCCACGCCGGAGACGGCGGACAGGGTCGACATCGTCATGACCAGCGCCAGCGCGGCGATTAGTCCGGTGGTTGAGGGCTTCATGGTGACCTGCCCGCTTTCGACCAGCCACTGCATCCCGGTGATCAGGAACGCGCCATCAACCAGTTGCGACACCCCGTATCCAATCGTCACTGCGACGCCGAGTATGGTCGCCACGACCCCAAGGATATCAATCACATGACCCGTTATGCCATTGGTGTATTCTCCCAGCAGAGGGGCCAGCGCCGCACGGATGGTCAGTGGCATATCGCGGGTATAGGCGTAGTAAGCCAGACTCAGACCGGTGACGACATAAATCGCCCATGCGTGAAAGCCGGTATGCAGGAACGTATAGCGATAGGCCCCTTCAATCGCCTCTTCGCTTTTGGCGGCGACCTCGCCTGAAACGGTCAGCGGATTTGTCTCCCAAAGGCCCAGCGGTTCGGCGGTGGCATAGACCATCAGGCCGACGCCCAGACCCGCGCCGAACATCATCGAAAACCACGAAAAGTTCGAGAACTCAGGCTCATCTTCCTCTGACCCAAGTCGCATTCGGCCCGTGGCCGGGATCAGCGCGACGACCAACAGGAAGAACACAAACAGCCCGACAGAGATATTGTAGAACGTATTGAACTCGATCAATAAGCCCGATTTCCACGACCGCAGAGTTTCGTTTGCCGAAAGCGGCCAGACCAGCGCCCAAAGCACCAGCAGCGACACGGTCAGCTTACTGACCAGTGCAATCGGCAGGCTGTATCCCTTGTAAAACCCGGATCGCTGCGTTTCGATTTTGAGGTCAGTGAAAGGGTCCTCAAGCGCCATGTATCCCGGCCTCACACGGTTTGACTGCCCTGGGCACAGCGCTGCCGGGATGGGTCCATCGCGAGGCGCGCGCCAGACCTTCACCATTCAGAAAAAGGGCCTGAACTGCAAGATGTTTCCGGCAAGCCCAAAGGGTTCGGTCAAACCCGGGCTTTTTCGAATGCAGCCCACGCCGCTTCGAACGCTTCAAAGTCAAACCCCGGCTGCTCGGTGGCGTCCAGCACGATGCGTTCAGTCGACAGCAGCTTTTGGATGGCACCCTCAAGCTGGTCCACTACGTCGTTCGGAACGACCAGCGCACCGTGACGGTCAGCGTGTATCAGATCGCCCGGGCATATCGTCAGGCCAAAGACCGAAACGGGGGTATCGACCTCGCGTACGTGAACGAAACCGTGGCTTGGGCCGATGGAACCGGCCACAACCGGGAAGCCCTCGGGCAAGTCGCCAAGATCGCGCATCACCCCGTTGGTTACAACCCCTGACATACCGAATCCCTTGTGGACCGACGTGTTGATTTCACCCCAATATGCACCGATGCAATCGGGGTAATCCACGTCCTCGATCACTGCAACCGAGGGGCCGGGGGCCTCGGCCATGTATTTGTAATAGGCCATGCGCCGCGCCCGGATCACCTCCGCAGGTTCGGTCGGCGGGTTAAGGGCGGCGATTTTGGCCGTGCGGGCATAGCCGACAATAGCAGGCTCATCAGGGGCAGAGCACAGCATGGTGCCCCGGGTGAACTGATCAAAGCCGCGCTTGCCCTGCGCGACTTCGATGGCGTTGCAGACGGTGGGGGTGTCAACCTTGCGCAGCAGCGACAAAAGCGACGGGGTCATGTGTCCTCCAGCCAGCGGATCAAGGCCGCCGTGGTTTCTTGTGGTTGTTCCAGTGTGGGCAGGTGCCCTGCGTCTTCGATGATTGTCAGTACGCTGTCTGGCAGAAGATCGTGCATAAGCTGGTGGCGTTCGACAGGGCAAAGACCGTCGGCACGCCCGCACAGAACCAGCGTCTTACCGGTATAGGCCGACAGGGTCGTGCACTGGTCGGGGCGATCCATCAACGCCCGCGACTGACGCAGAAAGACCTCTGGCCCCAGATCCGTGGCCATAGCCATGCACAGATCCAGGATTGCGCCCTGCCGCGGGCCATCGGCCAGATAGTTGGGCTTCATTTCATCGCGCATCACCTGCCGCAAGCGCCCCTCGCGCACGGCGGCCATCTGCGGGGCGCGGCGCGCTTTGACCTCGGACGCCTCTGCCAGGGGGTTGGTATCCAGCAAGGCCAGTCGCTCCACCCGATCCGGGGCCTGAAGCAACACTTCCATCGCAACAATTCCGCCCATTGACAGCCCGGCCAAAGCGAAGCGCGGTGGCGCATTGTTCAAAATCTCGGCAGCCATTGCGCCAACGCTGTCCTGATGGTTTAGCGGAAAGCTCATCAACGGCACCCTGTTTGACAGTGCGTCGATCTGCGGACCAAAAAGGCGCGCATCGCACATCATGCCGGGCAACAGGATCAAAGGCGTCATGACGCGGCCAGCTTTGCCCCAGCCGACAGCGCCTCCAACTTGGCATAGGCGATCTGCGGATCGACCGCCCCGAAGCCTGCGAAGGTGCCAAAACCGCAATCGCTGCCTGCGATCACCCGATCCGCCCCAACGATGCCCGAGAACCGGTCGATCCGCTGCGCCACAAGCTCGGGGTGTTCGACGAAGTTCGTGGTGGTATCGACAACGCCGGGCACCAGCACCTTGTCGTCGGGTATCTCGTCTTTTCGATCGCGGAACACGGTCCATTCATGCGCGTGTCGCGGGTTCGAGGTTTCAAACAGCACATAGCGCGATTTGGTCGCCATCAGAGTCGAGAACACTTTGTCCATGGGGATGTCGCAACAATGCGGGCCTTCGTAGTTGCCCCAGCAGATATGCACGCGCACACGGTCCTGCGGGACGTTCTGCAGTGCGTGGTTCAGGGCCTCGACATGCATGTTTGCAATCTTCACGAACGCGTCGTCAGACAGATCGGTGAACAACATATGCCGAGACAGAGCGAGATCGGGGCAATCCAATTGCAGGTCCAGACCCGCGGCCACGATTGTTTCGTATTCCTCTTTCATGGCATCGGCCAGCGCAGCAAGATACGCTTCGCGCGTGGGATAGAAGTCATTCTGCAGAAACAGCGAGATCACCCCCGGTGACGCGGCGTTCATAAAACCTCGGTCGACCCCGTGCCGGGTCATCGCTGCCTTGAGATTGGCGATATCCTTCTGCAGCTCGCCTTGTCCTTTTGAACGGACCGCGCCCGTGCACATGGGCCGCGCGTATTGCGGGGTGCCGCCATCATCGGCCAGTCGTTGCAAAAAGCCCGGAAACATCTTCAGGTCCGCAGGCGCATTGCGTGGGCTGTCGCCGGAGAAACCGGTATAGCGGTCCTTGACATAGGTGGCGTAGGAAATCTTCGAAGTCTCGCCATCGCTGACGATATCCACCCCGGCCTCGACCTGTTTGCGCACCGTCTCGGACACCGCCTCGGTCATGCAGGCGTCAAACGCTGCGGCATCGTAAGGCGCGCCGTTTTCGCGGGCAAAGATGAAATCCACCACGTCCTGCGAGCGGGGCAGAGATCCAACATGCGTGGTCTTTACGGTCATCGGTGCCTCCTCAGAGTTTTCGGGCCATCAGGATTGTGTGGCTTTGGGTTTCAGGGTCTTCGGCCAGAAACCCAGTTAATTGCAGCCCGTTCTGTTCAAGGCACGTGGCGTAGCCCGCGGGCGAAAGCGACGCGTGATAGACACGTTCCGATCCCACGGTTCCACTTTCCTCGCCCGCGCGGGGGCCGACGGTCAGCATTAACATTCCACCGCGTCGCAAATGACGGGCAATGCGGGCAATGCAATCCCTTTGCTCGTCTGCCGTCAGATGGAAAAAACTATTCCAGGCAATGATGCCATCGAAGGTTTGATCCAGTTCGAAATCACGCATATCGCCATGCCGCCAATCCCCGTCGGGCCAGCGTGTCCGCGCAATGGCCAGCATCGCCTCGGAGAAATCGACACCCGTGACGTCGAACCCTTCGGCCTTGAACCACCGCGCAATGGGATCACCCGTGCCGCAACCCAGATCCAGAACGTGATCGCCAGGCTTCAGACTCGCGGTGAAGCGCGCCAGCCAGCGCGCCTCGAACAAGGCCTTTGAGCGGCGCTTGTCAAATTCAGTCGCTTGCCGTTCGTAAATGGCATGGGTTTCGTTTGGGTCTGCGGTCATCCTGTCCAGGTCGCTCCGGCGGGGTCATCGGTTGCGGTGATCCGGTACAGACCCGCCTGCCCGGTCATCGAGGGTTGCACGCTATAAGATTCACCGGGCAGAACCAATGCCGTGTCCCCGGCGGACAAGGTAGTTTCATATCCATCAACCGAAATACGCCAATGCCCACTGGCGGGCATCAGAACCACCGGTTTTTCCACCGCCACCGGTTCGGTCACGCAAGACCCCCGCCCAAGGAAATCAACCTCGAACCCCGGTTTGTCTTTGATCAGCGCCTCTTCTCCGATCACCTTCGCCGGTTTGTTGGCAGACAGCGCCATCAAGTCCCAGTAGCGGGCCACGTATTTGCCCACCACATCCTCGACCGGAACCTCGGGATAAGCTTTCAGTTCCTCTTCGGTCAGCAGAGGCATCGGACGTACATTGTGCGGCAAGTCCTTCCCCTTCTTGCTGTCATAAAGCACGCCATTGTCACCCAGCATAAGTCCGTGCGCCTGCGCGTCCTCGATCACCTGCGGAGCCCATGTCACACCGCCACCTGCATCGTCGCCGCCCAGGATCGACATGATCATGCCGTAGTCCTGACCCACATTCTCGAACCCGCGAAAGATACCGGTGGGTATGTTGAAGATATCGCCCTCTTCGGCAATAAATTCGCCCGCATTTCCATGAAGGCCCCAGAAGAACCGCCAGCGGCCCTTGGCGACAAAGAACACCTCGGCCGTGGTATGGCTGTGTAACGAGTTACGACATTTCGGCGGCTGGCCTGCCGCACCGATGTTGAACCCGATCTTGTCAGTGATGTGGACATGCTGATCAGGAGATTCCGATACGCCACCGCCGACAATTGTAAAGTTTTCCTTTTGATCACTGCCGGGCGTGTGGGCATCGATAAAGGCGGTTTTGCAGGGGCGCAGCTCGCCATAGCGGACGATGCGATTCTGGATGGTGCTCATGAATGTCTCCGTTATTCGAATTGGTGCAAACAGGTCAAAAACCCTCAGCACCCGGAGGGTGATTGTTCAGCCGCCTTGCCCGCAACGAAGCCCGGTGGCCGTGAAACCGTCGCGCCCCTTCGCTGCTTGTCAGACCATCGGGCATCAAAGGTCACCGGTAGCCAGCAAAAGCTGCTTCCAAACAGCTGTTTCATCGAACAGGGTCCATTCCCGGCGCAACCGAATATCGCCGCCGATCAGCTCACCCCATTCCGCGTGGCTGATACCCAACACATACAGTTCGGCCCCGGTGGGCACGCCGAATGCGCCCCAACCGTCATGCTTGCCGTGCAGGCTCCACCGGATCGCGGAACGGGGCGGCATGTTCGGGTCATCGCGCCCGATCTGGTGGTGGATGGTAAAACGTGCACTGGGCATCGCTGCGCGCAGTGACATCCAGAAACGGTCGACCGGACCGCGCCCGTGACCGCTGGCCCCGCCGGGATATTCAGTCTGAACCGCACGGTCATAGTCGCGTTCGACCGCACCCATATCCGCGCCCATCATGCGCGTCAGTAGATCGGCATGGCGCTGGCCCCATTCGTTGTCGTTTCCACGCCCTTGATACGGGCCGTCCAGATCGTTGGCCGGGGTCAAAGGTTTGACGCAAGCCTCTGGCCCGCCTTCGCGCGCGATCAGATCACGGGTGAAATCTTTCGGGTCCCACCCCATCTGACGCACAACGGCCCCATTGTCGCGGATCAGCCATTCGTCATCGATAGCATTGTTGCGGGCATGGCAATCGGCCAAAATCCTGTAGCGCAGTTTCGCCCCGGTCGCGGCCCCGAACATGCCATCACCCAGATGGGTGGCGGTCGACATGATCCGGTGGCTCGACAGCATCCCATCCTCGGGCGTGCCGGACCAGATCACATCTTCTCCCAACAGGGTCCGGTCTGGAAACTCGGCCAAAGTGGCCATTGTCGCCCCGATCACCCCCTGATTGCCGGTCGAGACGGCACCGGGCATCCGCACCACGATATCCAGGGCATAATAGTCATGCAGGGTCGCGATCCCGCGATCCTCCCAAATCTCTTTGGTGATGCCGATGATATAGTCGGGAAAATCCCGGAACTTGGGGTCAAAACCCTTCATGTTCTTGTCCTTTGTGGGGTCCAGCCTTTTGGCAGCCGGGCTGAGGTGCGCACGACCAGAGGGCCATCAATAGCCACCTTGCTAGGCTCAATTTCCTGCGGCTTCTGAATATGGTCCAACAGGGCCGAAACGGTTTCGGCCACCATCAGATTCGCCCGTTGCCGGATTGTGGTGAGGTTATAGGCGGGCCAGCCCGCAGGCGGCACATCATCGTAACCGATGACCGAAACATCTTCGGGAATGCGCAGGCCCAGCTCAAAGCGGATTACATCCATCACCGCAAAGGCCATGTGATCATTGGCGACAAATACGGCATCAGGACGGTCCGTCGGGTCAACGTCAAACATCTGCCGCGCTGCGGTTTTTGCCGTTTCGGTGTGGAACATCCCGTCCTGTAGCGCAAACACCTCTTGACCCGCTTCGGACATGGCGGCCCGAAACCCCGCCTCGCGATCGCGCTGGGTCGAGGCGCCCTGCCAGCCCGAGATATAGGCGATCCGGCCATGCCCACCTGCCAGCAGAAACTCGGCCACTTTGCGGCCACCGGCGTAGTTGTCCGAGGTAACCGTTGTGATCCCCTCGATATCCTGGCTGCGATTGAATAGTACCACCGGCACCCCGGCCTGTTGGCAGCGCATTGCAATATCCGAGGACATTGGTACCGAAGCCAGCACAACGCCGTCGACCTGATAGTCGAGGATTTCCTCCATCACATCGTCGATATTCCCCGCAGACCGCGAGGCCATGAAGATCAAAACGTGATAGCCATGTTCCTGCAGACCGTTTGACAGCTTTTCCAGCGCTTCGGGATAAAAGTAGTTGTCCAGATAGCCCACCACCAAACCGATGATGCGGCTTTTGCCTGACACCATGGCACGGGCCAGAACGTTCGGACGATAGCCCAGTTCCTTGGCGGCCTTGCGGACCTTTTCTTCGGTCTTCTTGCTGACCGAGGCACCAGGCGTGAAAACCCGGCTAACGGCGGATTGGCTGACCCCCGCCAGTTGCGCGACTTGCAGCGATGTGACTTTCTCGGCCATCAGTCCGCAGTCCACCCCCCGTCAATCAGCATCGAGGTTCCCGTCACCAACGCCGAGGCGTCCGAGGCCAGATAGGTGACCGCGCCCATGATATCCTCGACCTCGCCCACCCGGTCCAGCTTGATCTTGTCCATGATCCAGGCCGCGCGCTCGGGATTGTCAAAGGTCGATTGTGTCAGCGGCGTGCGGATGAAGGTCGGACAGACCGTGTTGATACGCACGCCCTGCTTGCCCCATTCGATGGCCATGGCTTTCACCATGCCTTCCAGCCCGTGTTTCGTCGCGCAATAAAGCGCCCGGTCAATGCCGCCGACATGACCCATCTGGCTTGAGATATGGATGATCGATCCCCGCTTGCCCGCCGCGATCAGTGCACGGCCTGCATAGGCTGACAAGAAGTAGGCCGACCGCAGATTAACGTTAGTTACCGCATCGAAATCCTCGGGTGTGGTCTCGATAGCCGGGCCATGCCGCGCCATTCCTGCAGAGTTTACCACCACGTCGAACACACGCCCATCAAACAGACCGCGCAAAGCATCCAGATCGCCTTGATCGACCACTGCGGCCTCAGCCGACCAACCCTGCGCCTGCAACGCCGCAACAGTTTCGGTCAGCCTCTCGGCCCCCCGCGCTACACAAACCACATGCGCCCCGGCTTCGGCAAGCGCAACCGCGCAGCCCTGCCCGATCCCCGAAGAGGCTCCGGTTACAAGTGCCGTTTTTCCAGTCAGCGAAAACGAAGGGGTGCGGGGCAGATCACTCATCAATTCATTCCATTGGGTATGTCGATACGCCCCATGTTACGGGCCTTGTTGAATTCGCGCAGCCGGGCAAAAACGTCAACGCCAAGCTGAAGATAGGCATCCAACAGATCGACCAGAACCCAGTTTTCGCGGATTTTACCCTTTTCGACGCGCCAGAAATCAAGGCTACGCATGGTGATCCGCTTTCCCGACGGTGCAATTCCCATCCACCCGTCATGGGTCACGGTCTGGATCATGTTGGGCCAACCTGTGACGGCCGCATAATCACCATCGCCAAAGAAATGATAGGTAATGTCATCCACATACTGCCCACGATCCGGCATCCCGGATAGAAACGGGATCTGATGCCAGTTGCGAAACCCGGCAATGCCGCGCCCGGTGCCAATCCCCGACGGGCCGTACCAGTTCATGCGGGGATGCCAGAATCGCTCCATCTCCATCACATCCGGGCCACCCTCTAAGGGATGTTTCTTGAGATACTCCAACATTTCAATGATATGCTGACAGGTCGCCTGTCCCTTGCCGGCATCATACGGTCCCGGCACCAGCCCATCCTGCGTCGCGGGCCCCGGCACATGCCATTCGCGACCAAGACTGGGGGCCATCGGCCAGGCACCTGCCTGCATCATCACCTCGGGAATGTCCCAAAGCGCCTGCACCTCAACCACCTTGCCCTCTTCAAAGCGATAGAATTCGTGGAACCGCATCGTAACCTGATGGCCGGTTGGCGGGATATCCAGCCACGATCCCGTGAAAGTGCCAGTGTAGTAACCGCCGCAACCGACCCAATCGCCCCCGTGTTCATCCGGGCCAGCCATGACGATATATTCGCGCCGCTCCAGATCAGGCCAGGCCGCCAGCAGGTCTTTGTATGCCCTGTCATAATAGGCCGCGCTGCCTGCACTGTCGCCCAGTGGATGACATAGCCGGAAAACCGCGTCTGGGGCGCTTAACTCCGCCAGCACCCCGCGCACAGCCTGTTCATTGAAATCGTACATCGCTGCCCGAAGCGGCGCGATCAGGGCCTTGTTCTGGCTGTGCCGATCCAACTTCATCTTTTCCCAAACACTCCGGGGGAGGCCGCAGGCCGGGGGCAGAGCCCCCTATTCCGCAGCGTCCCGGTAAGGCGCACCCTGCCCGTAAGGTACATTGATCCCTCCATAGCGGCGCACACGGACATTGCACTGCTCCGCATGGCCCACAAACCCTTCCAGCATACACAGGCGCGAGCCATATTCACCAATCAGCGTCGCCGCCTCATCGGTCAGAACCTTCTGATAGCTGTGCGTTTTCAGGTATTTGCCAACCCACAGCCCACCTGTGTACCGTCCCGCCTTTTTGGTGGGCAGCGTATGGTTGGTGCCGATCACCTTGTCCCCGTTCGAAACATTGGTGCGCGGCCCAAGGAACAGCGCGCCATAGCAGGTCATGTTCTCAAGGAACCAGTCATCGCGGTCGGTCATGACCTGCACATGCTCGGAGGCGATGTCGTCGGCCACCTTCAGCATCTCGTCATAAGTATCGCAGACGATCACTTCACCATATTCTTCCCATGACACCTTCGCGGTTCCCGCAGTCGGCAGGATGCCCAGTAGACGGTCAATTTCCGACAGTGTCTCTTCGGCCAGTTTGCGAGAATTGGTCAGCAGCACGCAGGGGCTGTTATAGCCATGTTCGGCCTGACCCAGCAGATCGGTGGCGCACAGCTCAGCATCGGCGGCGGTTTCATCGGCGATTACCATCGTCTCGGTCGGCCCGGCAAACAGATCGATGCCGACCCGGCCAAAGAGCTGCCGCTTGGCCTCGGCCACAAAGGCGTTGCCCGGACCGACCAGCATATGAACCGGATCAATGGTCTCGGTCCCCAGCGCCATCGCGCCGATGGCCTGAATGCCGCCCATCACATAGATCTCATGCGCCCCGCCCAGATGCATGGCGGCAATGACCGCCGGGTTGGGCTTTCCCTGAAACGGCGGCGTACAGGCAATAATGCGCGGCACGCCTGCGACCGAAGCCGTCGCCACGGACATATGCGCCGAGGCCACCATGGGGAATTTACCTCCGGGCACATAACAGCCCACTGACTGCACTGGGATGTTCTTGTGGCCAAGGATCACACCCGGCAAGGTTTCGACCTCAATATCCAGCATCGAGTCGCGTTGCGCCTGCGCAAAATTCCGAACCTGTGCCTGAGCGAACTTGATGTCGGCCAGTTCCCGATCAGTCAGTTGCCCCATCAATTCGTCAATGTGCTCTTGCGACAGGCGGAACGAGGCGGGTGAATAGTTGTCGAACTTCTCGCTCAGCTCGCGCACGGCGGTGTCACCACGGATTTCGATGTCTTTCAGCGTGGCCTCGACCACGGCGCGGGTCTTGGCGTCATCTTCGGCCCGGTCAGCGTCGGATTTGCCGCGTTTGAGATACTCGATTGCCATAATCCTGATCCTTACTTGTCGGGGCGGGGCGCGGTTTTCTCACCCCGGTCATAGGCTTCCCAGCCCTCACCGTTGAACAGGTCGACGCCCAGCTGGGCCGCGACATGGGCGAAATCCACATTCACCCAATTGTCGATGATTTTGCCGTCGACGACTTTCCAGAAATCCATGTACCGGATTTCAACCCGCTTGCCGGTGGGCGCGATGCCCAGAAACTCGCCGGAATGGGTGGCCTCCTGCCGGCCGAAGGCGGCGGCCCATTCGCCCATGTAAAGGCGTGCTTCATCAATGCAGGTTTTGTCGGAAAACGCGGCCTGAAACGGGCGTTGCCAGTTGTCCTGAAACTCTTTCAGGCCGGTCTTGGTGCCGCAGCCCTGATTGCCCATCCAGCGAAAGCCCTGCGAGAAGAACTCGCCAATATCGTCAATACGGTGGTCATTCAGACCATCGACCATGGTCTCGATAACGCGGCGTGTTTCATCCGTTTTGGACATGTCCGTATCTCGGGTCAGAACGGCTTGTTCCGGGCGGGAACCCTTCATTTCTTTATCCTTTTACTGCGCCTGCGGTCAGGCCGCTGACGATTTGACGTTGGAAGATCATCACAAGGAAGAACAGCGGGGCGATGATCGACACCGCAGCGGCCACAGCGACGACCTGATCTGTCGTGGTTGTTTCGCGGTTGAACATGCCCGCAATGGCAGGGACCATCGTCTGGTTCTGCGCATCCAGCAGCAGCGAGGTCACAAGAAAGTCGTTATAGGCCAGCAGGAAGCTGAACAGCCCGGTCGTAATCACCCCCGGCCACATCACAGGCATGATCACGCGGCGGAAGGCCTGAAAGTGGTTACAGCCATCGACCCGTGCGGCCTCGTCCAGTTCAGCTGGGATGTTCTGGAAGAACGAGCGTAGCATCCAGATCGTGAACGGCTGGTTGATCGCAACCAGCACCGCGATCACGGCAAAAGGCTTGCCATAGAGCGTCGGTGCGTTCTCACCCAGAATAGGCGCCAGCCATTCGGCCGAGTTGATGAAGACTGGCAGATAGCCCGCCACCAGAACCGAATGCGGCAATGCGCGGAAGATCAGCGCGATCAGCAATATCCAGAAGGCCAGCGTCGAGCCTGACCGTGCCAGCCCATAACCCGCCAACGTTCCCACGGTCAGCGATACGGTCACCACCCCGGCGGTCACAATCAGCGAGTTCTTGAAGTTGTTTGAAAAACCCCGGTCAACCCAGACAGTTTTGTAGTGTTCAGTCGTCATGCCCAACACATCGCGACCCAGGGGACCGAACAGCGGGTTCAGGATGTTCAGAACCGCAGGCAGGACCACAAAGAACACCAGAAGGAAGGCGATCAGCGCGACCAGTACTCCGACCACCCAACCGAACCATTCCTGGCCCGGTGACGTGTATTCTTTGATCTTCGCGGGCAGCACTTTGGTGACGACCATGGCAGCGCCCCAGATCACTGCGATGCCAAGGACAATATCCAGAACCGACAACCCACTCCCCGTGGCCAGTGTCGCGGGGCCAAAGATCACGTTTAAGGCGTTGCTGTCATAGGCATCCACGGGGGATTTGACGCTCATGATCGCGATCCAGACTATCGGGAAGGCGGCCACAAGGCACCAGAACGCCAGGAAGATATTCGAGGTCAGCCGCAGGCTGAGCGGTTGGCGAAGCGCGCGCGAGGACATATCAGTGGCCTCCTTTATGGTCGCGCCAAGTGCGGCGCAGCGGCAGGATCAGCAGAAGGACGATCCCGATCATGGTCAGCATCGCGCTGGCCGAGGCCCGGCTGATCGACCGGTTGCCCGCCTGATCCGGAACAAGGAAGTCAAAGGTCAGCCATTGCAGCGAGATGACATAAGCCTGGCTTGAGAAACCGACGATCTCTTCGAACACCCGGTAGGCGTCCATCAGGTGGATCATCGAGACAAAAATGATCAGCGGCATCAGATGCGGAATGACGATGTATTTCATGCGCTGCCAACGAGTCGCCCCATCGATCACGGCGCTTTCCAGACTGTCCTGATTGACGGTCTGAAGCCCGGCATAGAACACCACGGCCGCAAACGGGGCCACGTGCCAGACGCGGTAGAACATCATCAGTATTTCTATCGTCCACGCCTGCGCAAACAGCGCGATGTCTCGGTTCAACCACCACTCCAGCAGCGCCGTCAGGATGCCATCCCCACGAAATAGCCAGTTGATCGACAGCGCGCCAATCACCGGTGTGATGATAAAGGGCAGCAGCGAGATAAAGATCACTGGCCCGCGGATCGACCGCGCGGCGTTGTTGATCAGAACCGCGATGCCCAACCCGAACCCGATGACCAGCGGGAGCGTGATCAGCGTGAATGTCAGCGTGAACCGCAGCGCCTTCCAGAAGTTGATGGTGGACAACACCGACCAGTTGCCCTCGGTAATCGCGCGCCACGCACGTTCCGGCTCCAGAACGTTGCGATAGCTTTGCAGGCCGACATATTCGGTCTGGGTAATCACCTCGCCATGCTCATCCAGCTTGGGCTGCGATTTTAGCTCGGTCACGCAGGTCTGGGTCAGGAAGCCGGGGGTACAGGTTTCGACCTCGACCGTCTCATAAATGGGTTGGGTGATGTAAAAGCTCTGCTTGAACACGCTGACCAACGGGAACGCGATAAAGAGAAGCATCATAAAGACAGAGGGGCCAACAAAGGCGGCAAATGTCCTGAAATTCATGGCTCTGCCTTTCTCATGGTTCTCGGGTGGGGAGTTAGGGAGGGCACGGGGCCCTCCCCAGGGAGGATCAGTTGCTGATCAGACCGGCCTCTTTCGCGGCGGTGATGTAATCCGCCTCGATATCGGCCAGCGTGGTCTGCGCATCCTTTGCGCCGGTCAGGTAGTCGGCCAGACCGTTTCCGAGCGAGGTGTGCATGATGCCCATCGGACCAGACGCAGGATACGGTTTGGCACCCCCCTCGGCCGAGGCCGCAGCGCCCGCAGCCAGCTCACCCGGTGTGTACGCCGTGCTCAGCCAGACAGCGGTATCATTGTTGGCGCCAACCATCTCGGCATCGATGCCTTCCATCACCAGACGGAAGGCCGCGTCGGCTTCTTCATCGCTCATGTTCGAGGCCAGAACGATGCCGTCCCACCAAACGGTCGTGGCCGGAACCGAGGATCCCATTGGCGCTGAGGCCATAGTGACCTTGCCGACAACCTGGCTTTCGGCCTCATCATTCATCGCAGCGGCCCGGCTGGCCCACAAGTTGGCCATGGCAATCTTGCCCTGTTGGAATTGCTGCTGGACATAGGTGGAGTCCGAAACCAGATATTCCGGGTCCATATAGTCCGTCATCGCTTTCAGTGTCTCCAGCGCAGCTACGCCTTGCGCGTTGTTGATTGCGGGCATATTGCCCTCACCGAAGAACGTGCCACCTTCACCAAGATACATGTTGACGAATTCCTGGCCGAGGTTCCAACCTGTCTTAAATGTACCTCCGATCGGATAGTCCATGACACCGGCTTCTTTGATCTTAGCCGCTGCGTCGATAACGTCGCCGTAGGTCTTGGGCTCATCAATGCCCAGATCAGCCAGTACATCGTTGCGATACATCAGGTGCTGCGCATTGACCATGAAAGCAATCGCTACTGTCTTGCCGTCGACTTTGATCAGCTGGTTCGGCAGCAGGTTCTGGCCGTATTTTGCGACCAGATCATCCAGTGGACGGATCGTGCCTGCGTTCAGCAAAGGAACCAGGGTCGCGTTGGACACACCGCCAATTTGATAGAGCGACGGGTCGGCCGCAAAAGCTTCGGGCTGCTTCTCGCGGAATTCCTGGTCCAGCGAGGCGCTGAAATTGCCGCATTCGGCCATCGCGTCCGTCACCGCTTTCCAGGCTTCGAACCCTGCCGACAGCGATTTCAACGGCACTTCGTTTTCATAGGAACAGGCTGCCGATGCACCGCTTGCCGCGATGGCCATGGCCCCTGCCATTAGGATCGTCTTGAGTTTCATGCGTTTCTCCCTGTCAGGATGGGTCCGTCGTCGACGCCCGGACCGCTGTTATGCCCTTATGGGCTGTTGTGGGGGTTACTCCCCGATCCGCGCACCGCTTCCAGCTTCGAAGAGGTGACAGATTTCTGTTGGCACCGAGAACGAGACATCATCCCCGATCTCGGCGCGAAAAGCTTTGTCGGCCTTGACCGACACCAAGGCACCACCGACGCGAACCGAGATCATGGTTGCGTCACCCAGCAGTTCCAGCGTGTAGATCGGCGCGGTGATCTGGCCTGCACCTTCGGCAAGGCTGGCATCTTCGGCCCTGAAGCCCAGCGTCATCGGACCGTCCGGGGCATCGACCGGAATTTCGACATGCTCGGCGCGGAACACACCGCCCGACACCTCACCATCCATCAGGTTCATAGCGGGCGAGCCGATAAAGCTGGCGACAAACGTGTTCGCCGGACGGTCATAGATCTCGGTCGGGCTGCCGACCTGCTGCACCACGCCCTGCTTCATGACCACAACACGATCAGCCAACGTCATCGCCTCGATCTGGTCATGGGTTACATAGATCGTCGTTACTGCCAGTTCGTGGCTCAGGTTCTTGATCTGCGCCCGTGTGGAAACGCGCAGCTTGGCATCGAGGTTCGACAACGGTTCGTCCATCAGGAACACGTTTGGCTCGCGCACGATGGCGCGGGCCAGTGCCACGCGCTGCCGCTGACCGCCAGACAGCTCGGCCGGTTTGCGGTGCAGGAAATCATCCAGCTCCACCATCGCACTGGCGCGGCGCACCTTGTCGTCATGGGTCGCCGGATCGATCCCGCGCACTTTCAGCGGAAAGCGAATGTTCTCGTAAACGTTCATGTTGGGGTAAAGCGCATAGCTCTGAAACACCATCGCCACGTCGCGGTCTTTGGGTTCCAGATCATTCACCACGTTGCCGTCGATCAGGATGTCGCCCTCGGTCACATCCTCCAGCCCTGCGATCATCCGCATCGTGGTGGTCTTGCCACAACCCGACGGACCCAGCAGAACCAAAAACTCGCGATCGGCGATCGTCAGGTCAAAGTTATGAACCCCCACAAACGAGCCCCAGCGCTTGCCGACATTGCGCAATTGAATTTCCGCCATTGTGCCCCCCGGAAGGATTCGTTTTGCATACGTTTGCAAAAACTGTAATCGCGGTGCATCATTTCTGGCAAGACTTTTTTGCATACGTATGCAAAACTAGCCGGAACAGGCGACCCACTGCGGGCGCGCGCATCCCATAAAGAACTGATAAAAATGATAGATACTGTAAGCTACCAATCACAGAAAGCCCTCGTCTCCCGGTTTCAGACCGCACTCGAGTCGACCCATGCGCAGGAAATTCCTTCGATACTGGATCAATTCTGTACCCCCGACTTACTATGGCGCGGCTTTCATCCGTTCGATCAGATCGTCGGCTCGCAAGAGGTCGCGCGACGGTTCTGGCAACCCCTTAAGCAAAGCCTGGCGCGACTTCAGAACCGGGTCGATATCCTGTTTGCAGGTCAGAACTCTCTGCACGAGGCAGACGACGTTTGGGTCGTGTCCATGGGGCACCTGATCGGGTTGTTCGATCAGCCGTGGCTGGGTATCCGACCAACCGGCAAGATGGCGTTCCTGCGCTATTGTGCGTTTTATAAGGTCATCGGTGACAAGATCGCTGAAACCGCCATGTTCTTTGATATTCCGCATCTGATGGCGCAGGCAGGGCAAAACCCGTTTCCGCCCCAAACCGCAGCCCATCTGGTGCAACCCGGACCGCAAACCCATGACGGCTTGCTATGGGGCGATCAACCAGCTGGTGAAGGGGCTAAAACGCTCGCGCTTATCAACGCCATGATCTCGGATCTTGGGCAATGGAACAGTGGCCTGGCGCTTGAGGATGAACTGTCCCGAACATGGCATGACGACATGATCTGGTGGGGGCCCGAGGGGATCGGCGCGACCTACACGATAGAACGCTACGCCAAACAACACTCGGGCCCTTTCCGCGCGTCCTTTACCGACAGATCGAACACCCGCCATATCTGCCGATTGGCAGAGGGGTATTACGGTGGCTTCTTTGGCTGGCCCAATTTTACGGCGGTGCCATCCGGCGGGTTCATGGGAATGCCTGCAACCGGCACACCCGGAGAGTTCAGGGTAATCGATATCTATCGCCGCGCAGGCGACAAACTGGCCGAGAATTGGATCTTCATTGATCTTCTGCATTTCTGGAAACAGCAGGGTGTCGACATTCTGGGCCGCACGACAGGGATTGAAACGCCATGAAGATCGACGCGCATCATCACCTATGGGATCTGAATGCGGTAGAATATCCGTGGCTGATGGAGAAAGGCGCGGTGCGGTTCTTTGGCGACCCGACCCCGATCCAACGCAACTATCTCTTGCCAGAGTTTCGCGCAGATGCCTCGGCGCAGGGCTTTTCCGCTTCGGTTCATATTCAAGTGGGCGCCGCTGATCCCTGGGCTGAGGCACAATGGGTGCAGTCCGTGGCCGACCAAAATCCCGGCTGGCCGTTGGTTCAGGTCGTTTATTGCGATCTGACAGCGGACGATCTGGAAACCCAGCTAGACCGCTTTCAATCCCTGACCTCGGTCCGGGGTGTGCGCCAGATCATCGGGCGCGCCCCCGGCGAAGATGCCAAAACCGGCACCAATGCACTGCTTGAAGACCCGGCCTTTCTGGCCGGTCTCAGGCTTCTGGCCAAGCGTGGCCTGTCCTTTGACCTACAACTTTTGCCCGAACTGATGGAGCAAACCGCAAAAGTCCTGTCGCAGGCCCCAGACACACCGGTTGCCCTGTGCCACGCAGGCTCGCCACATGACCGCAGCACCGAAGGCTTGGCGAGATGGAAATGGTCGCTCCGCTCATTGTCCGCTCTGCCTCAGGTTCATTGCAAACTGTCGGGCCTTGGCATGTTCGATCACGGATGGGACGCAAACAGCGTCGCGCCCATCGTCTCGGCCTGCTTGTCGCAATTCGGGGCCGACCGCTGCATGTTCGGTTCGAACTTTCCGGTCGATAGCCTGTCGTCCACCTACCAAGACCTCATGAACCGGTATCGCACACTTGTTCCGAACGAAGATCTGCCCGAGGTGTTTGGCAGGTCTGCAGAACGATTTTACCGGATCAAGAGGGCATAGCGTTTCGCCCTCACCGATCGGTTCAGACGCGCCCAGCGACAAGTTCATCCATGAATGGATTTGTAGAAAAGCTCTTGCCCGTAGCGCGACGACAAATTCCCCAAACGAAGGGCCGATGTGTCTGCCGTTTCCACAATGCGCCCCGCGCGCAAAATGGCCAGTTGGTCGCACAGAAAGCTGACAACCGGCAGATCATGAGTGACCAGCAGAAAGGTAAGGTTTTTCTCTTCACGCAGCGACTTCAGCAAATTTAGGATTTCGGCCTGAACACTGACATCAAGGGCGCTTGTCGGTTCATCCAGCAGCAGTACGGGCGGGTTTAACATCAGCGCGCGGGCTATGGCCACGCGTTGCCGTTGGCCGCCAGACAACTGGTGAGGCAATCGGAACCGAAACCGGCGTGGCAAACCGACCGCATCCAGCATCGAAAGCACTTTTTTGTCACGTTCGGGAAGCCCGTGGATTAACAACGGCTCTGAAAGAGCGTCGTCGATTGTACGGCGCGGATGCAGGCTGCCATAGGGATCCTGAAACACCATCTGCACCAAACGCGCGCGGTCTTTCGCGCTGAGCGGCTGGCTACTTTCGCGGTCTGAACCGACGCTCAGGACCCCGCCTGATATCGGCACCAACCCCGCCAGCGCCTTGAGGATCGTTGATTTCCCTGAACCGGACTCTCCGACAAAGGCAAAACTCTCACCAGCGGCCACATCAAAAGAGACATCGTGAAGGACACGCGTTTCGCCGAAGCTGACGGTCAGATCGTTGACGTGGATCATAGCTTACTCCGGTCCAGCACCGGCAACCGCTCCCGGGTCTCGTCAATGGTCGGAAGGCTGGCGATCAGCCCGCGTGTGTAAGGATGTTGCGCCTCGAGCAATGTGCCTGACGCGATCTCTTCGACAATCTCGCCGCGATACATCACAAGGATGCGGTCGCACCAACGCGCGACCATGTTCAGATCATGCGAGATCAGGATCAACCCCATCCCGCGGCGTGAAACAAGATCCGCAAGAATATCCAGCACCTGACCGCGAACTGACACGTCCAGCGCGCTCGTGGGTTCATCGGCAATCATCAGTTTCGGTTCCAGCACGACCATCATCGCGATCATAACCCGTTGCCCCATTCCACCCGAGACTTCGTGCGGGTAAAGGCGCGCGACGCGGTCGGGATCGGTGATGCGCACCGCCGACAGCGTTTCCAGCATCTTCCTGCGGCGTTCGCGCTTGCTAAGCGAACCGTGAACGGCCATCGCTTCTTCGATCTGGTCTCCTATTCGGATCACCGGATTCAGGCTGAATTTAGGGTCCTGCAAGACCATCGACATCGCTGTGCCACGCAGATCGCGCTTGGCCTCGTCAGAAAGGTTACGCAAATCCTGGCCGTCAAAGCTTAGCCGATGGGCCGTGACGCGCCCGGGGGCCGGAACAAGGCCCATGATCGCCCGACCGGTCATGCTTTTACCGGAGCCGCTTTCGCCAACGATCCCCAACCGCTCACGCCCAAGGCTGAAGCTCAGGCCGCGTACCACTTCAACAGGTCCGTGATCTGTCGGGAAGGTGACGCGCAGGTTTTCAACCGAAAGAAGGCTCATCCGCGGGCCCTTTGCTTTGGGTCCAGAACGTCGCGCAACCCGTCGCCGAACAGGCAAAACCCCAGTGATACGACTACGATGGCAAATCCCGGCATCGTCGCCACCCACCACTGATCTAGTATGAAAGACCGCCCGCGCGAGATCATGGCCCCCCATTCCGGCAGTGGCGGCTGCGCACCGAGGCCCAGAAACCCAAGGCCAGCTGCCGTCAGGATGATCCCGGCCATATCAAGTGTGACCCGCACAATCGTGGACGAGATGCACAATGGCATGACGTGCAAGGCAATGATACGCAATCGCGAGGCGCCTTGCATCCGGATGGCGTCAAGAAACTCAGCATTGCGAAAGGTCAGCACTTCGGCGCGGGCAATACGGGCATAGACCGGCCAGGCCGCGATGGCGATGGCGATCACGGCATTCTCGATACCCGGTCCCAACGCAGCGACAAAGGCAAGCGCCAGAACCAACCGGGGCACAGACAGAAAGATATCGGTCAACCCCATCAGAATGCGATCAACCCAACCGCCGAAATACCCGGCCACCGTGCCAATCAAAAGGCCCAGAGGGGCCGAGATTACCGCCACCAGAAGCACGATCATCAGGGTGATCCGCGCGCCATATATCACCCGCGACAGGATATCACGGCCCAGTTCGTCCGTGCCCATCCAATGCGCTGCAGAGGGCGGCTGCAGACGGTCAGCAAGTGTTCCTTCGATTGGCGAATAAGGTGCCAGCCACGGTGCAAAGGCCGCCACCAACAGCAACAGCGCGATGATTGCTAACCCGACCATGGCCAGCGGATTGCGGGCAAGATCGCGGGCAAGACGATACGCGACACCCAGCCGCGCCTGCACCCTCGTTTCGGGATCGTCCGACAGTAGCCACGCGCGCGTGATCATGCGCGCGCCCTCGGGTCCAAGAGACGATAGAGTGCGTCGGACCCTTTGTTAATGCCGACAAAGACGGCCCCGATCACAAGCGTCGCCCCCAGAACCGCATTCATATCAGCATTCAACAACGCCGTAGTCAGGTAATTTCCAATACCCGGCCAACTGAACACGGTTTCAATCATGACAGACCCTTCCAGCAGGCCCGCGTAGCTTAGCCCGATCACCGTGATCAGTTGCACGCGGATCGGGCGGAACGCGTGCCGCCAGAGGATCAACCGTTCTGGCACGCCCTTGACGCGGGCTGTGGTGATGAACTCCTGCCCGAGTTGTTCAAGCATAAAGCTTCGCGTCATCCGTGAAATGTAAGCCAGAGCAAAGAAGCCGAGAATGAAGGCAGGCAGGACAATATGCGAAAACGCGCTTTTGAACGCTTCCCAGTTTCCATCCAATGCGCTGTCCACCAGCAACAAACCCGTACGTACCGGGACCGTGCCATCAAGGAAAAAGTCAATCCGTCCCGGACCGCCGACCCAGCGTAGATTGGCGTAGAATATCACCAACCCAACCAGACCCAGCCAAAAGGCCGGAATGGCATAGCCCGCCAGACCGATGACCCGGATCGCCTGATCCACCACCTGCCCCTGCCGGGCCGCCGCGAATACGCCCATCGGTACGCCCAGGGTTACGCCGATGATGATACCAAGCGTTGCCATTTCAAACGTCGCGGGAAAAACGCGAGCCAGATCTTCGGCCACCGGGCGACCAGTCGAAACCGACATCCCCAGATCACCCTGCGCCACCTGCCCGACATATCGTGCAAATTGTACCAACAGAGGGTCGTCCAGGCCCATGGCTTCTTTCGTGGCATTATACGTCTCGATGCTTGCACGGTCACCGACGACGGCCACCACCGGATCGATAGGCACAACGCGTCCGATCACGAAAGTAATCGCAAGCAGGCCAAGAAAGGTCACTGCAAGGGTCAGAAGGAACTGCGCGGCGGGCACGGCTCGGGTCAAATCAGGCTCCGTTTTGTTTATCTTTAGCAAACGCGCTTTGACGCATCAAAATTTTTTTACTAGCATGAAAAAAATTTTGGAGAACCGATGTCCGAGCCCGCTTCGAAACTGGATCATTCCCGACCCGCCGCGTTCGGAGGGCGCATTCGGGACCTGCGCCGCAAATCTGGTATGACGTTGCAGGCGCTGGCGGATCAGGCCGGGGTTTCAGTTGGATTTCTCAGCCAGGTTGAGCGGGAAAAGGCGACGCCAAGCCTTGGCACGCTGGCTGGAATTGCCGCAGCTTTTGGGGTCGAGGTGGATTATTTCATCGCCACCCCAAAAGCCATCGACAGCGTTACGCGCGAAGGTGAGCGCCCGCAATTTGCGCTGGCACCTTCTTCGCTGTCCTACGAAGAGGTGTCGACTGTCTTACCAGGGGGCACCATCTCATCCCGTATCGTGCACATTCCCGAAGGGTACGAATCTGAAGTTGTTTCGCATGAGGGCGAAGAACTGATCTTTGTACTGGACGGAGTGATACGCAGCAGCATCGACGGCAACCCTTTCATTCTGCGCGTAGGCGACAGCATGCATTTTAACGGCGAAAGACCCCATTCCTTTGCAAATGTGGGCGATTGCCCGGCCCGGCTTTTGTGGACCGGAACGTCGCCCCGCCTGCTCGGGCCAAAGCTCGGGCTGAAACCCAATGAACCCACCGACAGGAGAGATCGATGAGACATTTCCAGACCCTCACCAAGGCATTGGCTGTCAGCCTGATTGCGCTGTCGACTGCGCCAGCTCTGGCCGAGACACCTGCAAACGCTTTGGTGATCGCCCAAAATATCGATGATATCGTGACGATTGATCCGGCATCGGCCTATGAGTTCACCTCGGGTGAGTATGTCGCCAACACCTATGACCAGCTTGTCCAATATAACGCCGAAGACACCACAACACTGGCTCCGGGGCTGGCAGAAAGCTGGGAGATCGACGCCGACGCCAAGACAGTCACCTTCAAGCTGCGGGATGACGTGAAGTTTTCCTCGGGCAATCCCTTGCGGGGAACCGACGTTCTGGAAAGCTGGAAACGGGTTCTGGTTCTGCAGAAAGCCCCTGCCTTTATCCTCGAAAACCTCGGATGGACGGCAGATAACATCGAAGACATGGTCACAGTGGATGGCAATACAGTGACTGTTCGCTGGGCCGGTGATTTCGCACCCTCCTTTGTCTTGAATGTTCTCGCCGCGCGCCCGGCTGCTGTCGTGGATATCGAAACCGCCATGGCAAATCAGGTAGATGGCGATCTGGGCCACGCCTGGCTGAATCAGAACAGCGCAGGCACCGGTCCCTTCACTCTTGCCCGCTATGCGCCGGGAGAAGCGCTGATGCTTGAGGCCAACCCCAATTATTGGAGCACTGCGCCCGGAATTGAACGTGTCATGATCCGCCACGTTCCCGAAGCCGCGACCCAGCGCCTGCTTTTGGAATCCGGTGATGTGGATATGGCCAAGAACCTGACACCGGACCAGATCGCAGGTTTGGCAGGAAATGACGGCATCAAGGTGGAAACCTATCCTCAGACAGCCGTTCACTGGTTCAGTTTCAACCAGAAACACGAGCCACTGACTAACCCGGCCCTGTGGGAAGCCTCGCGCTATCTGGTCGACTACAATGGGATGGCAGACAGTTTCCTGAAAGGGCAAATGGAGGTGCATCAGGCGTTCTGGCCCGAAGGCTTCCCGGGCGCGCTGACGGATACTCCGTTCGAATACAATCCCGACAAGGCCAAATCCATTCTGGAGGACGCCGGTGTCGAACTGCCACTGACGATCGAGCTTGACGTCATCAACGCCGAACCATTCACGGATATTGCCGCGAGCCTGCAACAAACCTTTGCCCCTGCCGGCATCAATTTCGAAATCCTTCCGGGGACGGGCGCGCAGGTCATCACCAAGTATCGGGCGCGCACCCATCAGGGCATGTTGCTGTATTGGGGTCCGGATTTCATGGATCCGCACTCAAACGCCAAGGCGTTTGCGTATAACGCGGACAATTCCGACGACAAATATGTCTCGACCACCACATGGCGGAACGCCTGGATGCCCCCGGCGGAAATCAACGAAAAGACCAAGGCCGCCTTGGCTGAGCAAAACCCTGACGCGCGCAACCAAATGTATGTCGAATTGCAGCAGGCCATGCAGGAGGAAGCGCCTTTTGTGATCATGTTCCAGGCGGTCAAGCAGGTTGCCATGGATGATGATGTGACGGGTTTTGTAAACGGCGCCAATGCCGATTACGTCTACTACCGCCTCGTCGAAAAACAATAAGACAGAACGCCTGGGCGCAACCTGCGCCCGGGACACTGATGCGAATTCGCAAGTCATGACCCCAGACGAGACCTTCGCCGCGCTGCACCGGGCCGCTCAAACAGCCTGCAATGCCCGGCTGTTCACCATAACCATACTGGACCGAGAGGCAGGCGTCGCGTGGCGGGCCTATTCCTCGCATCCCGATGATTATCCGGTGACCGGCACCAAACCGATCAGCCCGAACGGCTGGACGCAGCAGGTTCTGGACCAGCAAGAGACCTTTGTTGCCAATAATACGGCAGAGTTTTCACCTTATTTTTCGGATCATGCGCTGATCAACGCATTGGGCTGCGAGGCGGCGGTGAACATCCCGGTCTCAGATGGTGCGCAGGTTCAGGGGACGGTGAATATTCTGGACAAAAAAGGGCATTTCACCCCCGAACGCGTAGCGGTTCTGAAATGCCTTGTCTCGGATGCCCGGGGCGCGTTGCTGCAGGCTTTTGCGTCGATACTGAAGGACAGGAACAGATGACCCGTATCACACGTTTGCAAACCCGCATGGCCGAAACCGGCACGGACTTGGTCGTTCTGGCCCCCGGCGCGCATATGGCATGGCTGCTGGATGTTCGCCCACACGCCGATGAACGGGCGGTTCTGGCCTGTATCTCCCAGGCTGGCGTGGGTTTCCTGATGCCTGCTCTGGAAGCTGACAGCGCCCGAGAACAAACCGACCTGCCGTTTTATGAATGGGCGGATGCCGACGGCCCCGGGGCCGCATTGGACCAATTACTGCAGGATCTTGGCGTCGCCAATGCGGGCGCGTTTGTGCTGGATGAAACGATGCGCGCCGATCACGCCGCACTTGTACAGGATCGGTTGTTGAACGCCAAACGCACATTCACAGAACATACCGTCGGTGCGCTGCGGATGCGCAAGGACGCTGATGAATACGCCCTGCTCAAACGAAACGCACTGGCTGCTGACACCGCGATGCAAGCGGCCTGGGCGGCAATGAAACCCGGCATGACCGAACGCGACGTCGCGGCGATCATCAAACAAAGCTTCGCAGATCAGGGTGCTAAAGCCCTGTTCACAATCGTCGGCACCGGGCGCAATGGTGCCTTTCCCCATCACCACACCGGAGACTCGGTCCTGACCGAGGGCGATGCGGTGGTGATGGATATCGGCGGTCAGATCGATGGCTATGTGTCCGACATTACCCGCATGGCAGTCATCGGCACACAGCCTGACGGCTTTGCCGAGGTGCATTCCATCGTGAACGCAGCGGTCGAGGCAGCGCTGGAGGCTGCAAAACCCGGCGTGCAGGCACATGTCGTAGACGCGGCCGCCCGCAAAACCATCACCGATGCGGGGTATGGAGACTATTTCATCCACCGCACGGGTCACGGCCTTGGCACCGAAGTACACGAACCCCCCTATATCACCGCAACCTCGGATGTTGTTCTGGATGAAGGCATGGTCTTTTCCATCGAGCCCGGCATCTACCTGCCGGATCGGTTCGGCCTACGACTGGAAGAGATTGTAATCCTGCGTGCCGATGGCCCCGAGGTTCTTTCTGAGCTGCCCAGAGACATCCAAATGATCACGCCTTGAGCGTACGGGGGCCGCGCATTGGATTGCATGGTGCTAACATGGGCGCAGGGCAATAATCCCAGAGGTAAAGATGCGAAACGCAATACGTTTGGTCGGCCTTGCAGCCCTACTGACTGGTGCAACCTTCTGGCTGCTTAGCGAGCCGGGTCAAACATACGAGCCAAAACTCGATCCCAAAGCCTATTTTCAGTTCGCCTTTGAAAACAATCTTGAAAACCTGTCAGGCCCTTCCTTTGACGCAGCGATCGAAAACGGGTCGGCAACCTTTGGCAGCGGGCCTACTGGCCAAAGCTATCATTCGCAGGGCGATGGATCTGCCCTGATAATTCTGACACCGGATCTGAACAACCTGGCCGAGGCCGTCGAGATCGAGTTTGATTTTCTGGTCGAGGACTGGATCAATCCCTACGAACAAAGTGCGCCGGTTCAAACGATGCTCGTTTTGTCAGGGAAAAGTGGTGACAAAATCCGACATCTCAGAATCGAGATTTCAACCGCAGGCGCACCAAAGTTCCGCGTCGGCGCAGAAAGCGCCAAGGGCGAGAAAGCAGTCGTTATCGCTGCACCGGGTGGTCTTATGGAACGCTGGCACAACGTGCGGGTCTTGGTTGATCGTACTCGCCCGGAAACCGGGGTGTTCCTGAACAACGTTTCCGTCGGCTCTGTGGATTTTCTGCCGTCTGTGTTTGAGGATGGCATAGACAGGATAAAGATCGGCACCTGGCATCAGCAAAATCAAGCCTTTCGAGGCCAGATAGACAATCTGGTGCTGCGGGACGTGTCAGAATAGGACCGTTCCCGAGGCTTTCGCAGAAACGCCGTGTTCAGCTCTTGTCGGAAAGCCGCCAAACACCTTGTTCCCCGAAACCTCGGATCATCTTCGATCCCATATCTTCGATGTCGAATTCTTCGCTAAGGACATGTGCAACGTCGTCTTGCACTGTAATCTGCATCGGTTCGGACAGTTCCTGAAGCCGAGAGGCCAGATTAACCGCTGGCCCGAAAATGTCGTAGACATACTTCTGAATGCCAACGACAGAACCGACAACAGACCCCGAGGCCAGCCCGATTCTGCAACGCCATTGGTGCGGGTGGCTCAGGTTGCGGCGGTTCAGATAGCGCACGAATCTGATGGCCGTATTGGCAATCGCCTTTGCATGATCCGGGGTTGGGTCCGGCAATCCGGCGACGGTTATGTAGGCGTCGCCGATTGTCTTGATGCGTTCGCAACCAAACTGCTCACCAATCCGGTCGAATGCGCTGTAGATGTCATTCAGTTCGGTTACGGTAACGCTTGGGTCCTGTGAGGCGACCATTTCCGTGAACCCGACAAAATCCAGCATCAGAACCGAAACCGGATCATAAAGCTGAGGCGTCACAACGCCGAATGTCTTGTATTCTTCGTAAACCGACCGCGGCATCAGGTTTAAAAGCAGCTTCTCCACCTGCTCTTTTTCCCGCTTTAGCTCGCGCGTGTTGCGCTCGACCATCATGGAATAGGAATCGATCATCGACTCCAGTTCTTTGATGCGGGTGATGTTCTGGCAGACAAGAACAAGCACGTCGTCATCCGCGACCGTAAAATCAAGCGCAATGACCAGCGTTCTGCGCTTTTTCTTGAAGCTTATCTCGGAGGTGTATCGCCGCGTTTCAAACAGGCTTTTTTGAACCGCAATTACATCCAGATCAGGAAATAGATGCTGCAGATGATCAGACTGATTATCGCCGTTGAACCATTCGTCAAAAGTGTCATTTCGAAAACCGAACTGCAGCGTCTCGCGATCCAAAAGCGCTACGCCAACGCCAATCGCGCGCAGAAGTTGTTCATTGATGGCTTCTATAGTCATGGCTTACCTAACAATCAGTGGGCGGCGTTTGCCAAACTCCGCAACAACGGCGTCAATGTCTTCTGCCGCTACGTTGTGTTTTTCCAGGGCTTCTTGCAACACCGTTTCCAGCTCATCGAAATGAGCGTGCGTGATGTCCAGATGGGAATGCAACTGTCGCAACTGGTTGTCCGTGTAAGAGGCCGGACCACCCAGAAGCGATGCGATGAATTTAGTCTGGTGATCAACCATCCGGCTCATGTCGACATTGTCGAAAAAGGGTCCGACCTCATCATTGTCCAAAAGCACGTCATAGAATGAGATCACAATCTTGCTAATCTTCGAAAACCCACCGTATTTCTCGTAAAGTGTGCGCTCGGCCATGGTGAACCCCTTCAAACAAACTGATTAACAATTCACGCCCCGTCCAGGCGTCTGGTCGCCCTTTGGAACAAGACCCAAAGGGCGACGTGTTTCGCGGTTAGCGGCGCATTGCTACGATCTCGGCATATTCCGAAGAGATACAAAGCGTTTCGTTGGTCGAGATATCGAATTTCTCGATAAGCGCCATGATATCGTTGCGCAGCGCCGTCTGCCCTTCCGTATCCAACGCATCAAAGGCTTTCTGCATGGGGCCGTAGAAGGTCCGGAAGTATTCCAGAAAGTGCTCTGCCGATCTGTAGCGGAACATGAAGTTCTTGCGCCGGAACGACATGATTTCGCAATCAGGCCCAAAGGTCTCCTTGATCCAGTCCTGGCTTCCCCAAAGCGCCGGAGAGTTCACCCCGGCAGGTGGCGGCACATGTTTGCCGATGGTTTTGAACAGCTGACCGATGAAGCTTTCCGGTGTCCAGTTCGCCATGCCGATCTTGCCACCCGGTTTCACCGCGCGCTGAAGCTCGGCTGCGGATTGTTGTTGGTTTGGCGTGAACATCACCCCAAAGGTGGACACAACAGCGTCGAACGACTGATCGCCAAAGGGCAGGTTTTCCGCGTCAGCGACCTTGTATGTGACGAACAGACCTTCGGCCTTGGCGCGCTGGCTGCTGGCGTTCAGCAGAGCCTCGACATAGTCCGTCGAAGTGACATCGCAAAACCGACGCGCAAAGGCCAGCGTGGCGTTGCCGTTCCCGGCTGCGACATCAAGAACCTTGGCACCGGGCATCATGTCCATGGCCTCGGCCAGCTCTTCGCCCGTAATCTGAAGCGTCACCCCGACCTTGCTGTAATCGCCCGAGCCCCAGGCCATGTTCTGCTTGGCCTTGATCGCGGCAAAATCCGTTATGGTTTCGATCGTTGTTTGAATACCCATTTCTTGTTCCTCCTGATAAATGACTGGTTCGAAACCAGCGGTTGAATTGACTGTTGCACCCTTGGATGCAGACGGGTTACGCAGCTTGACGGTCTGGCCAGCTGATGGTCACGGTTGGACGCTCGGCGCTGGCGATGTGCTCGAGTATTCTCGAATTGATCCACTCGGGCTGGAAAACCGGCGCCATATGCCCAAGCTCTGGCAGCAATGCGATCCGCGCATTTGGCAGGGCCTTGGCAATTGCGACCGACGTGTGCTGAGCGATCTCGGGGGACTCGAGGCCGGTCATGACCAGTGCGGGCACGTTGAGACCGGACAGATCCCTGAGCGTCCAGCTTTCGGCAAAGCCATTGGCAAAATCAGTCATGATTGAGCTGATTTGCTGGGCAAAGCGGCTTTGGGCAGCAACAGGCAGCGCATCCCAGAATCCAACCTCGTTCCAGAAGTCCAGAAAATGGTGCATCCCGGCCTCGGCATCTCCGTCTGCCGCCGCAGCCGTCACCTGCCCTGACAAAAGCTGGATTTGCGCGAACAACCGTTGGCTGGCCTCATTCCCATGCTTGAGAAAATGGAACGCAGCGGGTTCATAAAGCGTCAGGCTTTTCACAAGGTCCGGGCGCATAAGCGCGATCTTGATGGCAATGCCACCACCGTTGGAATGCCCGACCAGATGTACGGGGCGGCCCATCGCCTCGATTTCGCGGATCACGGGGATTGCGGAAACAGCCGCACCGCTCTGCGTGGTATCTCCAGTCAAAGGCGCGTTGCCATAGCCGGGCAGATCGAAAGCGTGAACCTCAAAGCGGCCTTCGAGATCTGCTGCAAGCTGGCCCCATTGCCCTCCGTTCGACGCCGAGGAATGTAACGCAACAATAGGTGCGTTGATCGTTTCAGTAGGTTTAAATGAAATAGTCATCGTACTTACCCAATTGCATTTGCGATGGGCAATAACTGACCTTCCAGTGTTTCAATGTGATTTCTGAAAGCAGCGCAAAATGTTTCATTTGTAGCTATGTGAACCAGTTCACACAGCGCGCTATCCATCTCGAAAACAATCAGGTTTTCGGCCGACGCCGAAACGGAATCGCCGGTTCTGAAACAATTGAAACACAGGGCGCAGATTTTGAAATGGCGCTGAAACAATGATACTTTAGAAAATCAGGATGACGATGGGCATGGCAAACGATCTGGAAGATATCGAAAAGGCACGGGACATTCTTCGTGACGCCATTGAATCGCTGAAAGAAGGGTTTGCCCTTTACGATGACGATCGCCGCCTTGTCATGTTCAACCAACGATATGCCGAAATGAACAGGGGGGTCTCGGACCTGCTGGAACCCGGTCTGGACTGGGAAATACTGATGCGCGAGACCGCGCGCCGGGGAATTTACGCTGACGCCATCGGCAACGAACAGCAATGGGTGTCTGACCGGCTAGCCAACGGGATCGAGTTCATTCAGGATTATGAACTGACGGAAACCGATGGGCGGACCTATCTGGTGTCCGTGCATCCGACAAAACTGGGCGGTTTTGTTGTCACGCGCGAAGATATCACCGCCCGCAAACAGGCCGAGGTTGAAGAACGCGACGGCGATATGCTGATCCGCAAAGTGCTGGATGCCAGCTCGGCGATTGTCACCATGGCACGGATCGGTGACGGTCAGATCTTGTACCGCACCCCCGCCGCCCTTCAGATGTTCGGCCCCGCGCGATCAGCGAAAGAGCATTACCTCAATCCCGAAGAGCGTGCGGATTTTATCACCCTGCTTTTGGCCGATGGGCAGGTGAAGGATTACAAGCTTGATCTGGTGAACGCAGACGGCAAAACCTTTCCGGCATCGATTTCTTCTCAGTTGATTGACTACAAGGGCGAAGAGGTCATCGTAACCAGCATCATTGACCTTACCGTCCAGAAAGAGGCCGACGCCCTGATCCGCCAGGTCATGGAGGCTTATCCCGCCGCCATCAACATGACACATGCCGACACCGGCAAAGTGCTTTTCGCCACGCCGGAAATCAGAGCGTTGTTTGGGGATACCAAAAGCTCAAAATCCTATTATGCGGATCCCAGCGAGCGCGAACGCTATCTGAAAGATCTGCGACAGGCGGGTTCTCTGAAAGACCGGCGCATGGAGTTTGTCGATGTCAGCGGGCGCAAATTCTGGGCCGCGGATTCGTCGCGCCTGATTGAGTTCAACGGCGAAGAGGTTATCGTTTCCAACACCCGCGATCTGACTGACGAGCTGGCAATCGAAGCCGAACTGGAAAAACAACGAGAGCTGGTTTTTCAGAACGAAAAAATGTCAGCCCTGGGCGAGCTGCTCGCCGGTGTTGCGCATGAGTTGAACAACCCGCTTTCAGTCGTTGTCGGCCACTCGCTCATGCTGAAGGAAGAAATAACAGACCCCGATCTGACGGTCAGGATCGAAAAAATCGGCAATGCCGCCGAACGCTGTGCAAAGATCGTAAAGACGTTCCTTGCCATGGCCCGCCAACAGCCCAGCAAGATCGAGCAGGTCGAAGTCGCTGGCATGATCGACACGGCGGCGGATGTTGCAGGTTATGGCAGCACGTCGGATGAAATCCGGATCCGGCGCAACATACCTGCCGATCTTCCAGCAATCGCCGGGGATGCCGATCAATTGACGCAGGTTATCCTGAACCTGATCATCAACGCCGAGCAGGCGATGCGATCCACCGGAACGGGTGACGAAATCGTGCTGTCTGCAGAACCCAGACCAGACAAGGGTATGGTGGAAATTACCGTCCGCGACAACGGGCCCGGAATCCCCAAAGCCATCCGCCCGCGCATTTTTGAGCCGTTTTTCACCACAAAAGAAGTCGGCGACGGAACCGGGATCGGACTGGCATTCTGTCACCGGATCATCTTGTCCCACGGTGGTCAGATCGGACTGGACCGGGCTGACGAACCCGGAACCTGTCTGCGTATCACCCTGCCCGTAGCGACCTCTGACAACGATGCGCTTGATGCGCCTCTTGAGAACCCTGCACCCTTCGTCAGACACCGCGCCCTTGTTGTCGACGATGAGGTTGAAGTGGGTGAGTTGAACGCGGAAATTCTAAGAAAAGAAGGCCTGGACGTTGATTTTGTCACCTCGGGTGAAGAGGCGCTGAACCGTCTGCATTCCGCCAGCTACGACATTTTTCTAAGTGACCTGAACATGCCCGGTGTTGATGGTCGCAAGATTTACGAGGCGCTGACGACGCGTTTTCCCCATATGCTAAGCAGAACCGCATACATAACCGGCGATACCATGGGCGAAAGCTCATTGGGACTGTTGCGTGAATCCGGCTTGCCCTATCTGGAAAAACCCGTCTCTCCAGCAGAACTCAGAACACTAGTCGGAACGCTTCTCGCCGACCAGAAGGATCCCTCGGATGGATAATCAGAACACGCATATACTGGTTTGCGATGATGAAATCGACGTGCGCGAGATGCTTCAGGAATACCTGAGCAAGCGTGGCTACAGGGTGTCGGCCGCATCCGGAGGCGAAGAACTCAGGGCAATTGTCTCAGCCGAAACTGTGGATGTCATGATTATGGATATCAACATGCCAAAAGAGGACGGTCTTTCCATTCTGCGATCCCTTCGCCCCGAAAACACCACGCCGGTGATCATGCTGACAGCGGCGGGCGATGTTGTGGATCGGATCATCGGTCTGGAAATGGGTGCCGACGATTATCTGGGCAAACCCGTCGACCTTCGCGAGCTTGAGGCCCGGATCAAAGCGATCCTGCGCCGCGGGGCCATCGCTGAAACCGTATCCTCGGCAAGCGACGGTGACGGCACACGTTTTGGGGACTTCACGCTGGACAAAGAGGCCGCGAAACTTCTGGCCTCGGATGGCTCGGAAGTTCCGCTGACTGCGATGGAATACAGGCTGCTCAAGGTGTTTGCAGAAAACAAAGGACGCGTCTTGAACCGCGATCAGCTTTTGGAACAGGCGCATGACCGATCCTGGGATCCGTTTGACCGAAGCATTGACATCAGAATTTCCCGATTGCGCCGCAAGCTGGAAACCAATCCCGAAAAACCCGAGGTGATCAGAACCGTGCGGGGGATCGGGTATGTGTACGATCCCAGCTAAGCGAACTGCCGCAAAGCCCGAGGGATCGATGCGACAGTTTCTGATCCCCCTACCCTTCTTTTTCCTGATCGTTCAGAAACGCCTCGGGGCTGTCGACCTCTTGTAATCGGCTGCCATTGATCCACCAATACCGGTTGCCCACGTTGCGCAGAAAGCTGCGATCATGACTAACCAGCAGGCAAGACGCGCCATGGGTGATCAGTTCGGCCTCCAGCGCCTCTTGCCCGTCGATATCCAGGTGGTTTGTCGGTTCGTCCAGCAGGTAAAAATTTGGATCTTCAAGCCGCAGCAGCAACATCGCCAGCCGCGCTTTCTGCCCACCTGACAGCGCAGCGATTTTGGTGCCTTGCATCTGATAGTTGATCCCCGCACCCGCCAGAACCGCGCGGGCGCGTTGATCGCCGACGTCAGACGCAACCGTTACCAGATCCAGCGGCGTACTGGTCTGATCCAGTTGGCTTAGATGCTGATCGGATATGGCCGGGACCACCGACGCCGCGCATTTCACCGGGCTGTCCTCACCGGTCAACGCCCGTTGGATCAGCCGCACCAGCCGGGTTTTGCCGGCCCCGTTCTTGCCCAGCAGAACAATGCGGTCGCCTTTGGCGATCCACTTTTGCCCGGTCCGGTAAAGCAACCGCCCATCCGGCGTCTCGACCACCAGATCATCCAACGTGATCAGCGCCTTGGCATGGGTGCCGCTGTTGCCCAGCCGAATATCCCCTGCCGAGCGTTCCCTGTGAACCGGCTTGGCCGCGGCTTCCAGCCTGTCGGCGCGGTCGGTCAGCTGTTTCGTTTTGGTCAGCAACAGGTCCGAGCCTGAATTGATCCCGACATTCTTCAGCGCCGCCGCCTGTCGGCGCAATTGGCGGGCTTTGTTCATGTCGTTGGCCAGCCGCCGTTCATCCGCAGCATCCGCCGCATCCAGCGCCGCGCGGGCCGCCGAATACGGAAGTGGAAACACGCGCGCGTTCTCGGGCCTCAGAAACAGCGTCCGGTTGGTCGTCGCATCCAGAAACGCCCGGTCGTGCGAAGTGATAATCACGGGTGTTTCCCGTGGCAGCGCCGCCAGCCAGCGTTCCAGCAGGGCAATGCGGCCCAGGTCCAGATGGTTGGTTGGCTCGTCCAGCAGCAACAGGTCCGGCTGATTGATCCAGACCGCAGCCAGCATCGCCGTGCGCTGCCAGCCGCCGCTCAGCTCGGCCAAAGGTCTATGCTGCAACTCATAGGGCACGCTCAGCTCATCCAGCACCACATCAACGCGCCAGCTTTCGTAATCCGCCTGATCGGGCGGAAGTGCTGCGTGCACCCAATCATAGAGTGTCAGTTCAAGGGCCTCGGGCGGGACATATTGCTTTACATAGCCGGTCCGCAGACCTCGGGCGCAGGTGATCTCTCCGGTGGTTGCGTCCAGCTCGCCTGCCAGACAGGCCAGCAATGTGGACTTGCCACGCCCGTTGGCGGCAACCAGCCCGATCCTGTCGGATTTCGAGATGGTCAGGTTAAGGTCAGAAAACAGCGGATCGCCAAGGGTCACGCCCAAAGCAGAGATATTAAGGATCGTCATAAGGTATCTCGGGTCACAAAGGTATGGCCGCGGCGCGGCTATGGGCAGACCGTCGATACAAAGTGTCTCGGGTCAGCCCTGCAAACGGATCTGCAGGGCAAAACGCGGGCCATGCTGAAGTCGGCGGATGATACGCATGTTCAGCTCGTGCCCTCCCGTTGTTGAATGTGACAATGCCCCGACGATACGAAGGGGCGGGAAGTTTGGCAACCCTGCGGCTCAGTCGGCCTCGCCTGCCGCCACAAGCGCAAGACCTTCGGCAACGGCGGTAAAGACCGAGGCAAAGGAATGTTCAGCAGCCGGGCAGACACGACGCATCGTGTCCGGCACCACGGTCATCAGGCTGGAACCGCCAACATAGACGACCCGGTCGATCTGGTCCGCCGTCAGATCTGCCTGTTGCAACACATCGCGCGCGCCTGCCTCAAGTTGCGCGGCATGGTTGGCAAGACTGTCTGCCACCACGGCATCGCTCAGCCGCGCGGCCAACCCGTTCTCCAGCATACCCAGCGCGATCACCGGGTCGGCAACCCCTGAGTTCACCGCAATCTTCCCACGCTCCACCGCGAAGGCCAGTTCGTGACCCAGTTCGTGTTCCAGAACCGCGGCAAGTCGGGCCAGTTTTTCGGGGGATTCCGCCAGCCTGTGCATGTCACCCACCATGCGCCGGTTCTGCGAGGTATAAAGAAACGGGATCACCTCCCACGTCGCAAGGTCGTTGAAAATGGCATTCGGCGCTTGCGACCGGCCGCTGCCAAACAAATCCCGGATCATCGAACCTTTGCCTAGCAAGGGCATCACCCGGTCTATGCTGATGGCGCGGTCGAAATCGGTGCCCCCGATGCGCACACCGTGATTGGCCAGTATTTCGACCCCTGAAGCGCCGGTACGAAAGACCGAGAAATCCGATGTGCCGCCGCCGATGTCCACGACCAACCCGACAGTTTCGGACTGTTCCGTTGCCCCGCTGGCCATTGCCGCCGCCGCAGGTTCAAGGCAGAACCGGATGTCGGTAAACCCGGCGGCCTCATAACAAGCGCGCAGATCAGCCTCGGCCTGAGCCTCACGCGGATCGCCTGCCCCGTGAAACACCACGGGCCGCCCCGAGACCACGCGGGTACAGGCCACGCCACGCTCGGCCTCGGCCTGTTCTCGAAGCCTGCGCAGAAACGATCCGATGATATCGACGAATGTCAGCCTCTGGTTCAGGATCTGGCGCTTTTCATGCATCAACGACGTGCCCAGAACCCGTTTGAGCGCCCGCATAAAACGCCCCTCCAGCCCATCAAGCAGCGCCTGATTGGCTGGTTCGCCGATCAGGGTGTCGCGCGTGTCGAATTCGAAGAAGAAGGTTGTTGGCAGAGTACCAGCCGCATCAAACCGCACAAGACGCGTAGTGCCTGCATCCACATAGGCGACTGCCGAGTTTGACGTGCCAAAATCAACACCAATCCACGGGCTGTTGGCGACCATGGCGCATGTCTCCGAAATGTCTGTGTAAGGGGAACCAGCGCCTAAAGTGTTCTGAGGGCCGGGTCAAGCGGTGAGGTTAGAGATAAGCTGCGCAGGCCGGATTATTGCCACGAGGCGTCATTACTGGGCAAATCGCTCCGGTTAAGCACCTTGACCGCGTTTGGTCTGTCCGATGGAAGCTGGTCGACCGCATCCCAGCTCCACAGAACCAGATTTATGTCATCGGGCGTGGCGCCCGGCGCGAAACTGTTGATCAGGATACCGGCATATCCGTCGCTTTTTAGCCTGCCTGCAACGCTATGGGTCGAAGGAACAAGCCCCTGATGCATCTGAGATTCCCAGTTGTCATTGGCCAGATCATTCCACGGGATGCCAAGCATCTCTCGGGTCTCACGGTTGGTGAGGTCGATAATGTGATGGCAATCCACAGCGAGAAAGTAAAAGGTATAGGGTTCCTGATTGAGGCTGAACCGCACTTCACGCGCCGCCGTTTCATGGGCAAGCGAGGTATAAAGCGCAGGCTGGCCGATAGGATTGAACCGTCCGCCCCGGCGCGCGGCCCCTTCCCCGGATGTTGGCAGATATGTCCAGCGTGGCTTGGCGGCGCGGATGACCGTGCGCCGCACGCGGATGGCATGTTTCAAGCGTATCCGCCTTCGAGACGCCGCAGGATATGAGATTTCAATGCGCTGGTTTCACCGTCCTTCACGATTTCCTCGGGCGTGCGCCCTCCAAAACCCACGATGGGTTCGGAACGGTACCAGGCATAAGCCATCAGCGAACTTCCGACAGCCGGGGCAACGACATTCAGGATCTCGATCAGATGCCGCAGAGACGTCTGGACCGAAACAGATGCAATCCGCTGCCGGCGCGACAGGGATTCCGGTGCGATACCCAAGGTCTCACCAATCTCGCGCTTGGTGGTTTTGAGATGCCGGGCCAAACGGTCTGGTGAGATCAACCGGTTTTCGACGAGGTCATGCATTTCCATTTTGTCACTCCTGTTGCCACAATATAGTGGCTAATTTCTTGCCAATCAAGCTTTGGGTCCGAGGCTGCGCGTTGTCAGAACGGTTGCAGCAGCCTCCTGTTTGAAACAAAGTATTCAAATCAGGCCCGACCGATCAGAGGAAACCATGACCTGGAACCGTCCGGCGATCATCAAAGACCAGGATATCCTGCGTGTGCTTTATGCGGATGAGGCCGAGTATCGGGTTCCCTTCACATTTATCGAAGCCCTTAACGAAGGTGTGCTGTTTGATCGCTCGGCCCGTGCCTTCAGAACTGCAGCCCGCGCGCATCATCTGTTTGAACTGGTAAATACAAGGACCGAAGCCATCATCGGCACATGCGTCATTCAAGAGACCCCCGATACTCAGGGGCAGCAATACGAAGTGGGCGGCATGATGATCCATCCGGGCGCGCGCCATCTGGGTCTGAACACATTGCTGACCAAGGCGGTTATGGTCCGGCAACTTTGCGCGGATCGTCACGCATTGCCCGGCATTGAATACCTGGCCCATGTGGTCGACGGAAACGCAGGGCCGACGCACAGTTTGCTGGCCTCGGGCTTCCGGTCGGTCGAGCGCGTGATCGTCAAGCCCGGAGAGGTTGACGCCGATGTTCAACACATGATCGAACCCGACGGCGAAGGTGTCGTTATGCAAAGCTATGTATTCGATCAGGACCGAGGCAGCGAACTGGTAATGGATTTACACCGGTTCTTACGCGATGAAGGATCAGTGGTCCGGGTCGAGGATCTGTCGTTCCTAGTTGACCTCAGCGCGCTGATCAGCGTCGAGGATTTGGATCGGTATTTATCCGGGCAGGACAACCCCTGACATAGGCGCAAAACGTTCCCTTGCCTGCATCCTACCAAGGCCAAAAAACGGCTATTCGATCCCGACCATCAGATCAAACACCGGCATAAGTCGGCGTAACTCTGCAGTTGTACGGCTCACAAGATTTGACTCAAGAACAAATGCCGGATCATCCAGATCAATCCACGCAGAAAAGCCTTTTCGGCGCAGTGCCTCCTGATGGGGATGGTCTTTGTCAAAACCTGCCGGAACGCGCTTCAGTTCCGGTTCGCCAACCCGGATGCCGCCTTTGCGCATCTTGGCAATAAGCCGGGTCAATTCGGCCCCTTTTGGTCCGGCCATCGCCGCGCGGAACACGTTCAGCGCACCCCGTTCAAACTGAAAAACCCCGCAGCCAAGCGAAAGTTTCTCGGGCGACAGGCCAAAGAACCACATCGGGGGTTGGCCTTCCGGTCCGACCGGCATGAAGGCCAGATGAAGATGCGCGTTGTAGGGCGTCTTGTCCTTGGAAAATCGAACATCGCGGTGAATCCGAAAGATCTTACTGCTGTGCTCTTGCCCAGTCAGCTCACCCAAGGCCGCTGCCATGTCATCCGCAAACTGCAGGCTGGGTGCCTTGAGATGAGCGTAATAGTCCGCCTTATGCGCCGTAAACCAATCGCGGGTATTGTTTGCTTTTAGGCGCGAAAGGAAATCCAGTACCTCGGGCGTGAAACAGTCAATTGGTGTCATTGCTTCCTCCGGTCAGTTTTTTGCGGGCAGGGCTGCAGCGTGTTCCAAACACATCAGTAACCAGCGTCGTAACGCGGCGTCATCGCAATCGCCTTCATCAACGCGCACAAACCCGCCCAGTTTGCGAGTGCCGTGGATCACGGGCCGGGCCGTCAGATCCGTCAGCGCGGCGGGTTCATTCGCCTTGCCGACCCGGAACATGAACCGCCCGACCCCATCCTTGTGCCGCCGCACACCCCCCAACATGTTGCCGTTCAAAAAGAAACATTGTCCGCCCATCATCTGTTTTTCGGAAATGCCCACATGCGCGGCTAAGGCGTCGCGCATACGGCTGTTCAGGGTCTCATCGACAGGCATCAGCCCGCCCTGCCAAGCTGCAAGAGGATTGTTAGCGCAAGCACCAGCATGGTCAGTGTTGTCAAGCCCGCACCAATCGCGCGTCCTTTGCCATCGGCAGCAGCGCGAAGGCTGAAATAGTGAATCAATCGCGCCAGCACCAGAACGCCGCCACAGATCACAAGAAGCCAAGTCGGAGCACCGGCGATTTCAGCCCCTGCAAGGGCTAGCAGGGCCAGCGGGACATATTCGACAAAGTTTCCATGCGCCCGCATCAGGCGCAAAAGCCCGTCATCCTCACCATGCAGCAAAAGGATGCCGGTCCGGGCGCGGCGCACCCCGACCGCAATGGCCATCGGAATGCTCATCAACACAAATACCGCGGTCACGATCAACGCGATTTCAGGAGGGTGTATCATCTGATCTCTCCGTCCACGCCGCGCTCAGGACGCCATGCTTTCGTATGTGATCAACGCAAACCTTGCCCCCTGCGGGTCGGTCAGCGTGGCCATGCGTCCGACACCCGGCATGTCCATCGCTGGCTGGAAAACGGTTGCCCCCTTGCCCTTTGCCGCTGCAACGCTTGCATCAACATCGGCAACGGTGAAAAAGATCGTCCAGCTTCCGTTCTCTTCGGGCATCGGTGAAAACCCGCCAATAGCGGTTTCCCCGACCACCGCCGCCGAATAGCTTGACCCGTCCTGCATTGGCATGTCGTTGATTGTCCAGCCCAGCACCTCTTGATAGAACGCCTTGGCCTTGCCCTGATCTGGCCCGGAATGTCCGATCCAGCCGGAATTGCCGACAGTGGTCATCTCAAGAATACTCATGGGTACCTCCCTTGGTTGCGCCCGCCACGTGCGGGTCTGATCCAAGGACGCGTAAGGTGACCAGATCCCTACACCCTACCCAATTCTTTTTGGCTGATCGCCATTTTTTCACTGATTGCAACGCGTTCGAGATCGGTCGGCGCAAGAGCCAGAGCCGCCTCAAACGCTTCAACCGCGATCTTATGGTCGCCAACATCCTGCAATAATCCACCCCGCATGGCATGAAACCAGCGATAAGAGGCCAGTTCCCTCTCCAAAGCTTCCATCGCGTCCAATGCATATCGCGGACCATGCAGTCTGGCCTGCGCCGCGATCTGATTGAGCCGGATGACGGGAGTTGGTTGTAGCACATATAGGGCGGCATAGTGGGCCTCGATCAAGGCCCAGTCGGTTTCATCGGATGAGGCTGCGCGAGCGTGTTCCGCCGCGATCGAGGCTTGAATGACATAGACCCCGCGATGACCGATCCTTTGGGCTTTTTGCAATAGCGCCGTGGCCTCGGCGATGATGGTCCGGTCCCACAGGCTGCGATCCTGTTCGTCCAGAGCGACAAGCCTGCCCTGCCCGTCCACCCGCGCGCGCCGCCGGGCGTGTTGCAGCAACAAAAGCGCCAGCAACGCCGCCTGTTCACCCATCGCCGGAAACAGGGCCGCCAGCAGACGCGCAAGTCGGATCGCCTCATCACAAAGGGTCAGTTTCATCTGCGCGGGACCGGTGGATGTGGACCAGCCTTCGCTGAACATCAGATAGATCATCAGCGAAACCTCACCCAAACGTGCACCACGCTCGGCCGGGCTGGGTGTTTCGAAGGCGACCGGGTTGTTGGCGATCTTTTTCTTGGCCCGGGTGATACGTTGTTCCATCGTCTTGGGCTTGACCAGAAAGCCGCTGGCGATTTCATCCACACTCAGCCCCGCCACCACGCGCAAAGCAATGGCGATCTGGTCGCGCCGGTCCAGCTCGGGGTGGCAGCAGATGAACAACAGGCGCAAGACGTCGTCGCGCAGTTCATCCGGGTCTGGGTCTTCAACATGCACCGGCTGCAACTCCTTTGCATGGCGCGACAGGATCGCATTGCGGCGCTGGGACTTGCGCAAATGATCGAGACCTGCATTTCGGGCCGTGGTCAGCAGCCACGCTAACGGATCGCGCGGCGCCCCATCGTGAGGCCAGACCGTCAACGCCTTTACACAGGCGTCGGCAAAAGCTTCTTCCGCAACATCGATATCGCCGAAAACCCGCGTCAGCGCCGCTATGGCACGCGGTCGGTTTTGGATGAATGTCGCGTTGAGCCAATCCGACATGATCTATTCCGACGAAATGACCCCCCCGGCCCAGGCGACGGGGCGCACTTCGAGCCGGGCAATGGGCGACGAAATCATCTTTGCATATTCCAGCGCCTCATCAAGGTTCGCGAAATCCGCAGCATAAAAGCCCAGAAAGCTCTCTTTGGTTTCAGAGAACGGCCCGTCGGTGATTAGCGGTGCCGCACCTTCAGCCGAGCCCGGTTCCACCATCACGGCAGAGGTCGGCGGCATCAGCTTGATCGATACGAACTCCCCCCGCTTCTTCAGCGCGTCTTGCAGCGTGCCGTGGCCGGCCATCACCTCGTCCTGGCGATCTTTTGGCAGCGCTTCGAACACGCCTGCCTCGCCATAAATCGTGATTGCATAGATCATTATTGCCTCCGTGAACGCGTAACATGGTGCAAGGACGCGCGAAGACTTGCAAATCCGACAACGGCCAGTTCCAACGCTATCCGGCCTTGAACGGCTCAAGGCTTTCTTTGAACTGTTCAATAAACTCCAGCGTCACCAGCGAAGGTTGTTTCAAGATCGGGCGCACCAGCGAGAGGGTATGTGACAGCATAGGCCTGAACGGCCTGCAGCAGAGACCCCGGGCCTTGTACTGGACGGCATCCAGCTCACTTACGATGGAAACACCGACCCCCTTCAGCGCCAGTTCACAAGCCGCAGTGAATTGCCTGACTTCGATATGGGAATTCAGATCGACATTTGCAGTCTGAAACGCCTTGGACAGCCGCCCGAAAAACGCACTGTCGCGGCGTGTATGGATTATCTTTTGATCTGCAAGGTCCGCCGGGGTCACCTCGGTGCTGGCTTCCAACTTATGTCCGGCTGGAAATACACAAACCGTCCGAACGTCGATATTGCTGCTTTCGACGGCAGGATGACCATTGAAGCTATCGGTGATGCCAAAATCATATTGCTCACCGATCATCCATTCTAGAATACGTTCCGGTCGGTCCGGCTCGATCGTCAGGGTGACGCCGGGTCGATCATGCAGGAATCTGGCGACCACATCGGGCAGATGGCTGGTGGCAAACCCAGGCAGACAGGCGACACGGATATGCCCCGCTTTGCGCTGGGTGATATCCTGACTGACATCAGCGATTTGCCTCATCAGTTCCAGAACGCGTTCAACGCTGGGCAGAAGGTAGCGTACCTCTTGCGTTGGCAACAATCGCCCCTCGCGGCGGTCGAAAAGCTGAAACCCCAGAGACTTTTCAAGGTCCGAAAGTAGCCTGCTGACAGCGGGTTGGCTGACCCCCAGATCCGCTGCAGCCGCCGTGACCGAGCCGTTGGTGGTCACAGCCATCAGGGCCTCAAGCTGCCGGACTCTCAGTATTTGATTCATTCTCAATCCCAATCGCTGGCGTCGACTCATAACATCATGTTATTTTTTTATCCACCAGACCGGGCTTGAATTATATTCTTGTAGCGTTAACGTCGTGAAATTGTCATGTGTGCCGTTTACGCGTTGCGGTCGGTATTCAACGAAGCATCGAACCAGATGCATGGGAGGAATCATGAAAAAGAATTTGCTTGGCGCTCTTGCCGTATCAACCGTCTTGTGCCCTGTGGCGGCCATGGCGCAAACCGAAGTTCAGTTCTGGCACGCCTTCACCGGTCGGCTGGGTGAACTTGTGAAAGCGCAGGTCGAGGAGTTCAACGCAAGCCAGGACGAGTTTGTTGTTGTTGAAGCCCATAAGGGCAACTACTCGGAAACCCTGAATGCCGGGATCGCTGCGTTCCGCGCCGGTGAACAGCCGCATATCCTGATGGTGTTCGAGGTCGGAACGGCAACAATGATGTCGGCCGAAGGGGCGATCAAACCCGTTCACGAAGTGATGGCCGAAAGCGGTGCTTCCTTTGATCCGGATGCTTATATCGGCTCGGTCAAAGGGTATTACACCACAACGGATGGCGATATGCTGTCCTTGCCGTTCAACTCTTCGACGCCGGTTCTTTGGGTCAACCGTGACGCAATGCAGGCAGCAGGTGTGGATCCCGACACGGACCTTTCAACCTGGGAAAAGGTCGGAGATGTGCTTGAACAGCTCAAGGCCGGGGGCGAAGAATGCCCATTGGTGACTGCATGGCAAAGCTGGATTCATCTTGAAAATATGTCGGCCTACCACGACGTCCCGTTTGCGTCGAAGGATAACGGCTTTGCCGGTCTCGATACCGAGCTGATGCTGAACGGTCCGGCGCAGGTTGCGCACCTGACGGCGATGGGTGACTGGGCCAAGGATGGCAAGTTCATCTATACCGGCCGCAGAAACGAAGGCGGCGCGAACTTCCGGGCCGGGGAATGTGCCCTGTTTACCGAAAGTTCGGCAGGCTATGCCGGTATCAAGGCAGAGGCCGAGTTTGACTTTGACGTGCGCCCCCTGCCCTACTGGGAAGCCCTGGTGAGCGAGCCGCAGAACACCATCATCGGTGGCGCTTCGCTTTGGGTGATGGAAGGTCATGATCCCGAAGCCTACAAAGGCGTGGGTGAATTCCTCAGCTTCCTGTCATCTTCGGGCGTGCAGGCCTCGTGGCACCAGAACACCGGCTATCTTCCCATTACGGCGGATGCTGGCGAAGTTACGCGTGCCGCAGGTTTCTACGAACAAAACCCGGGCACCGATATCGCGGTGATCCAGATGACCGCAAAAGAACCGACGGCCAATTCCAAAGGTCTGCGGCTGGGATCCTTCGATCAGATCCGCGGTATCATCGATGAAGAGCTTGAGGCTGTCTGGTCCGGCGAAAAGACCGCTCAGGAAGCGATGGACAGTGCAAAAGAACGTGGTGACGCGCTGCTGCGCCGGTTCGAATCCGCCAATCAGTAAGGCGTAATACAATGCGGGCCTTCATCGTGCCCGCATTTTCTATTTTAGTGGGCAATATCGATGGAAAAACGCGTCACATTTCGCGGCTGGCTTTTGCCGTTGGCCCTGATTGCACCTCAGGTCATCATTTCCGCGGTATTCTTCTTCTATCCCGCTGGTCAGGCCGTATGGCAATCGTTGTTCATACCCGATCCCTTTGGGCTTTCAGCGCAGTTCGTCGGCCTCGGCAACTTTGAGTTTCTGCTGAGCGACAAGTATTACCGCGCGTCATTCGTGACGACGGCGATCTTTTCAACGCTGGTGACATTGTGCTCGATGATCCCGGCCCTGTTTCTGGCCGTGATCGCGGATCGTCTGATCAAAGGGTCCGGTGTCTATCGGACGTTGCTGATCTGGCCCTACGCTGTCGCCCCGGCGGTTGCAGGTGTGCTGTGGCTGTTCATGTTCAACACACGCGTCGGCGTCGTGTCCTGGTATCTTGGGCAACTCGGGTATGACTGGAATCACGTTCTCAATGACACCGAGGCCATGGTGCTGGTGGTTGTCGCTTCGGCCTGGGGTCGCATCAGTTATAACTTCTTGTTCTTCTTCGCGGCGCTGCAATCTGTGCCCCGCTCGGTCATCGAGGCGGCGGCGATTGATGGGGCCCATTTCTGGCGAAGGTTCTTTACGATTGTTCTGCCACTTCTTTCGCCGACCGCGTTTTTCCTGCTGGTTGTAAATGTCGTCTACGCCTTCTTTGAGACCTTCGGTGTGATCCACACCATCACTGCAGGAGGGCCGCAGCAGGCGACGACCATTCTGGTCTACAAGGTCTTCTCGGACGGGTTTGTGGGCCAGGATCTGGGTTCGTCTTCGGCCCAGTCGGTTATCCTACTGATCGTCGTGGGTCTGCTGACCGTCATACAGTTCAAATACGTGGAAAAGAGGGTGCACTACTGATGGCTGCCCAACAACACGGTATGGTCGAGAAACGAGGCGCGGGCATCTGGCTGACGCACGCTTTCATGATCCTTGGCGTTCTGATCATCTTTTTCCCCATCTGGCTGGCCTTTGTCGCATCGACCGTTACACAGGCCGATATCGTCTCGCCGCCGATGCCTGTCGTGCCCGGAGATCAGTTCTGGGTGAACTATAAGGCGGCGCTGTTCTCGGGCGTCAACGTGCCAGTGGCGACGATGCTGTTTAACAGTCTGGTGATGGCAATTGGCATTGCCGTTGGAAAGATCATTATCTCTCTGTTGTCGGCCTTTGCGATTGTCTATTTCCGATTTCCGGGTCGGACGACGTTCTTCTGGCTGATCTTCCTGACCCTGATGCTGCCAGTCGAAGTGCGGATCGTTCCCACCTTCGAAGTCGTAGCCGGGTTTGGAATGCTCAACAGTTATTACGGGTTGATCTTTCCCCTGATCGCCTCAGCCACGGCCACCTTCCTGTTTCGTCAGTTCTTTCTGACGATCCCCGATGAACTTGCCGAGGCCGCGCGGGTTGATGGGGCACGACCGATGCGGTTTTTCATCGACATCGTGGTGCCGATGAGCCGGACCAATATCGCCGCACTGTTCGTGATCCTGTTCATCTATGGGTGGAACCAATACCTCTGGCCGCTTTTGATCACCACTGATCCCGAAATGAACACCATCGTTATGGGTATCAAACAGATGTTCCCTTCGGGCGATGATTTTGCGCATTGGCCGACGATCATGGCGACATCCATTCTGGCGATGATCCCACCAGTCATCGTTGTGGTGTCAATGCAAAAGCTCTTTGTCCGCGGCCTTGTCGATAGCGAGAAATAAGAAATGGCAACTGTATCACTTGAAAACGTCAAAAAGAGCTTTGGCCCAACTGACGTCATACACGGCATCGACATCAACATCGCAGATGGTGAGTTCATCGTGATTGTCGGCCCGTCGGGCTGCGGGAAATCCACCCTGTTGCGCATGGTTGCGGGGCTTGAAACCGTAACATCGGGCGAAATTCGGATCGGCGATGAACGTGCCAACGACAAAGAGCCGATGGATCGCGATATCGCCATGGTGTTCCAGAACTATGCGCTTTATCCGCATATGTCGGTGCGACAAAACATGGGTTATGGACTGAAGATCGCCGGATTGCCCAAAGCCGAGATCGACAAAAAGGTGACTGATGCTGCAAAACTGCTGCAATTGGAACCTTTGCTGGATCGTAAACCCAGACAACTGTCCGGGGGTCAACGTCAACGGGTGGCGATGGGGCGGGCAATTGTCCGCGAACCTGCGGTTTTCCTGTTTGACGAACCGCTTTCCAACCTCGACGCCAAGCTGCGCGTTCAAATGCGGCTGGAGATTCGCGAGCTTCAGGAAAAACTGGGGATCACGTCGCTTTATGTGACCCATGATCAGGTCGAAGCCATGACAATGGCAGACAGGATGATTGTGATGAACGGCGGTATCGCCGAACAGATCGGAACCCCGCTTGAGGTCTATGAGACACCGCAGTCTCTGTTCGCTGCGCAATTCATTGGCAGCCCCGCGATGAACATCTTTGACGCAAGGCGCGAGAACGGGACCATCAATATCGGAGACATCGGCGTTGGAGCGTCACAGGGGCCAGACACCGCTTTGAAACTTGGCATACGCCCAGAGCATCTGGTGCTGGATGAAAATGGCCCTATAGAGGCGGGGATTCAGATGGCGGAACCGCTTGGGGCCAACACCCTGTTGCACGGCCACCTGACGGGATCTGACGAGATGATCACGATCAGCCTTCCAGGTGTCCACCCGATCGAGGGTCGCCACCCGAATATGCGGTTCTCAGTCGTGCCTGCGCATATGCACCTGTTTGATCCTGAAACAGGTAAAAGGTTGGAAGTTTCTGCTGCAGATTGAAGCCGAATCTGGGCCAGATCTTTGCTGCAAAGCAGACAAACCCATTCAATGCCATCTGCAACGCGTTTCAAATTCATTCTGGTTAGAGAACTTCGATAGAAAACCTCAACTCGAACAGGGAAACGCTTCTTTCAACGTGCCCATGACAGCCTGCGAAGCGGGTATTGCTTTGCGATTGCTGAAATCGCCATAAATCCAGCGAATAAGCGCCCAACGGACTTCGTCAGCGGTGTTGATCGCGGGCGGGCAGGTATCTGTTCCCGGGCCGGACATACCGGTCACTTCAAGCGCCTGAACGAAGCCAATGATGTATTGTTCGCACTCGGTTTCGGCCGGGCCTCCGTCACGCGCGTCGTTATCGGCCTCCTGACAGGGTTTCATCAGGTCTGCCGCGGCATATCCGGCGGATGTTCCCTCGGACTGGGCGAATACCGGCGTACCGAGCAGCAGAGCGGCAGAGATCAGGATCGATGGGCGCATGACGTATCCCCTGAGATAATTTGGTTGACCCGCCACCCGTCACAGGTGGCGGATTTGTCTGGTGTCAGTTATCCGATTTCTTGTCGGCCAGTGCGTGAAGCGCCTGATCCATGACATCCTGATGTTCGCGATTGTTGACGAACTTCTCGGAATTTACCTGATCCCACAGATCTTCGTTGGTCATGTTCTGATGGCAACCCATACACAGGCCGGTGCGTTCCATCTTTTCACGCATCTCCTGCGGCAGGGGGCCGGTCAGATCCCAATGCGATCCGACGGTTACCAGTTGCTTGCCCTCTTCGGTCACGATCCGACTCAGGTCGTGATCCAGCGACGGGATCGGCACCGACTGGTACTGCGACTGACGTGGAATAACCTGACCGTCTTCGGTTTTCAGATCGACAACAAAGCCCTTGTCATAGTTTTGCAGGAAGCGCCCGCCCGAGATACCATATCCGAGCGCTTTCGGATTGTTGTGGCAGCTCTCGCAGGTCCGGGCCTCGCGTCCGGCGGTATGCGGCTGAACAGCGGCGTGATCCAGACCCTTGGTGCCTCCGGCATCCGGCGTCATCCAGGTTTCGTTCTGAACAACAGTGTTGCCATCCTTGTCGATCACGGTGGTGATCACCTGACAACCGGGCATCAGCGGACTGACGCGGCCTTCGCCATTGATGCCAAGGGTAGGTTCTTCCCAGCGTAGATAGCTGCGGGTTTCCGAAACCTTGCCCGGCCCGGTCAGACCGTTGGTGCCCAGCGGAGCATCCGCCGTCAGACCATTGTCCAGCCGGTTGTTGGCGTTGGTGATCCAGTCCACATCCGTCTTGCCTTCGCTATAGTCGACGGTGATGTGACAGCCATAGCATTGCGGCGCCCAGTCCGCGTGGCAGGCATAACATTCCATGCTTTCCATATGCTTGTTGACACTGCCCATCGCGACCTTTGCGTTCGGCGATTTCCACGTCCCGTCCCGAGCGATCTGCGCCAGAACCGGCACTTCGAAATCCAGACCGCTGGCCGAGTGCATGATCACCTTGCTGCCGCGCTTGACAACGTTGCCAAACGGGTTGCCACGTGCGGTCAGAAGATAGCCGTCTTCCTCATCATAGACCTCGGCAAAATACTGTTCGTCCGTCAGCTCATCGGTCAGGCCACGCGGTGCCTGCTCCAGATCTGTCTGGAATTCCTCACCATAGCCCAGCGGCAGTTCCCAGGGGAATTTGCTGACGGTGCCATGGCAGTCTTCACACTCGACCTCGACCTGAGCGAGCGTGGTTCCGGGCAGGTTGCCGTCACCGTGCATATCGACGGTGGTGTGGCAATCCTGACAGAGCATCCCGCCCTCGGGGTTGCCTTCGCGCGATTCAACCGCGTGGTGCAGGTCTTCCTTGATATAGAGGTAATTCTTGGTGTGCAGTTTGGGCTGCTTGCCGCCGGTCTCGTTATAGGGCGAGCCATAGGGGAACTCCATGATCCCCTGATAGCTGACACCGATCCGCTTGCCGCGATTGTGGCAGCTGACGCAGGTTTCGGTCGGTATACCGGAATACTCCAGATCCCCGTGTTTGACGACGGATTTCCGGCTTGCCTGCATCTGGTGGGTCAGCAATTTGCCGGGCTGGTCTTTGGCGATCATCGGGTCGCCGCCCTCGTACAGCCCTTCGTTCGAATACGGCACATGGCACGAGGAACACCCGGCCCCGCGGAAGTCACCGCGCTTTTCGCGCCCGTTCACACCGACATGGCACCGCTGACACTGCTGGCGCGAATAGGTGATACCGGCAAGATTGGGATGTTCAGAGATTGCGTTGACATCGACATCCGGCACCTGCTCCATCGAAGGGGGCAACTGATCAGGATGCGACTCGGCATAGGCCAGCATGTATTCCTTATAGGCATCGGTGCCCACCGAAGGCTCGTACCCGTCTTCATCGACCAGATCATAGTTGCCATAAACAGACCGGCGCGTATCCAAAACGCCCCAGGACCACAGGTTGCCCTGCAATTTACCGGCCTCGGTGTTCATCAGCGACTTGATCAGGCGTTCGGAATATCCATCGTGACACTGACCGCAGGACTTGTCCGCGATCCAGACAGCGCCGGGGTCAGGGTAGAATGTGTGCGGCCCGCCCGCTTCGGCCAGTTCAGTGGGTGTTCCAGCGTGCGCCTCATCAGCTGTCAGACCCTGAGGGTTGCCGCCGTGGCAGACAACACAGCCGTCGGGGTCGTTGTAATCCGGCCCCAGCGCCTTGATCGTATCCATCATCACGCCGGTGGTGAAATCCTCGATACCTTCATGGCAGGACAGGCAGCCCATTTCGGCTGCGCGGTCCGGGTCGACTTGTTCAGGGGCGTCTTGCGCCACGGCCCAGCCTGCGGCGATCATAAATGCGAAGAAGGTGGCTGCAATGCGTCTCACGGGGACTCACTCCTGAAAGGGGCTACCGGTCACGCAATGGTAACAATCCTGTGAGTTTCACCGCCCTGACAATTGTCAGAAAAGACGAGTTTGCGCGGGAACGCCTTATTTATAAGGCCCATTTTGTTTGATTTACCTCAAAGCCAACTGCGCGCGAATGGTAAATGATCTGCGAAAGCCAGCAACCGCCGTGAGACAGCCATGCAATTTCCGGCCCGCAAGCCTCTGAAAGACTCCCCTGCCAGCTGCAGCTTACGGGACAAGTGCCCCGTGCGTTTTTGCGACTCGCCAAAGATTGCACCGCGCTTTCACAGGCTGGACCGTGGCGACCGGATCGAGGCCGATGCAAGATCGCATTGCCTGCGATTCTGGATCGTGCTCAGGGGCACAGCCGCCACCTGCACGGTGTTCGAAGACGGGCGGCGGCAAATCCTTGGAATCGAGGAACCCGGCGAGATCATCTGCAGCGGAATGGCCGGGCCCGGACGATCAAGCTGGCTCGAGGCGCTTGAGCCCTGCCTGATCTGCGATCTCGACCTGTCCTCGGCCGCTGACGATCTAAGCAGGCACACACAGTTCCTGACCGACAGCTTTAAGCTGGTGCATCACCGCCTGCTGCGCAGCCAGCAGCATATGACAACACTTGGACGGCTGGACAGTTATGAGCGTGTGCTGATGTTTCTGGCGGAAACCGCGTCGCGCCAGATGGCCCAGCAACCGGCTGTTCCGGTCATCCGCCTGACAATGTCGCGCGAGGATATCGCGGACTATCTGGGCCTGAACTCAGAGACCGTCAGCCGCATCCTCAGCCGGATCAGGAAATCCGGTTTGGTCAAGTTCCTGAACAAAAGCGAGTTCGTTCTGAGCGATGCGGACGCGGTCGCGCGCCGCCTGCCGGTTCCCGTTCCACACCCCGAGACCCAGCGTCTGCACACACCGGCATTGGAGGCCGCACAATGATTGTCGAGCTTGGACATTTGGCCCTGTGTTTGGCGCTGGTTGCCGCTATGGTTCAATCTGTGGTGCCACTGGTCGCCACATGGCGCGGATCGGCCTCGGGGATGCGTGTGGCTGACAGCGCCGCACAGGTGCAATTCCTGGGGGCCGCCGCCGCGTTTGCCGCATTGACCTATGCCTTTGTGGTGTCGGACTTTTCTGTGCTGACCGTTGCACTCAATTCGCATTCGGCCAAGCCGATGATCTACAAGGTTACCGGTGTCTGGGCCAACCACGAAGGGTCGATGCTGTTGTGGGTGCTGATGCTGGCCCTGTTCGGCGTTCTGATCTCGGTCTTTGGGCGCATGATCCCGATCGAGATACGCGCCAGAGTATTGTCGGTTCAGGCCATGATCGGCGTCGGTTTCTTTCTGTTCATCCTCATCACCTCGAACCCGTTCGAACGTGTCGCCAATCCACCCATCGATGGTCAGGGGATGAACCCATTGCTGCAGGATATTGGCGTCGCCCTGCATCCGCCGCTGCTGTATCTTGGATATGTCGGCTTTTCCACCGCCTTTTCCTTTGCCGTGGCCGCCCTGATGACGGGTCGGATCGATCCGGCATGGGCGCGCTGGATGCGTCCATGGGTGTTGCTGGCTTGGTCCGGGCTTACCGCCGGGATCGCCCTTGGGTCCTGGTGGGCCTATTACGAACTGGGCTGGGGTGGCTTCTGGTTCTGGGACCCGGTGGAAAACGCATCCTTCATGCCCTGGCTCATAGGCACGGCGCTGCTGCATTCGGCCATCGTCGTGGAAAAGCGCAATGCATTGCTGAAGTGGACTGTCCTGCTGGCGATCCTGACATTTTCACTGTCGCTGATCGGCACGTTTCTGGTGCGGTCCGGTATCCTGACATCGGTACATGCATTTGCCACCGACCCTGAACGAGGTGTATTCATTCTGTTGCTGCTGTCCATCGCCATCGGCGGGGCCCTGACACTCTTCGCCTTCCGCGCGGGTGATCTTGACGAAGGCGGCGTGTTTGCAACCGTTTCCCGAGAAACCGGGCTTTTGGCGAATAATGTGCTGATCGCAGCGGCAACCGGCGTTGTCTTTGTCGGAACGCTTTATCCCCTGGCGCTGGAAGTCATAACCGGCGACAAGATCACGGTTGGAGCCCCCTATTTCAACCGCACATTCCTGCCGATCTTCGGGATCACCATGTTTGCGGCGGGGATCGGCCCGTTCTTCAGCTGGAAACGGGCACGCGGTGCCGAGGTGTTGCGGCGCACAGGGATCGCAGCCCTCAGCGCGCTTGCCATCACCGTGGCTGTCATCGTATTTCTTGGCAATCCCGGAATTGCGGGTCTGTTCGGGGTTTTTGTAACCGGCTTTCTGGCGGTCGCCACCCTTCAGGATCTGGGTCGCAGAATTGGCCTCGGCACGGCAAAACCCTATGCCACCCTGCGCCGTCTGATCGGGCTGCCCCTGTCTGCATGGGGGCTGTATCTGGGTCATCTCGGTCTTGCCACAGCCGCCGCTGGTGTTGTCGCCGTAAGCCTTTGGAGCCATGAGAGCATCCAGACCGTCGCCATCGACGAAGAGGTGTCCGTCGGCCAGTACGAATTCACTCTGATGGATATCGAAAACCGACGCGGACCAAACTACCAGACCTCAATCGCGGCGGTTCGCGTCACGCGTGGTGGGGATCTGGTGACCGTGCTGTTCCCCGAACGCAGATGGTATCCCGTCGAGCAGAAACCGACCACCGAGGCCGGGATCGAAACCACCTGGCACGGAGACCTCTACGCAGTGCTCGGCGACCCCGACGGAAACGGCGGCTTTGTGACCCGCTACTACTACAACCCTGGCATTCCCTGGATGTGGCTTGGCGCGGCTTTGATGGCCTTTGCGGCGCTGATATCGGTGGCCGACCGCCGCCTGCGGGTCGGCGTGCCCGCAGGTAAACGCAACCCTGTGCTTGCACCAGCAGAATAGGAGGCGACATGAAACGCCTTTTCCTCTCACTCATCCTTGCGGGGTTTGCCACCGGTGCAGCCGCTTTGGACCCGGACGAGATGTTCGCCGACCCTGCGATGGAAGAACGCGCGCGCGAGATTGGCCGCGACCTTCGGTGCCTGAAATGCCGCAATCAGTCGATCTTCGATTCCAATGCCGGAATAGCAAAGGACCTGCGCATCGTGGTGCGCGAAAGGATCACCGCAGGCGACAGCGATCAGGAGATCCTTGCATATGTGAGGGAGCGGTTCGGCGACTATGTTCTGATGAAACCGCCGGTCGAACGCCATACCTATATTCTATGGCTGACGCCGATTCTGCTTTTGTCCATCGGCGGGTTATCGGCCGCGTTTTACCTGCGCGGAAGAAAACCACAAAAAGACACCTCCGATCTGGACAGCGCCGCACGCGCCGAAGCACAACGCATTCTGAAAAACGAGGTTGGGTGATGGAATTTTGGCTCATAGCAGGTGCAGTCACCGGTCTTGCCGGTCTCTGGATGGCACGCCCCTATTTCCGGGCCCGCTCGATCGAAATGACCAGTTCCGACGGCGCAATTTCAATCTACCGGGATCAACTGGACGAGCTGGAGCGCGATCTCACGGCCGGTCAGATCAGCGAAGGCGAATGCGAGTCTGCCAGGATGGAGATCGAACGTCGGGCGCTTGGCGCTGCCCGTCGGCTTGATGCGGGTTTCCTGTCCTCGCCCCGTTCGCTGGCAACAGCGGCGGGTCTGGCCCTGTTTGTTGGCGCTGCGACGATCGCGATGTATTCCGGAATCGGGAACCCCCGGCACCCCGACATGCCGCTGGCGGCGCGCAAGACCGAAGAAATGATCCGCCGCGCCGATGCCGGTGATATCGGCAGCCGCATTCAATTGCTGATCGAACAGACTCAAGAGCAGCCCAATAGCTTTGAAACGTGGTGGACCCTTGCACAATCCTATGCCGCGCTTGGTGATCATGCTTCAGCGGCGGATGCCTACCGTCAAGCCGCCGATCTGGCGCAGGACCGGCCCGGCGTTCTGTCTGCCTATGCCGAGGCGATGACACTGGCCAATGGCAACAAGGTGCCCGGTGCCGCCAGGGTGATCTTTGAACAGCTTGCCACCGATCACGCCGACCCCCGCGCCCGCTACTATGTCGCGCTGGCCAAGGCGCAGGCGCAGGATTTCGAGGGCGCGATCCAGGGCTGGTCCCTGCTGGCCCGCGACTCGGCGGCGGATGCCCCGTGGATGCCGCTGGTCCGGCGCGATATCGTCAACATGGCTCGGTTCCTGCAAACCGATGTCACCATGTATCTGCCGGATGCCACCGGGGCCGAGATTGTAAGCTCGGGCCAAAGCGACGCTGCATCCGATCAGGTCGCCGCACTGGTTGCATCACTCGAAGCGGACCCGATGGATCACAAAAGCTGGATCGCGCTCGCCCGCGCCCGCGCGGATCAGGGCGATACGGAAGGCGCAGCCGAGGCCATCACCTCGGCCCGCCGCCACTTTGCAGCGGCCCCCTTTGTGCTGGACCTCATCGCGCAGGCCGAGTTCGATCTGGGTCTGGACCTTCTTCCGCCTCAATCCCGCGGCCCCACAACCGAGGACATGGCCGACGCCGCAACCCTGTCCCGGTCCGAGCGCGACGACATGATCGCCGGCATGGTCGCTGGCCTCGCGGCGCGCCTGGACTCAGACCCGAACGATCCCGACGGCTGGGTGATGCTGGTCCGGTCCTACGCGACACTTGGTGAACACGACAAGGCGCGTCAGGCCGCCGAGCAGGCGAATGCTCTGTTCGAAAACGATCTTCGCGTACGGCAGGCTATTCAGTTACAAACTCAGGGCCTGCTGAACGCGGACTAGGGTCCGGGCAGGTCCTTGTTCGAGGACCCATTTTGCCGCGCGCGAGTCAATGGCATCCACAGCGGCGTGACCCGGCGCTGGCATGTTCAGTGATAGGCCACGTTTTTATCCGCAATAGCGCCCATCTGCGCGCCGATCTGCTCTGACAGTTTCTGCTTCGACGCATCCGCAAAAGCCTTGGGCAGATCCCGAAGTTCGCCTTTTCTGGCAACAACCGTCAAGGTGCGCGACAAGCCCGAGACCGGCAGCTCCTGTAGGCGGAGGTTCATGTTTTCAACCATGCCGTCAATCAGCAATGTAGGCGTCAGCAAGCTGAAGCCCTGACCCGCCGAGACGCAAGACGTTACCATGCTGGATCGATCAGCCTGGATGACTTTGTTCGGCTCGAACCGCAGGCGGCGCAGATGCTGGGCAATCTGACGGCCTGCATTTGTGGTATCGCCAAACCGCACAAGCGGGAGCCGGGTCTGGATCGCCTCCAGACTGTTGGTTGGGCCTTCATAGGCTCCGGGCAGCACCAGCAGGTATTTCTCGGTCAGGACGTGGTGTCGCTCCAGCCCATCCATGTCGAGGAACGGGTTGGAGGTAATCGCCAGATCCGCGCGCTTGGTCCGAAGCAGGTGTTCGTGGTTGCCGCTTTGCCCCGCGTGAAGAGTGATGTCTTCGACCCCGAATGCCCGCTGGGCGAGATCAATCAGGGATGGGGTCAGGGTTGTTGCGATGGAAGCCTGAAGGCCGACCCGCAACAAGCTTAACGATTTCTGACCGACATGGCGTAGTTCGGTTTCCATGTCTGATATCGCGTCCAGTATTCTCTGCGCCTTTCCGTGCAAACGCAGCCCAGCATATGTCAGCCGCGCCGGACGAGAGCTGCGATCCAGCAGCGTCGTGCCAAACGCCGTTTCCAATGCGGTTATATGCTGCGATGCTGCCGGCTGCGACAGGTTGAGCAGTTTCGCACCCGCGCGCATCTGCCCGGTTTCCGCCACGGCGACGAAAACTTCAAGCGAACGTATCAGGCCGGGTGGCAGGCTACGGCGATCCAGCATGGCGCATCCTTAGTATAATTCTTTCTTATACTGTTGGGAAATTCTTGGTTCGGGTCAAGCACCTGCGCAAGAGTGTGATCATGGCAAGACTCAGATCCTCTCGCCGCCGGAATGCGGCAACTGATCGCGCGACCTCGGGGTCGCGCGCGCCGTTCATTCTGCGCAAGCTGTCGACATTCAACGTGCTCAGCGAAGCCGGGCTGGAACAAATCGAGGCCAATGCCGATACCATTCTGGCCGAGACGGGGATGGAGTTTCCTGACGATCCCGAAATCCTTGAGATATTCGCGCGGTCGGGATGTGACGTGGACGGGACCCGCGTGCGCTTTGCCCCCGATTTCTGCCGCAAGATCATCACTGCAACCGCGCCTGCGCAGTTCATTCAACATGCGCGTAATCCCGCCAACAACGTGCAGCTTGGTGGCGATGCCAGCGTTTTGTGCCCCGCCTGGGGGCCGCCCTTCGTGCACGATCTGGACAGGGGCCGTCGCTATGCTTCGCACCGGGATTTCATCGATCTGATAAAGCTGCATCACAGCCTGCCGTGGCTACACCATTCAGGCGGAGTGGTCTGCGAGCCGGTAGACCTGCCTGCAAATAAACGCCATCTCGATATGCTTTACGGCCATATCCGCCACTCTGATCGGGCTTTCATGGGGGCTTTTATCGGGGCCGAACGGGCCGGCCATGCCATCGACATGGCGAGGATCGTGTTTGACAAAGACTACCTGGCCGAAAACGCCGTGCTCTATTGCGTCTCGAACACAAACGCGCCGCTGGTGATGGACAGTCACATGTCCGGTGCGCTCAAAACCTATGCGCGCGCCGGTCAACCCGTTGCCTGTACGCCGTGGGTGCTGACCGGGGCCATGTCGCCCTCGACCGTGGCCGGGACGCTGGCGCAGGTGCTGGCAGAAACCATGGCAGCGATGACGCTGACCCAGTTGGTAAACCCCGGTGCGCCTTGTCTGATGGGGAGCTTTGCCTCGACCATGTCAATGAAATCCGGCGCACCGACCTTTGGCACGCCCGAAGCCGGGCTGATGGTTCTGGCCGCAGGCCAGCTTGCCCGCCGGTTGGGCGTGCCGCTGCACACGGTCGGCACTCTGAGCGCGTCGAAAGTACCGGATGCCCAAAGCCAGCAAGAGGCCACCTGGGGCCTGTTGATGTCGATGTTTGCCGGGGCCAACCTGATCAACCACGCCACCGGATGGCTGGAAGGCGGGCTGGTGACGTCTTTTGAAAAAACCATCCTCGATCACGACATCTGCGGCAAGATTGGGCGCTTTTTCGATGGCATCGACATGAGCGAAAACGCACAGGCGATGGAGGCGATTGCCGCAACAGGGCCGGGTCAGCATTTTCTTGGGTCAGAACACACACAGGCCAATTTCATGTCGGCCCTGTTCCGCCCCTGGACGCCTGATGACAATTCATTCGAGCAATGGCTGGCGGCGGGGGAACAAGACGCCGCTGCCCGGGCAAATACGATCTGGAAAGAGCGGCTGGAGGTCTATGAAGACCCCGGCCTTGATCCGGATATCGACGCCGCGCTGCAGGATTACATCGCGATGCGCAAGGCCGAACAGCCGGACCGGGATTACTTCTGATGACGCGCGTTCTGATCATCGGCGGCGGGGCCATCGGGTTGAGCGTGGCTTATCACCTTGCCAAACGCGGCGCGACAGATGTGACGCTGCTGGAGCGCAACCAGTTGACCTCGGGCACCTCGTGGCACGCGGCGGGTATCGTCGGGCCGTTGAGAGCGACGCCCAACATGACCCGGTTGGCCTCGGCCGCGTTGGAGGTATTTCCGGCGCTTGAGGCCGAAACCGGCATGTCCACCGGGTATCGGCGGACCGGTGGCTATTGGCTAGCGCGCGAGACCGCGCGGATGGATGAGCTGCACCGCATTGCCGATCTGGGCGCGGTGCAGGGGCTGTCGCCACAGGTCATTGCCACAGACCAAGTGCCGTTGCCCATGCTGGACCTCACAAGCCATGTCGGCGCGCTGCACGTTCCCGAGGATGCCAATGTCAACCCGGTGGACCTGTGCATGGCCTATGCCCGCGCCGCAAAGACACGGGGCGTCACCATCCGCGAACATGTACAGGTCGAACGGCTTTTGACAGAGGGTGCAAGGGTCACCGGCGTTGCCCTGTCCGACGGGACCGAGATGCTGGCCGACAGGGTGGTGATTGCCACCGGCGCATGGTCGCGAGAGCTTGCGGCAACTGCGGGCGTCGCCCTACCCTTGCAGGCGGTCGAACATATGTATGTGGTCACGGAACCCATGCCCGATCTGACGGACCCGTTCCCGGTGATCCGCGATCTGGATCGCGGCATCTACATCAAGGGGGATGCGGGCAAGCTGGTGATCGGCGGTTTTGAACCCGACGCCAAATGCTGGGATGCCTATGGGCCCGAAGGCGACCGCGCCTTTCTGGAAATGGCCGAAGACTGGAATCAGTTTGCGCCGTTCATGGAGGCCGCGCTGGCGCTGTGCCCCGCGCTGGAAACCGTGGGCATCCAGCATTTTATGAACGGCCCCGAAAGCTTTACCACCGACACCCGCCCGCTGGTTGGCGAAACCCATGTGGACGGATTGTTTATCGCTGCTGGTATGAACTCGGTCGGCGTGATGTCCTCGGCCGGGATCGGGCGGGCGCTGGCGGACTGCATCGTCGATGAATGCCCACCGATGAATATGTGGGAGGTCGATGTCGCTCGCGCGGATCCGATCGCGGCAACGCCCTCTCATATGGCTGCCCGCATGGAAGAGGCCGTCTCGGACCTGTTCGCCCTGCACTGGCCCTATAAGCAACCCAAAGCGGGTCGGGGCTTGCGCAAATCTGCCTTGCACGACCATTGGGCGCAGCTTGGCGCGCAATTCGGCCAGACCGCCGGGTGGGAGCGCGGGCTTTGGTACGGCGATGCGCATCCCTATTCCGTCGGCACACAGAGCTGGTGGGCCAATGCGGCCCACGAGGCCGAAGCGATGGCGGAAGACACCGCACTGATTGACCTAAGCCCCTTTACCAAAATCGACGTTACCGGCGCCGGCGTGGTCGCGGCGCTGAACCGGATTTGCACGGCGCAGATGGATGTGCCGGTCGGGCGCGCGGTTTACACGCAGATCCTGAATGCGCGCGGCGGCATCGAAATGGACGTGACCATTTCGCGTTTGGCTCAGGATCATTTCCACATCACCTCGGGTGCGGCGACACGAGCGCGGGATCTGTCGTTTATGCGTCGGGCTTTGCCGGAAGGTTTCGCCATTGTGGATGTGACCGAAGACTTCTGCACACTTGGCGTCATGGGTGAAGGTGCAGGCCGGACCCTGCAGCACCTCAATGCCAACGCGACTTGGGCGTGTGCTCCGCCGGGTCAGGTGCGCAGCATTGCTCTTGAGGGCGAACGCGCCCGCGCCACCCGTATCAGCTTTGTCGGAGAATATGGCTGGGAACTGACGCTGCCCAATGCCATAGCGCCCGCAGTGTTCGATAAACTGATCGCTGCGGGCGCAACCCCTCTGGGCCATTTCGCCGTCGATGGCTGCCGGATCGAAAAGGGTTTCAAGCATTGGGGTCATGACCTTGATCCGACGATCACGCCGCTTGAGGCGGGGCTGGATTTCACCATCGACTGGACCAAGGATTTCATCGGCAAGGATGCTCTTGCCGCGCAAAAGGCCGAAGGTGTGCGTAAACGGCTGGTGCTGATGCAGATCGAAGGTGACGCGCTCATGCTGCATGATGAGCCGGTTTTTGAAGCAGAACGCCACGTGGGATTTACCACCTCGGGCGCGCGTGGCCCGCGTACCGGGCTGAACCTGTGCCTTGCGCTGGTTTCAACCAAACCGGGCGAGGTTTTGGCCGAGACCTGTCAACGGCAGTTCGCGGTCAAGGTGGCGGGGCAAAGCTATGCGGCAACACCACTGCGCTACCCGCCCTTTGACCCGACCAACGAAAGGATGCGCGCATGACTAAATGCCAGGTCGTCATCATCGGAGGCGGCGCGATGGGCGTGTCGCTGATGTATCATCTGGTCAAGGCCGGGTGGTCCGACGTGCTGTTGGTTGAGAAAAACGACCTGACCCACGGCTCCACCTGGCACGCGGCGGGCTTGTGTACCCATTTCGCCCATAATCCGACAATTCAGGAATTGCGTGCCACGTCGGTCAGGCTCTACCGTGATATCCTGCCACAAGAGACAGGGCGGGATTGCGGGTTCCATCGCTCGGGCGCGATGCGGATCACGCGAAACCCGGATAGGATGGATGAGTTCCGCCATGTGGCGGGCATATCGGACTTCACCGGCTATCCGCTGGAGGTTCTGACTCCCGAACGCATAGCCGAGCTGCACCCTCTGGCGAAACTCGACGGGCTGATCGGCGGCATTTACGAGCCAGACGACGGCCACGTAGACCCCACGCTTGCGACACATGCGATGGCTGAGGTTGCCCGCAAGGGCGGCGCGCAGATCTGGCGCAATTGTCCGGTGACCGACATCCGCCGCGAGGACGACAATTGGTTGATCGATACGTCCAAAGGGCCGGTCAAGACAATGCATGTGGTGAACGCCGCCGGGACCTGGGGTTGGGAAATAGGGCATATGATGGGCCTCAACATCCCGTCAGTCCCGGTGCTGCACCAGTATCTGGTGACCGATACCGTGCCTGCAATTGCCGAGCGCATCGCGCATGATCTGCCCGAACTGCCCATCATCCGCGATCCCGAGGAAAGCTGGTATGTGCGCCAGGAGCGCGATGGCTTGATTTTGGGGCCATACGAAAAAAACGCCAAAGTTTGGTCTATCGATGGCGTGCCGCCCGAGTTTGGTGCGGATCTGCTGCCCCCCGATCTGGACAGCGTCGAACATATCATCTTGGCCGCGATGGACCGCATCCCGGCGCTGGAAACCGGCGGAGTCAAGTCAGTGATCAATGGGCCGATCACTTTCACGCCCGACGCCAACCCACTGATCGGCCCTGCAAACGGGCTGGAAAATGTGTGGCTGTTGACCGGGTCCTCGATGGGCGTGATGGAGGGCGGCGGTGCGGGCTGGTTCCTGGCACATTGGATGACCAACGGCGCGCCGCCGATGGACGCGCTGGCCGTGGACAGCCGCCGCTTTGGCGCTTGGGTGGATCGCGACTATCGCGTCGCCAAGGCCATCGAGAGTTTCGGCCTGCAATTCGGTGTGCATTACCCGCACGAGGAACGCCCCGCCGGACGCGGCCTGCGACTGTCGCCGCTGAATGAGCTGATGATCGAACGCGGTGCGGTGATGGGGTTCGCCCATGGATGGGAAAGACCCAACTGGTTCACCGATGCACCCAATACCAAAGCGGATGATACCTTTCGCCGGGCCAACTGGTTCGCGCCCGTGGCCGCCGAGGTGGACGCGGCCACCAACCGCATCGCAATGGCTGATCTGTCCGTATTCTCGAAATTCGAAGTCAGCGGCCCGGACGTGGCCGCCTTTCTCGAGGCGCTTGGGGCAAATCGTGCACCCAAACCCGGGCGCATCGGGCTGACCCATGCGCTGACCCCTGCGGGTGGTGTGTTGTCCGAATTCACCGTGACCCGGCTGCGCGAAGACCTTGCTTATCTTACGTCAGCCGCAGCGGCGGAAGAGATCGACTTTGACCTGCTGCAAAACCGCGCCGCAGGTTTTCACGTCAAAATCGAAAATGTGACCGAAGATTACGCCGTTATCGGAGTGATGGGGCCCAAAGCCCCCAACGTCCTGCCCGGTCTGGCCGATATGCCGTGGCTGTCCGCCCGCGAGGCCGACGTGAACGGGGTTGCTCTGCGCGCGTTGCGAGTGTCCTATCTGGGTGAATGCGGGTGGGAGTTGCACGTTCCCCGCGACAATGCGGTGGACTTGTTTGCAAAGCTGGAACAGGCTGCCTTGCCGCATGGTCTTGGATACTACGGAGCCTATGCTGCCAATTCCATGCGACTGGAAAAGGGCTATCGCGCTTGGGGTAGCGACCTGACCACCGAACGCAGCCCGCTCGAGGCTGGATTGACCTCATTCGTGCGCAAGGACCTGCGGGGTAGGCTTGCGCGCGAAACTCCGTGGGACATGATCCTGCTCGAGATTGAGAGCGGCGAGGTCGATCCGTTCTATGCGCATGGCCTGTGGCAGAAGGGGCGGTCCGTCGGGATCGTCACCTCGGGCGCATATGGTCATCGCACCGGCAAGGTCCTGGCACTGGCCTATCTGCGCGACGCATCGGCGCGCGGTGGCCTGACCGTTTCGATTCTAGGGCGGCACCGGCGCGCGACCGTACTGCCCGCTGCCCCGTTTGACCCCGACAACACCCGCATGAAAGCCGGAGCCATCTCATGACCGATCATCCCCTGCACACCGATTGGAATTTCGACAACACAGCCGCCCGGCGTGACCGGTATTACGCCGCTTCACTGACCCGCTTTACCCCGTTTCGCGACCCGATCGTGTTCCGCAAAGGGCATGGGCAATATCTGTGGGACACGGACAGGCGGCAATACACCGACCTTTTGGGTATGAATGTCTGTATCTCGGTCGGCCATTCCCATCCGCGCGTGGTGGCCGCCGCCACGGCGCAGGCGCAAGAACTGACGCATTGCACAACCATGTTCTATCACCCGACACCCGCTCATCTGGCCGAGGAACTGGCGGCCACAATGCCAAAGGGCCATGACTGGGTGGTGCATCTGACCAATTCGGGGTCCGAGGCGGTCGATCTGGCGATGACAATGGCCCGCACCTTTACCGGCAATCTGGACTTGCTGGCCCTGCGCACCGCCTATCACGGCCCGACTGCAGCGGCCCAATCGATCACCGGTATTTCAGGCTGGCGTCATCCTGGAATGCCCGGAAACGTCGCCTTTATCCCCGAACCCAACCAATATCGCGGCATCTTCGGACCCGGTACACAACCCTATCTGGACGAGATCGGCCGCACTATCGCCTCGGCCACATCCGGGCAGATTGCGGGGATGTTCGTCGAAAGCGTTCAGGGCTATGGCGGGATCATCGAAATGCCGCCCGGCTACATGTCCGGCGCGGCCGAAAAAGTGCGCGCGGCGGGGGGGCTTTATATTGCGGATGAGGTGCAATCGGGCTTTGGCCGCACCGGCGCGCATTTCTGGGGCTTTGAAGCCGATGGCGTTGTGCCCGACATCATCGTCATGGCCAAAGGTCTGGGCAACGGCTTTCCCATCGGCGCGGTTGTTGCCAAAAAGCATATCGCAGAACCGATGGCTGAAAAGTTCATGTTCCATACCTATGGGGCCAACCCGACCTCAGCGGCTGCCGCGCGGGCGGTCTTGGCCGTCTTGCGCGACGAAGGCCTGCAGGAAAACGCGCGCGCAGTTGGCGACGCGCTGCTGGAGCGTTTGCACGACTTGAAAGACAGATACCACGCCATCGGGGACGTGCGGGGCAAGGGCCTGATGCTGGCGCTTGAATTCGTCAAGGACCGCGGCAGCAAAACGCCAGACAGGGACATGACCAACGAAGTATTCGAAGCCTGCCGTGCGCAGGGCATTATCCTGTCAAAATCCGGCCCATTCCAGCAATGCCTGCGCATGGTTCCCCCGCTTTGTCTGTCAATGGGTGACGTGGATCAGGTTGCAACTGGCCTGGACCAAGCGCTTGAGGCTGCGACCTAGAAGACTGAACCAGCGTGTGCGTCGCTCGCGTGACCGATCCGAAGTTGAATAATCGCTTCGACCAAGGCAGGTGATCCGGAAACTGGGCAATAGCGCACCGTTCTGAGGTTTTGACTAACTTGTCAGGCTGGTTTTGAAACCCCAGCGGTAAAATCCGACAGCGCGCCCCGGCATCCGCGCTGCCAAATTGTATTCAGCCATGTGGAAAAGGCATCGACAAAACCCGTATCATCACCAAGGTCACCATAATACTGGCGCTGTTTTACCCAGAGCTTCGGGTTGGACCTGGCCGCTGTTGCGGTATGCTTTAGGTCAGCCCATCGGGGATCGTTTGGCACTATTTCGGTGCTATCTTCACGAACGCCAGCGCACATTCGGCACCAGAACGCTTCCGCCAGCGCCAGACCGCTCGGAGAAGCGCCCGAGGCCAGAGCATCGCGCAGCGACGGCAACAAGAAACCTGGATGGCGTGCAGAGCCGTCAAATGCGACCCGGCGCGTTGTATCGTGAATAGCGGTGTTGGCAAAACGCCTCTCGACCAGTTCAAGATATTCCGACGGGGTTGTTCCAGGGACAGCCTCGACCTGGGGCAAAATCTCTTCTGCCTGAACCTTTCTGAAATAGGCCACGATATCCGGGTCCTGCATGCAGTCAGATATCGTCGAGATGTTCAGCACCTCTCCGACATTCGCCAGCAATTGGTGGCCGCCGTTCAGAATGCGCAGTTTCATAGTCTCATAGCTGTGAACGTCATGCGTCAGCGTTGCCCCAACCTGTTCAAGCGGCGGTCGTCCGACGCAAAAGTCATCCTCGATCACCCATTGGCGAAAATTCTCGTGCGATACGGGCGCGTGATCATCTATGCCAAATGTGCGACATTGCGTGATGACTTGCTTGGTGGTGGCAGGCACGATGCAATCCACCATCGAATTCGGAAACGTACAATGCCGGTCGATCCAAAGAGCCAGATCAGGGTCGGACAGCCGGGCAAGTTCGACAACGCAACTGCGCAGGATCGCACCGTTGCCCTGAAGGTTATCGCAGCTGAGCGCCGTAAAGGGGGGCAGACCATTGTCCCGACGGTGTTTCAGCGCCGCAACGATGGCGCCAAATACCGTTCGCGGCCGATCCGGGGATTGCGCGTCGTGTTGAATGTCTTTGTGCTCTGTGTTGAACGCGCCGGTGTCTGTATCCAGAAAATACCCGCCTTCAGTCACGGTAAGCGATACGATCCGGATGTCGGGGTCGGCCATCTTTCGAATCAGCGCGACGTGCCCGGCTTCAATCGGCAGGTAGCCGATCATCGGACCAATAACCTCGACCGAGATACCTCTGGGATCAAGCTCGATCAGAGAGGTCAGACAGTCCTGATCCAGAAGTTTCTCGCGCATATCAGCGTCAGAATCTCGGACACTGGCCCCTATGATCGCCCAGTCCCGCGCCTGCCCCTGTTGCATCAACCTGTGGATATACCAGGCCTGATGCGCGCGGTGGAAATTGCCCAGCCCGATATGGACGATGCCCGGTTTAAGGTCCGCCGCACCATATGCCGGCGTCCTGACCGTCGCGGGCAGGTCTGCAAGGCTGTTGCGTCGCAACCGGACCGGAGGTGTTAGGCGCGCCAGCGGGTCCATCAGCTCATCCAGTTTCCGCCATCGACATTGTAGGTCTGGGCGACGATGTATCTGGCATCGTCCGAGGCCAGAAACACCGCCATGCCCGTCAGGTCTTCAGCACGACCCATCCGGCCATATGGCACCGCCGCGCCCACTTCCCGTTTCTTTTGACCCGGGGCTTTGCTTTCATATTTGGCAAAGAACGCATCGACACCATCCCAATGCTCACCATCGACAACACCCGGGGCGATGGCATTCACGTTGATCCCATGCGAGATCAGATTCAGCCCCGCTGATTGCGTCAGCGAAATGATCGCGGCCTTACTGGCGCAGTACACGGCAACCAAAGGCTCACCCCGTCGCCCCGCTTGTGACGCCATGTTGATGATCCGGCCTTTGGTTCCCTGTTCGATCATGTGGCGCGCAACGGCTTGCATGGTGAACAGAGTTCCGGCCACGTTGATGTCAAAGACACGCTTATAATCGGCGCGCTCGATCTCGGCAATCGGGGCGGCAGAGAAGATCGCTGCGTTATTGATCAGAATATCGATGGGGCCGAAATGCGCCGCCGTTTGTGCAACTGCGTTGTCTATACTTTGTTGGTTGGTCACATCCATTTCGATGGCAAGGGCGGCCTCACCAATCTCGGTCGCTGTTTCTTGCGCGCGCTCGATGTTTATGTCCGCGATTGCCACTTTGGCACCCTCGGCGACATAAGCTTTGGCAAAGGCAAGCCCGATGCCGCGCGCAGCCCCGGTGATCAGGGCAGTTTTGCCTGCCAGACGTGTCATTCGATCCGCAAGCCTTTCGCATCAAACCGGTGGATCACATCAGCGCGTGGGGTCAGGTGGATACGATCGCCATGACGGAACCCGACCTCACCATCTGCTCGGACGGTGATTGTGTCGGCCAAACCGGTCTCGTGGACGTGAAAAAACGTATCCGAGCCCAGATGTTCGGAAACGCTAACCACCCCGGACCAGTCCCCTTCGGTTTCTGAGACTGTGATATGCTCAGGCCGGATCCCTATGGTCTGCGCCCCGTGTTTGGCCGCTTCAGATCCTTCGATGAAATTCATTTTAGGCGACCCGATGAACCCCGCCACAAACAGGTTGCGCGGTGTCCGGTACAGTTCCAGCGGGCTACCGACCTGTTCGATCACCCCGGCCTGAAGCACCACGATCTTGTCGGCCATTGTCATCGCCTCGACCTGATCGTGGGTCACATAGATCATCGTGGTGGCCAGACGTTCGTGCAACTCGCTGATTTCCAGACGCATACCAACGCGCAGGGCAGCGTCGAGGTTCGAAAGCGGCTCATCAAAAAGAAACGCTGCCGGTTCGCGGACAATGGCGCGACCAATGGCAACACGTTGTCGTTGGCCACCGGACAATTGGCCGGGACGGCGATCCAGATAATCGGACAAGTTCAAAACGCTCGCTGCGCCTTCGACACGTTTGTCGATCTCGGCCTGCTCCAGCTTGGCCATGCGCAAGGGGAAGGCGATATTCTTGCGAACCGTCATATGCGGATACAGAGCGTAGGATTGGAATACCATCGCTAGTCCGCGCTTGGCGGGCGGTACATCGGTGGCGTCCGACCCGTCGATCTCGATATGGCCGCTGGTGATGTCCTCTAACCCGGCGATCAGACGCAGCAGGGTGGATTTGCCGCAACCCGAGGGGCCGACAAAAACGGTGAATTCGCCATTTTCGATGGTCAGGTCCAGCGGAGGAATAACCTGCACGTCGCCGAAGCTTTTGGTCACGGACTTGAGTTGGATGCGTCCCATGTGTCGTGTTCCTTATTTCACAGCGCCGAAGGTCAGGCCGCGTACAAGTTGTTTCTGGCTGAACCAGCCGAGGATGAGGATTGGCGCAATCGCCATTGTCGAGGCCGCGCTGAGCTTGGCGAAGAACAGACCTTCGGGGCTGGAATAGCTGGCTATGAAGGCTGTCAGCGGCGCCGCATCGACGGCGGTCAGGTTGAGGGTCCAGAACGCCTCATTCCATGCCAGAATGAAGTTCAGCAGCACAGTTGACGCGATGCCAGGGATGGCCATGGGGGTTAGGACGTAAAGGATTTCCTCTTTCAACGTCGCCCCGTCCATCCGCGCCGCTTCCAGGATTTCACCGGGAATTTCGCGGAAATACGTATAGAGCATCCAGACGATGATCGGCAGGTTGATCAGCATCAAGACGACGACCAGCCCCCCGCGCGTATCCAGCAGACCCAACTGAATGAACAGCAGGTAGATCGGATACAGCACACCGACCGCGGGCAACATCTTGGTGGACAACATCCACAGCAGGATGTCCTTGGTGCGTTTCGAGGGCACAAAGGCCATCGCCCACGCGGCAGGCACGGCAATGACCACGCCCAGTATGGTCGAGCCCCCTGCGATTATGACCGAGTTCCACAAGAACCGCATGTAATCGGAACGCTCTTGCACGATGGCGTAGTTCTCCAGCGTCCAATCGAAGTTCAGGAACAGGGGCGGGCTGGCGATGGCCTGTGCCTCGGTCTTGAAGCTGGTCAGGATGGTCCAGAGGATCGGGAAAAAGATCAGCAGACCAACAGCCCATGCGAGGGCGGTGTTCAGCGATTTGCGGCGGGGTGTGACGGCGCGGGCCATGGTCTTATCTCCTCACGCGTCCAGGTTCTTGCCGACGATGCGCATCAGGAAGATTGCAACGATATTGGCAAGAATGATAGCGTAGACACCTCCGGCTGATCCAAGGCCGACATTCTGGCTTTCCAACACGCGCTGGAAGATCAGATAGGTGAGTGTACGGGTGCCGAACGCGCCACCGGTGGTCACGAAAATCTCGGCGAAGATCGACAGAAGGAAGATGGTCTGGATCAGGATCACAATGGTGATCGCACGGCTCAGATGCGGCAGGATAATGTGGTAAAAGCGTTTCAGCGGTGGCGCGCCATCCATCTCGGCGGCTTCCAGTTGTTCGCTGTCCAGCGACTGGATCGCGGTCAGCAGGATGAGGGTCGCAAAGGGTAGCCACTGCCACGATACGATCATGATGATCGAAGTCATGGATGCCTCGGACAGCCACGAGATCGGCTCGGCCCCGAAAAAGCGCCACAGATGGGCCAGCAGACCGTTCACCGGGTCCATAAACATGTTCTTCCAAACCAGCGCGGATACGGTGGGCATCACGAAGAACGGGGCAATCACAAGGATACGAACAACACCTTGCCCCCACATCGGCTGATCCAGCAGCATCGCCAGCAAAACGCCCAGAACGACCGTTATGACCAGCACGCCTCCGACAATCAGCAGGGTTGCCTGTACAGCGGGCCAAAAGGTGCTGGAGGAGACGAACCGGACATAGTTGTCGAACCCGACCCAGCCCAGATCACCGCCGCGAAGGGGCAGGTATTTCTTGAAGGAGAAGTACAGGGTCATCGTCAGCGGCACGAGCATCCAGCCAAGCAGCAGGACCACTGCGGGTGCCATCATCAGGCGAGCAACGGATCGGGAATGTTGGGTAGCCATGACGCAAGACCTCTCTGTTCAGGCATAACCTAGCCTGCGAGAATAACGCGGATTGTGGAAGTGGGGAGCAGGGGACAGATCGCCTGCCCCCCACTGAGGAGGATGCCTCAGTACCCTGCGGCTTCCATTTCTTCGGCGGTGAAGGCCTGCGCTTTGGCCAGCGCCTCATCCACCGTTTGCTGACCGGCGTAGACCGCCGAGAATTCTTGGCTCACCTGTGTGGCGATGCCTGCGAATTCTGGGATCGCAACAAACTGGATGCCGGTATAGGGCGTCGGTTGCGCGCAGCAATTCTGGGGATCAGCCAGCAGGATTGATTCCAGCGTCATTTTGGCGAACGGAATATCCTTGTAGTTATCGTTCTCATAGAGCGAGGTCCGCGCACCCGGCGGGACGTTTGCCCAGCCTTCGTTTTCGGCCACCAATTCGATGTAGTCCTTCGATGTCGCCCATTCGATGAACTGCTTGGCTGCATCCTCTTGCTGGGTCCCTGCCGGGATCGCCAGCGCCCAGGCCCAGAGCCAGTTTGCGCGCTTGTCGACACCTTCAGCATTTGGAGCCAGTGCAAAGCCGACCTTGTCGGCCACGGTCGAGTCATTGGGGTTGGTCACGAAGGATGCCGCAACCGTGGCGTCGATCCACATGCCGCACTTGCCCTGTTGGAACAGAGACAGGTTTTCGTTGAACCCATTGGTCGCATACCCTGCCGGGCCGGATTCATTCATCATGTCGACGAAGAAGGTCAGCGCCTCTTTCCATTCAGGCTGATCGAACTGAGGTTTCCAGTCCTCATCAAACCAGCGCGCGCCGAACGAATTCGCGGTCACTGTGATAAAGGCTCCGCCCTCACCCCAACCGGCTTTGCCGCGCAGACAGATGCCGTTGATGTCGTTGTCCCGGTCCGTCATGGCCGCAGCCGCTTCGCGGATGAACTGCCAAGTGGGGGCTTCGGGCATCTCCATACCAGCCTGTTCCATCAGGTCGGTGCGATACATGATCATCGAGCTTTCACCGTAGAACGGGGCCGCGTACAGCGTGCCGTCATTGCTCAGGCCGCCAGCCATGGCGGGCAGAAGATCACCAACATCATATTCGGCAGACATGCCATCCAACGGAACCAGCCAACCATTTGCGCCCCAGATCGGCGTTTCGTACATGCCGATAGTCATGATATCGAACTGGCCGCCCTTGGTGGTGATGTCAGTGGTTACGCGCTGACGCAGCACGTTTTCTTCCAGTGTCACCCATTCCACATCAATGCCGGTCGCCTCGGTGAATTTGTCGGTATAGCCCTGCATCCGGATCATGTCGCCGTTGTTCACGGTCGCGATTGTGATGGATTGCGCATGGGCTGCTGCCGTGGCGACGAATGTCAACGCAGTCGCCGCACGAAGTGCGTGTTTCAAATACATCCCTGTCCTCCCTGAGCTTGGATGTCGTGCAGGGAAGGTAGATTAATAATTGTCGCGCAGTCAATATAAACTTTACGCGCGTTAAAATTTGACAGCTACGCCGAGTCTCTCAATACAAGTCGCGCTGGGAACAACGTTTCCGACCGGGTGTCAAATTTCCCCCCGCTTTCAATCAGTTCGAACAGGGTTTCGACACTACGCGCCGCTACATTGTCATAGTCATGCGCCGCCGTTGTCAGGGATGGGCAGGTGAATTTGGCAAAGGGATGATCGTCGTTCGAGGCCACGCGCAACGTGCAATCACCCTTTCGGCCAACCCGAATCCCCTGCTCGTAACAGGCTGCTAGAAAGCCGATGGCCAGCCGGTCATTGCTGCACAGAACCGAATTCGTCCGCAGCCCTTGTTCCGCCAGAACTTTCAGAGCACCCTTATGGCCGATCTCTTCAAACGCCCAACCCTTGCCATCGACCCTGATGATATGAGGCTCAAAGCCCAGGCGTTCCATCACCTCGAAATAGGCCTTTCGGCGTTTGTTCGCGTTTGGGTTCGCAGGTGTCCGCATTTCAAAGAATACAGGCGGTTCGCCCGTGCGGGTCATGTATTCGACGGTTTGCGACACAAAGCTAAAGTTATCCGATCCGACAAAGGCTGCCCCCAAACCATCAAGATTGCTGTCGAATAGAACGGTCGGCACATTGGCACAGAATTTCTCGATCGCTGATCTGTCTGAAATTCGGCCCAAAGGGGCCAAAAGAACACCGGCGGGTTTCATCGATTGCAAGCCGTCCAGAATTTCGTTCTCCAGCTTCTGCTCGCCATGAGAGCTGAAGAGCGATGGGCGATAGCCTGCGGCGATGCAGCTTTGTTCCAGATAGCGTGCGATCTCGGCAAAGAACGGATCCGCCAGATAAGGAACAACAATGCCGATATTCTTTGTGAGTTTCCGGTTCTGGTTCACCGCATATATATTCGGGCGATAATCAAACCGTTCGAGCGCCTCTTCAATGCGCGCCCTTGTTGTCGGGCGAACACTGTCGGGATCGTGAAAATACTTGGACACTGTGGGTCGCGATATCCCGCTGAGGGCTGCGAACTCCTCCATATTCTTTATTTTGGTCATGCCGGTCTGCCTGGGGATCTTCGCCACCTTGATCTTGTCATAGTTTTACATATTCTTTGCGCGCGCTAAAAATCAATAGCTGGACAGGACAACACGCCCTGCGCGGGAGGCAAATGTATCTCGGGATCGACATCGGAACATCAGCAGTCAAGATTGCCTGTGCGGATACGGGCCGAATTCTTGCAACGGCCTCTGTCGGACTCGAAACAAACTCGCCCCGGCCCGGCTGGTCCGAACAACATCCCGATCTGTGGTGGCGGGCGACCTGCGATGCTTTGCAACAGCTGGGCGGACAGATTCCTCTGGCAAATGTAAAATCCGTTGGATTGTCGGGCCAGATGCATGGGGCCGTTCTGTTGGATCGCGATCGGCACCCCATACGTCCGGCAATCTTGTGGAATGACAGCCGCGCGACAGAAGAATGCGATGCGTTGCGGGCGGCTGAACCTCAGATCGGACATATTGCGGGCATTCTTCCCTTACCGGGCTTTACCGCACCCAAGATCGCATGGCTGCTGCGGAACGAACCCGAAAACTATGCCTGCATCGGCCATATTCTACTGCCCAAAGATTATGTCGGCCTACGCCTGCACGGACAGTTTGCGACCGACACGTCCGATGCCGCCGGGACGCTCTGGCTGGATCAGGCTGCGCGCAAATGGCACGCCGACCTTGTCGCGGCCACCGGGGTTTCACCCGACTGGTTGCCGCAGTTATTCAACGGCCACGATGTTGTGGGCACCGTGACCAGGCAGGCTGCGACTGAAACAGGGTTGAAACTCGGCACCCCGGTTGTCGCGGGCGGAGGAGATGCGGCGACCGGAGCGGTCTCTTTGGGGGTCACTGAACCTGGGCGCGGCTTTATCTCTCTTGGAACGTCTGGCCAGTTGTTCGTGGCGGATCAAGCCTATCAACCTAACCCGGATCTCTATGTGCACGCGTTTGCCCATACGCTTCCTGATCGCTGGTATCAGATGGCCGCCATGCTGAACGGAGCGCGGCCCATATCGTGGATAGGCGGTCAACTGGGCCTGACCGCAGCCGAGGTAGTTGCATTGGCCGAAACAGCCAACAGTGATCGGGTTCCGATTTTCCTGCCCTATCTAACAGGCGAACGCAGCCCCCTGGGAGACCCGCATATACGCGCTTGTTTCTATGGCCTTGAGGATTCGACAACGCGTGCCGAGATTTGCCGTTCCGTGGTTGAATCCATTGCATTCTGCTTTGCCGATGCAGTCCAAAGTTTCGGCGACACGATAGATCATCTGCCGGAACTGGCCGCCATCGGTGGAGGCAGCCGGTCGGACTTCTTGCTCGGCCTGATCGCAACGGTCACCGGCAAACCCGTCGTACGGTCAGATGGATCAGACGCGGGCCCGGCTTATGGCGCGGCTTTGCTCGCCGCCTGCGGTGACGGAGCCCTGGCCATTGCCGATCTGGCAGTTCAACCCGACGCGACCGACAGGTTCGAGCCGCACAACCCCGAAGCATTATCCGAACGGCTATCGCGATTTCGCAGGCTTTACGCTGCAATACGCGACCTCGCCTGAACCACGAGCCATCGCAACCCCGTTAGCGACCACCGCCAGAGCGGCTCGAACCTTGTCCCGCGTCACCTACCGACTTTTCCACCCCTTGATCAGTCCAACCGCCGCGTCAGCATAGCTCTGCGGGAACTGGTCAGACGTCCGGGCCTTCATGATGGTGTGAAGCCCCAATAAAAGACCGATCAGCAGTTTTGCGCCTTCATCCGGATCGACATCGGCGCGCAGCTCGCCCTGTGATCTGGCGCGGCTAAGGATTGTTGCAAAGCGACCCTCCAGCGCGGTCAGGTATCTCTCGATTCGGGCGTTCACCTCGGGGTCTGTGCGGTCAAATGAACTGATCGAGTTGAAGGCAAGGCACCCCGCATCCTCGATCTTCGGCATACGATCTGCCGAGGCGATGCTCCGGAACCAGTTGCCGAGGTCTTCCAGCGAACAGGTGTCGGGGTCGGGAAAGTGCCGCGCTTCGGCGTTGTCCAGATAAGTGTCGAGAGTCTTTAGGAAAAACTTCTCTTTCCCGCCATAGGTGGTCTGCAGTGTGAACCGGGTAAGACCTGTCTCATGTTCAAGCTCCCGCGTGCTGGCACCGTGGTAACCCCGCCGCCAGAACAGGTCCAGCGCGCCTGCCACAGCACTGTCGTGATCCGTCTTGCGTTTGCGCGCCACAGAATTCTCCTTGCTTTTTCTATCCATGTGGATAGTTATTAGTTCCTATCCACATGGATAGCAATGCGAGCGGATCACAGCAAATGCCGCGTGCCCCCACTGAAATGGAGACTTGATATGACCGCCATAGACCCGACAACCGGAGCCTCAAAACCCATCATCCTGCGTGTGATCTTCATTCTGAATGCACTGAAAATCCTGCTGGCCTTCGGCTTCTTCGCTGCTTTCAAATATTACGGACTACAGGTCGGGGAGCTGGCCGGCCCGCAAGCCGCCAACCTGATGCTCTATACGATGCTGGGGTACATGGTGACTTTTGCCTGCATCGTGGTGTCCATCCTCAAACGCAGCCTAATCGGTATCCGCGCCTCAATTGCCGTTGATTTTCTGGTCTCGATCCCGGCCACCGCAGTCATCGGCTTTGTCATCGCGATCATCGGCATGGGCCTGACGTTCACCGCATCCGTCCGCGCGTATTTTGCGTATCGCGGCTGAGGTGAGTATTCCGATGGTTCACCCGAACATGATCGACGGGCAATGTATCTGCGGCGCGGTACGCTATCGCGTGCAGGACAACATGGCCGCCTTCAAATTGTGCTATTGCGACTTTTGCCAAAAGGCCTCGGGGTCGGCTCATGTAGCGAATGCCTTCACAACGCCTGATCAGATCGAATGGCTGCAAGGGCAGGATCAACTGACAACTTTCGATGTGCCTAATTCCCAGGTGCGTCGCGTGTTTTGCGAGAGCTGCGGAACAACCTTGCCCTTTGAGACGCAGAACGGGAAGTTTCTGGTTGTTCCCGTTGGCAGCCTGTCGCGCCCGTCCACCGGCCACGTTAACTCAATCGTCGGATGGGCGTCCCGGCCTGCATGGTATGATGAGGCGCTGGCTTTGATCGAAGAAACCCAGAATGCAGAAAGGGCCGCCCAATGAGCAGCACACAGGCGATTTCACCCGACTTCCCGTTTGAATCGAGATATGTCGAGGTGAATGGGCAGCGTATCCACTATGTCGACGAAGGCGAAGGCGCGCCGGTTTTGTTTTTACATGGCAATCCGACCTCTTCCTATCTGTGGCGCAACATCATCCCTTATGCCGCCCGGCAAGGTCGCGCCATCGCGATGGATCTGATCGGTATGGGCAAGTCAGACAAGCCGGATATTCCCTATCGCTTTGTCGACCACGTTCCCTTTTTGGACGGGTTTATCAAGGCGCTCGGGCTGACCAACGTGACGCTCGTGATCCACGACTGGGGTTCAGCATTGGGCTTTCACTATGCGCACCGACACCCAGAGAATATTCGCGGGATCGCCTTCATGGAAGGCGTGGTCCGCCCGATGACATGGGCCGGATTTCCACCTGATTTCCGTGCCGGATTTCGCATGATGCGAACACCCGGTCTGGGATGGGCGATGATCTCGGGACTAAACATGTTCGTCGAGAAAATCCTGCCAAGTGCCATCGTGCGCGACCTGACCCCGCAGGAGATGGAGCATTATCGTGCCCCATTCCCCACCCCGCGTAGCCGCAAACCGCTTCGGGTGTGGCCCTGCGAGATTCCGATCGACGGTACACCGGCGGATGTACATGACATTGTCAGTGGTTACAGCCGTTGGCTGGCCGAGACGCAAACTCCAATGCTGATGTTCTACGCCACACCCGGTGGAACCATCGGGCCAAAAGAGGTCGAGTGGTGTCGCGAGGCTATCAGCAATCTCGAATTGGTGGATTTCGGACAGGGCATTCATTTCCTGCAGGAAGACGACCCTCACCTGATTGGTCAAAAGCTGGAAGATTGGCTGACGCGCCTGCCCGAATGAGCAGGCGGAAGGACGATATATACAAATCGAATTAGCTGATTGTATGCTTCAAAAACCAGCCCGATACGATCAGAGGCCAGTTGCCGGAGAGACGCCTTGCTGAACATGACAATTCCCATACCATTGATTTTGGCGGCCGTGTTTCCCGCCTTTCTGGACCGGTGCTCCGGGTCGGATACAAGCGTTGCCTTGGGCGTTTTGGCGCGCGACCGGGTCGCCCTAACAGCGACGGCCAGCGAAATCGTGGTAGATTTGCCGGTAGCCGAAGGGACTGTTGTCAAGGCCGGGGATACTCTGGTTCAGCTGGATCCGACATTGCAGACAGCCAAGCTCAGCCTGGCGCAGGCTGAACTGGAAAAGGCGCAGGCCACGCTTCTGAAACTGCAGGTGGGCCCGCGCGAGGAAGAGATTGCGATTGCCGAGGCCAAGGTTGCAGGCGCTGTTGCGCGCCTTGCCGATGCCGAGGCCATCTATGACCGAAACGCCAGACTGGTCGAAAACTCGGTCGTGACCGAGGCGCAGGTGGCAAATGATCTGGCCCTGCGCGATTCCGCGCGGGCTGAACTGGCCAGCGCTCAGGAGTCCCTGAAAGAGTTGCAGAACGGCACACGCCCCGAAGACCTTGCGGTTGCCGAGGCCAATGTGCGGGCGGCAGAAGCCTCGGTCGCCGCCGAACAGACCGTGCTGGACGATTTGACGGTCACGGCCACCCGCGACGGTGTGCTGGATTCCTTGCCGTGGAATCTGGGCGAACGCGTGACATCCGGCAGCCCTGTTGCCGTGATGGTCACTGGCCAGACGCCATACGCGCGCGTCTATGTGCCCGAGCCGCATCGCGTCAATCTGAAACCCGGCGACACGCTGGACGTGCGCGTGGACGGGCTGGCTGATCCGCTGGACGGTGTGATCCGCTGGATCAGTGACGACGCGTCGTTCACGCCCTATTACGGGTTGAACGAGGATGACCGCACGCGCCTTGTCTATCTGGCCGAGATCGACCTGCCCAACGCCTCACCGGACCTACCAGCCGGAGTGCCCGTGCAGGTTCCCATGCCATGAGCGATGTGGTCGCCTCGACGAAGGGCTTGACCCGCCGGTTTGGGGAGAACACTGCTGTCAATAATCTGGATTTAGAGATTCACACTGGTCAGATCTACGGGTTTCTGGGCCCCAATGGCTGCGGCAAGACGACGACCATGCGCATGTTGACCGGGTTGCTGACCCCGACGAGCGGAGCCATCGAGGTTCTGGGACGATCCATGCCCGAGGCTGCAGAACCGCTGAAAAATGAGATCGGGTACATGACCCAGATCTTTTCGTACTACCGTGACCTGACAGTGCTGGAAAACCTTCGTTTCGCAGCAGAGATTTATGGCATCCCGGCGAAAATGGCCAAGGATCGGATTGAAGAGTTACTGCAGACCTATGACCTGACATCCAATATTGATCAGCTCAGCGGCAGCATGAGCGGCGGGCAGCGACAGAAACTTGCCCTTGCCGCCACCTTGATGCACCGACCCAAATTATTGTTTCTGGATGAACCGACCTCGGCCGTTGACCCCGAAACCCGTCGGACGTTCTGGGAACAGTTGTTCGATCTGGTCGATCAGGGCGCGACGATGATCGTGTCGACCCATTTCATGGACGAGGCCGAGCGCTGTCACCGGCTGGCGATCCTGCAACATGGGGTTAAAAAGGCCGATGGTTCTCCGCGCCAGTTGATGGATGATCTGCAGGCCGATGTTGTCGAAGTTGAGGGGCCTGATCTGAGAAAGGTCAAACACGCGCTGGACGGTCGACCCAAGATCCTGTCAACCGCACAAGTGGGATCGCGGCTGCGGGTTCTGGTGGACAAATCCGAACCTCAGCCGGTAGACATGCTGCGCGGCCAACTTGCTGCGTTTACCGGCCTGTCCCTGTCCCCGCAACGACCAAATCTGGAAGACGTGTTTGTCAGCGCAACACGGGGGCCGGAACAGTGATCTCACCCCGCCGCATCGCTGCTGTGCTGAAGAAAGAGCTGCTGCAACTGCGGCGGGACAAGATGACATTTGCCATGGTCATCATGATCCCTCTGATCCAGCTGCTGCTGTTTGGCTATGCCATCAACACCAACCTGCGCCATGTGCCTGTGGCACTGGTGGACCAGTCCCGGACCGAGCTGTCCCGTACCTTGGCGCAGGTCGTTCAGGCCACGCAGGTCGTGACCATTACCGAAGAACTGACCACTCCGCGAGAAGCCGAACGCGCGATCACCGAATCCCGCGTGCGGGCCGCGCTGATCATCCCACCGGACGTCAGCCAACGCCTTGCCCGCAGCCCGTCAGTCGGGCTGGGCCTGCCCAACGCGACAGACCAGACCAGCAGCCGACCTGTGGCTCATTGGATCGTCGATGGCTCAGACACAATGGTCGCCAGCGCGATAAAGTCGCTAAGGACGATGCCCCTGAGCGAACTTCTGAGGCAACCACCAAACCGGCAGGTACCCACCTTTGAGGTCACGCTGTATTTCAACCCTGAACAGCGGTCGGCGGTGAATATTGTGCCGGGTCTTGTCGGCGTGATCCTGACCATGACGATGATCCTGTTCACCTCAGCCGCTATCGTGCGGGAACGCGAGCGGGGCAATATGGAGATGCTGATCAACACTCCGATCAAATCGATCGAACTGATGATCGGCAAGATCATCCCCTATATCTTTCTAGGCCTGATACAGGTCGCAATCATCCTCGGCCTCGGGCATGTCCTGTTCGATGTCCCGGTCAACGGTGGCCTGGGTGCTCTGTTGGTCGTGACGCTGCTGTTCATCATCGCCAGCCTGTCGCTGGGGCTGGTGATCTCGACTCTTGCCCAAAACCAACTTCAGTCGATGCAAATGACGATCTTTGTCCTGCTGCCTTCGATCCTGATGTCCGGCTTCATGTTCCCCTTTGACGGGATGCCCAAACCGGTTCAGATCATCGCCCAAGTCCTTCCCGCAACCCATTTCATGGAGATGATCCGGGGCGTCGTTCTGAGGGATGCTTCGCTATTCGACCTACGCTGGGGGCTTCTTTGGATGACTGGTTTTGCGATTTTCGGGCTGCTGGCAGCAACGCTTAGGTTCAAAAAGCGGCTGGGTTAGAGACTCGACAATCATCACCATCTGCCAACTCGGATCAACCCTGTGCCGTGGCCCTTCGGAGGCGCGGCATTCTGTCAGTTTTTGCCGTCGATGGGTTGGAGTGACCGTTGACCGAACCTACATGTCTCACATCAAGAGGTAGTGACATACGAGTAAACGGAAGGAAACCGTCATGAAAAAGATGACAGCAGCGTGCCTGCTCGGTGGCACCTTGGCCCTTGCGGCATGTGGTGCACCGACAACTGCAACCCAGGCGCAAGTACAGCATGACGCCCGTTGCGCTGCAGGTATATTAGGGGGTGCGGCGATTGGCGGCGTAGTTGGAAACCGTTTCGGCGGTGGAACAGGCCAGACGCTTGCAACTGCAGCCGGTGCCGGCCTTGGAATGTATGCAGGCCAATCGGCTTGCAACTGATGGGTTCAATAACGGCGGGTCCTTCTGCAGAACCATAAGGGTTCGTTGGCAAAATTGGGCCGAGACGCGACCGTCCAAAGTTAGTTAAGGCATAGGTCCCCTATTTGCCTAACGCGCCTGCGTCTCAGGGGCTGAAGATCAGCACCACGAAGACGATGAACAAAACGCAGTGGACCGCCCCGTTCAGCACATTTGTGCGCACCCCACCAAAGGTCATGACGCTCATCACCAGTGTCAGAAGCAGCAGCACCATGGAACTGTCGCTCAGGCCAAGCACCGTGTGGGCACCGGTGATCAGGCTTATCGCCAGAACACAAGGAACAGTCAGCCCGATGGTTGCCAAAGCCGAGCCCAGTAACAGATTGACCGAACGTTGCAGGTGATTTGCTCGCGCAGCGGCGAGCGCGGCCAGCCCTTCGGGCGTCAGCACCAGCAGCGCAATGACCACACCGCCGAGGGCCAGAGGCGCCCCGGCCTGAACGATGCCGACATCAACAAGCTTTGCCATCCGCTTGGATAGCAGGACGATCGGAACAAGCGTCAAAAGCAAAAGCAACGTGTGATAGCCGACTGAATGTACCGGGCCGTGCCCGTGATCGTCGATATGCCCGGTCTTGTCCTCGCGTTCCGGCTGCAGAAAATAGCCCTGATGCCGCATTGTCTGAACCGTCAGGAATGCAGCGTAAAGCAGAACGATGATGATCCCGAAAAACGCGGCTTGCGGGACAGAAAAGGTTGGATCATCGGTTGAAACGGTAAATTTCGGCAGGATCAGGCTGAGCACCGCCAACGGAAGCAGAACTGCCATAAAGGCCCGCGCCCCTTGCAGGCTGTAGTCCTGTTCACGATGGCGCAGCGCGCCGATCAACAACGCCAGCCCGACCAGACCGTTGAGCACGATCATCAACACCGCAAACATGGTATCGCGCGCCAGCGTGGGCGCAGCCTCGCCCGTCAGCATGATGGCTGCGATCAGCGAAACCTCGATCCCGATCACAGCCAGCGTCAGGATCAGCGTGCCAAAGGGTTCACCCAGAAGCTCGGCCAGCGCGTCGGCATGACGGACAACTGCAAAGCAGGCCCACATCATGACCGTGAAGATCACCGCAAATAGCAGCCCCGCCAGCCAGAGGTTTGTCAGATCGTACAGCAACCCGTCCGCCCCGAACTGGAATATGCCCAGCGTTACGATAATCAGTGCCGTCGGGATTTCGGCACGCACCCAGCTCAACAGGCCGGGTTTAGGTTTTGCGGGCTGATCTGCCATTGCGCAGGATGAATTTGCCTTTGCTGATAAAATGTTATGCCAGCATATCCGGGTTGAGATGTTCTATCCACCCAAACCTTAGAGTCGATGGAACGGGCCATCTCTGCTAGCTTCGATCCCGACCACAATGAAATGTCCGGTTCGACACGAACCCGCCCCTGAAACCTGACGGAGATCGTTATGGCTTTGTCCCGACTGAGATATGCGCTGGCTTTGGCAGTCGGAATTTCGGCTACTTGGTCCGCACCGGTCTCCCAGGCGCAACAACATTGGACGCCCGAGGCAAGCCTGAAGGTCAAGCGTCTGTCGGACCTGTCCTTTTCACCGGACGGCAAGCACCTGCTCTATGGGATCAACAGTGTCTCGCTGACGGATGACGCCTATCTGATCGAATTCGTTGTATCCGATTTGGCCGGTCAGAATATCAAGACTCTGTTGGCGGCTTCGCCGCATATTTCCGGCGCGCAATGGTCGCCGGATGGTGGACATGTTGCCTATCTCTCATCCGAAACTGGCGCGAACAATATCTGGATTGTGCCAGCCGTGGGCGGCAACGGTCGGCCTGTCACGCACCAAAAGACCGATATTCAAAGTTTCAAATGGTCCCCCGATGGCCGCTCGATCGCGTTTGTGATGGCCGATCCTACCTATGTTGCACCGCCGCTGGATGACGCAGACACCTATGTCAAAAACCATCTGTGGCTGATGCAGCTGGCCGAGGATGGCAAAGCCACCGCGCCAGTGAACCTGACATAGAAGGCCGCGTTTTCGGTCAGTGCGTGGGGCGGAAACTGGGCTTATGACTGGGCCCCGGACAGCACGGCGCTGGTCTTTGCCCATCAGGAACGCCCGGGGCTGGACTATTGGACAAAAGCGCAGCTGTCGATTGTGGAAACCGCCAGCCAAAAGATCACACCAATCGCCCCGGATAATGACAACTGGAAATATTTCCCGCGCTACGCGCCCGATGGCAAGTGGATCGCCTTTATCAACGCCCCCGGAGCGTTTATGTGGTCCTTTCTTTGGGACATCAAACTGTGGCCTACGGACGGTGGCGAGGTGGTCGAACTGCCTGCCTCAAAAAACCGGCTGCCCTTCATCTGGCAATGGGCGCAAGATTCCCAAAGCATCTATTACATCGAAAATGACAGGGTCAGCTATTCCTTCTACCAGATGCCTGTGGATGGGGGCGGTTTCAAAAAGGTGTTTGGCACGCCCGAGGATATTGCGACACCGGGGCTGAACACCTATCTGACCTCGTCTTATGTGCATGTCAGCCCGGACAACGACAAGCTCGCCTTTATCGGCCAGACCTCGGCCGCACCGCCCGAGATCTACCTGAGCGACATTCGGACCTTCGCCCCTCAAAAGATCAGCGGCGTCAACGATGCCTCTCTGGCAATCCCGCTGGGCAAGACCGAACTTGTACAATGGACCTCGCTGGACGGCACTGAGGTCGAGGGCGTCCTGAGCTATCCCGAGACCTATCAGTCCGGCCAGAGCTATCCCCTTGTGGTGCAGCTCCATGGCGGGCCGAACGGGGCCGATTTCAATGAATACCTGCCGCTGATCAAGTTCTTTGCAACTGCCGCCTATACTGCACGGGGTTACTTTGTACTGCGCGTGAACTATCGCGGCACTTTGGGATATGGCCGCACATTCCGTGAGGATCTGATCGGCCATTTCGGCGGGCCTGATTATCAGGACATCATGAGCGGTGTCGATCATGTCATCGACACAGGCCTTGCCGACCCCGAACAGCTTTTTGTCATGGGCCAAAGCAACGGCGGCACCCTGACCAGCTGGATCGTGACCCAGACCGACCGGTTCAAGTCGGCCTGCCCCATCGCAGGTGAGACCGACTATATCAGCCTTGAAGGCACAAACGGGTACTTTCAGACCAGTTGGTATCTTGGCGGCAGCTTCATCGACAATCTGCAGATGTTCCTTGACCGCTCGCCGATCTTTCACGTCAAAAACGTCACCACGCCGATCCTGATTCAGGGCGGGCTGCTGGATGACAATGTGCCCTTCACCCAGTTGCAGGAATTCTACCGCGCGCTGAAGCGCGTTGGCGCGGATGCGCGGATGCGCATCTGGTAGGCTATCGCGGTGCAGATCACGACAGCTATAGCCCCCGGCTATATCTCGACTTGCTGCGATCCTGTCTGGACTGGACCGAGAAACACCGCGCCAAATAGCCCCAACTCATTCCTGCCAGGCATGCCTTGTTTCCAGTGATTTGGTGACGGTGACATAGTCCTGCACCTGCACAAGATCGCGCCCGGGAAGCCAGAACTCATCCAGCACAAATTCGGTAATCTCAACCCGCTGATCGACGCTGAAATCATGAACCTGCGGAAAAAGCATGATCATCCAGACAACCGCCATCAGGTCTTCGAACCGCTCGGGGCGGCACCTGACTGCGCTGCTTCGGGTGGTAAAATACAAGTCCCCACCTCCTGGCAGCGCTTTGACCCGCGCAGGCAGCTCCAACAGGTTCTGCGTATTGCGCGTTCCGCAGAATTTTTCGGCAAAGCGGTTATAAAGCCACGTTGTCGAATAAGGACGCTTGGTCGATGAGGACATAAGAGCCAGATGCAGCCTGCCGGGTGCGCGCAGAACCTGATCGCAAAGGGTCTGCACCAGTCCCGGCCAGTCTTCGGGCTGGCTGTAATAAAGCGCGTGGTGAAGGGTCACCAGATCGAACGGTGCGGCACCCAACCGCGTGTGCAATGTGGCATTGGCTGCCTGCGCATTACGGAAATCCCGAAGATAGTCGCCTTGGACCGTATATACATCGCTCAGCAACAACTGTTCAGCGCGTGTTTTTAACGCCTCAATCGCCGCAGTATCGCAATCATAGAGCCACAGTCCATCATCAGAGAGCGCGTGCAACAGCTGAAACTGCGGCTCTTCGCTTGATCCGATCGAGAGTGTACGAAGCCGCCTATCCGGCACGCATTCCCGCAACAGCGTCCTGACCCCACGCATCAGATCGCGGGCGACATCCGCTTTTTCATCGGTGTGGCACTCCCACAGCTTGACCTGTTCACGCAACTCAAGGCTTGCGGCTTTCAGACCAATCTCGATCAAGTCGTTTCTGGAATGGTCGACGAACTGTCCGCTTTTGATTTGAATGTCGTCATACATGGCAATGCCTCCCAACGGAAACGGGCCGGTACATGCAACCGGATACAGTCCCGCCCCCTCTGAATGTCAGGTGGAAGGCGGCTATGACACTTTGGTTTCCTGGAGGTTAAAATCCATTAACGCAAATGGCCGCCCTCAGAACAACAGGTCTGGCAGGAACAGCGCCAGCGCCGGGAACAGGGTCAGGATCAGGATGGTAAACAGATGGATGAGCCAATAGGGCACGGTTGCAACTGCGACGCGGCCCAGGCTTACCTCGTTATTGGTCAACGCTGTCAGGACCGACAGGTTCAGCCCGACCGGGGGGGTGACCTGTCCGATCTCGATGACGATGGTGATGATAACCCCGATCCAGATCGGGTCGAAACCCAGCCCGGTCAGTAGCGGAAACACCACCGGCAGGGTCATGATCATCAGCGAAAGACCGTCGAAAAAGCAGCCCAACACCAGATAGATCAGCACCACGATCAACAGCACGCTATAGGTGCCCATCCCGCTTTCCGCCACGACCTCTAGGATCTGTTGTGGTACGCCCAGAATGCTGGTCGACTTCGCCAGAATGGTGGCGCCCAGCACCAAAAACCCGACCGAGGCGAACAAGAGGACGGACTGATAGACCGCCTCGACAAGCTTCTTCCAGGTGAGATCGCCCCAAATGGACGAGATAATGACGGCCAGAACCACGCCCACTCCGGCCGCTTCGGTGGGTGTTGCCAATCCACCGACGATGCTGCCGATGACCGCGACGATCAACGCCAGCAACGGCCAAATCTGTTTGAAACCAGCCAGTGTTTCGCGCAGGGGTAACGGGGTCTCATCGCGGGGGGCGATGGCCGGGTTCCTGGTGCTTTTCACGAACAGGTAGGTCATGAACATCAGTCCAACCAGAAAGCCCGGGATAATACCGGCTGCGAACAAGCGACCGATCGAGGTTTCAGTCAGCGCGCCATAGATCAGGAAGGACAGGCTGGGCGGGATCAACAGGCCAAGGGTGCCACCGCCAGCCAGACTGCCGACGATGGTGTCCTTGTCATAACCGCGTTTGGACATCTCGGGGTAAGCGACCGAGCCCACCGCCGCTGCGGTCGACAGGCTGGAACCGCTGACCGCACCGAACAGGGTACAGACAGCGATATTTGTGTGCAGCAACCCGCCAGGGATGCGGCGAAACAGCGGAGAGAATGCAGAATACGCCCGTTCGCTGATGCCGCTGCGTAAAAGCACTTCGCCCAGCAGGATGAACATCGGAACCGCGCTGAGCGTGAACGAGTTAAAGACGCTCCAGATCGCGTCTACGGCCAGCGAGGTCGCCCCGTTCGAGAAAAAATGCAGGATCAGAAGCCCGGTCAGGCCAAGGGCCGCCCCAAGCGCCACGCCGGTACCGGCGGTGGCAACCAGCGCACTTGTCAACGTAAGCCAGAACGACATCTATCGGCCTCTTTCGTGGGGGATCATTCGATGTCCGCTTCGGTGTCGTCCACGCGGTCCAGAACACCGACCAGCCGCGCCACAAAGATGGACATGGTCAGGGCAAGCGAGATCGGCATCAGCGCCATCCATGGCCAAAGCAGGATCCGAGTGGTCTCGGTTTTGAGGCTGCGCTTGAAGGCAAATTCGAACCAGGGGATCGTCTCGACGATCAGCCAGAGGAAAAATGCGATGCCGACCAGAAGGGCTGCGATTTGCATCGCGTCATGCAGCCTGCCTTTCAGCATGTCAGCCAGCAGCGACACGCGGACATGTTTGGCGCGCAGCGTTACCATGGGCAGGCCCAGAAACAGCGAAACACTCAGCAACAGGCCAACAACTTCTTCGGTGATATGCAGCGGTGTGTTGGCAAATTTGCGCATCAAAACGCTGGTCACGATAAGACCAACGATGGCGATCATTCCGAAAGCCGCCGCCGCAGCGCAGGCAAGGGCCAGACGGTCCAGCCCCCGCGCGATCATGTGTTTCACGCTGCGCGTCATCCTTGTGTCAGCGACCCAGAGCGGTCAGGACACGCTGGCGATATTCAGGCGCGTTGCCGCCCGCCTCTTCCGCAAGCTCCGCCCAGATTTCGGTGACGTTGGATACGAACAGATCGCGGTCTTCCTGCGAGAAATCTTCACCCCAGGTCACGCCTTCCTCGCCCAGTTTGTCGCGCGCAGCCAGCTCGCGTTCAAAGTCATCTTCATATTGGTTGGTACGTTTCCACAAGGCATCTGCTGCCGTGGTAATCGCCGCTTTAGTGGCGTCGTCCGTGGCGTCCCATTTATCGGTCGCAACCCCGATCACGTAGGGCCCGGACGCCATCGGATACAGGAACGAGGCATATTTGGCGACTTCCTGCAAAGATACCGTGTGCGCGTAAAGCGCCGGATACAAAGCGCAGTCAACCACGCCGGTTTTCAACGCGACATACATTTCTTCCTGCGGAATGATCTGTGCGGCCACACCAAGACGGGTGAAAGTTTCAACCTGGTCGCGCGCCCAGACACGCAGCTTTTTGGACTTCAGCGCGTCGATCGTGCGCACCGGCTCATCCCGGCAGAAGACCGAAACCGACAGCATCGGAATCGGAACATATCCCACGGACGTGACGCCCCAGTCTGCAAATTCCTCTTCATAGATCTCGCGAACCGTCGGGATCGCTTTCTCGAACTCTTCGATCGACCCGATGGTGCCCTGAACAACAACCGAGCTAAGCGCAGGCGCGTCGCGACCCAGATAGTTCGCCCAGATCAGGCTCATCTCAACTGCACCTTTGGGCAGAAAGCGCAGCGTATCGGTATTTGGCAAGCCCAGAGAGCCGCCACTGTAAAGCTTCAGTTCACTCTCGCCAGCAAGGGCAGTGTTTACATCTTCAACAAAGCGTTCAAGTTCCGCTGATTCCGGGCGGGTTTCGGGCAGGAAATTATTAAACCGCCACTCTTCGGCACCCGCTGATGCAATTCCCGAGACGAAAGCGATCGTGCTCAAAGCGGCAGTTTGGAATATTCTCTTCATAGTGTTCCCTCCGGAAGTGACGAATTTACGTTTCATCGGAATTCTTGCTGATCTTGGACCTAGCTGAACCGCCCGAGACGAATTTATCCTTGGTTTGAGTTAGATAGGTTATGTTGGCACCCCGCCGCATGTAAGCATAGAAAGTGCCGTGCCTGTTGCAAGGTTTACCTCAACTACGACTATCTTGACGATTTCACCGCTGATCTAAACGCACTGGCGCAGTACACAGAGGTGATCCAGACCGCCCAAAATACGATGCAAGGCATCTGTGAAAAATACTGGCTGAGTTTGCACGCACCCATTGGGACAGGGCGCGCCAAGGTCAGAACTGATACAATTGACACATCGCGGGGGATCCCACTGAAGTGTTGCCACTGCTACACTCCGAATTGTGCAACGTTCAAAGACATGAAGATGCCAGAATATAGTTTCGTCGAACAAGCCCCGTATGAGACCGGTTTCTCAGAGGTATATGACCGCCAAATCGCGCCTTTTCTGCGCGACAAGGAACAAGAACGTCAGGCCGCAGTTGCACGCAGTATGATCTGGGTAAAGCTGATCCTTGCGGTGTCCGTGATACTTGCGGCCCTGGCCTCGTTCAAAGTTCACCCGCTGTTGGGGATTTTCCCCTTTGCCTTTGGGGGCGGCGCAGCGCTGATCATCTATTTCGAGCGCGGCAGCAAGGTCGCCGCGGATGTAACGGACTTCGTGCGTCCGATCCTGTGCAGGTTTCTCGGCAACATGGAACTGCACCAAGAGGTCCCTGCCAGGTTCCTGCCCATTAATGAGCTTGTTGATCTGCAAATCCTGCCAAAATCCGAGCGGGTTCGACAAGAATCTGCCATCACCGGCACATGGCGGGATACGGGCTACAAATTGCTCAAGGTTGGTTGCACTGAAAGTTACCGCGACCACGACGACAAACGAAAAACCAGAACCCTGTTTTCCGGCATCGTACTTGAGATCGACTGCCCCGTCGACATGCCACGCACCGTCTTCGTGCATGACTTTGGCGAGACGCTGAACAAGCTCTATTCTTGGGCCTCCAGAAACACCCTTCCGCCCCATCGCTGGGATCTGGGGCTGCAGGACGCAGAGCAGGTGTTTGAGGTCTACACCGACGATCCTGACAAGCTTGCCCAAAACATCAAACCTGAATTCACCTATACGCTTGTGGACATTGCCAAGCAGTATCAGGGCGGCAGGGCCTATTGCGCAGCGGCTTTCTCCGGCAGGCGGTTTTATCTGGCGCTCAGCCTGCCGCATAGTTTCATGGGGTTTAACGTGGGCAACGCGCCGTTGAGCGAGGCAAATGCCAGCATTCACCGGGCTCTGCAGGATCTGATGACACCCCGGCAGATCATCGACGCCCTGCACGGCTGACCGAAGGCGGGGCATCAAAGCTCTGCCGGAACCGGCCCTTATAGCAGCCGAGGATCGCCTTCCCATCTAGAAACAGCGCCCGCAGATGCCCCTGATCAAAGCATTTGCTTCCGGTCGAGAAAGTACCATTTGCAACCTTGCACTCCAGGTCCACTTCGGTTGGCTTTGAGACCGGAATGGCCAGCAACTCGCCTTCCCTCAGCGGGTAGGTCTGCGAGTTTGCGATGAGGTTCATGGACCCACCAGCACAATCCAACACCAGATCTCCGTCATCACCGGGGGCGAATTCCCAAATGGTCGCGCGCTGCGGCTGCTCGCCTGTTGCAGGCTGCGCATCATCAGACTTGACGTTTTGGGAAGAGCTGCAACCGGTGCCAATCAAAGCCATCGGCAATATCAGGCATAACTAGGGATATCGGGTGGGTGTCATTGTCATCTCCGTTTGAAAAGCGGTCTTAGCTGAAGAAAAAACTGCAGCCAGCGCTCTATTCACCGTCGATCCCGACGCGCGTTCGGTTCAGGTTTTGCGGCATGATCGACAGATCGCCTTACACAACGAAGGGTTGAGGCAGACCGTCGACAACGGCGCTGCCCTCCACCCAATCCCGCACCGGTTTGATGTTGTCGAGGCTGATCCTTAGCCAGACCGAATGAGAGAACACCTCGTTGATCCGGACCAGAACATTGTAGTGAGACACACTGGGTCCGCTTTGATTTTTGAAATGAACCTGTTCCGCGGCATGATCGACAACGACCCCTTGTATGACCTTGTCGGGCTGGATCGTGTCCGGCAGCAGCGCGAAGACGTCGCCCGGTTGCAAGTCTTCGACCAAATCCGGATCATGGGCCCAAACCGCCAGCCCTATCATTGCCCCGGCACTGGCCAACACTGCCGCCAGAAACAGGGTTCGGTGCATTTGCCACAGCCAGCTAAATCCGGTTTCAAGGGATTTGTCCGAGCCGGAATTCCACTCTCCCTGATAGTCGATGGACCAACCGATCAGCCCAACAAAGAACAGCCCCAGAAAGGCCAGTGTTATGCAATGGAGAACACCCGCCTTGATCGCAGCCTTGGTGGTGAAAGACTGCCAGCCCAACACATCCTGTGACCGCTGACCGAACCGCAAGGCTTCTCCCACCGCAGGTCGTCAAATCGGTCTGCGAATACGTCGTTATCCTCAAACGTCCCGCCATGTGCCGTGACGGTGTCGCCACCATTGGTCGAAGGATAAAGCCGGTACACCCCATTGTGCAGATCGTGACCGACGACCACTGACAGGTCCGGCTGACCAAAATACCGTGCATGGATCGTCCCGATTGTGTCCGTCACCATCAACAGGTTCCGTTGCAAACTTTCAGCCATTGACGCTTTCGAAATTAACGAGCGAATGACTCGTTTGTCGTATCAAGTCGAAAGCCAGCTTATGAT